>CAXQUZ010000268.1:0-4601 GCA_964226865.1 Myxococcota bacterium | reverse complement strand
GCCCCCGCGCCCCGTCCCCTGTCCTCCGCCTGCGACGCCGCCATCTCCGTCCCGCCTGCCCCGTCCCCCGACGCGCCCCCCCGCCCCGCCGCCGGGCGCGGCCGCCGCGTCGCCGGCACCCTGCTGCGGGTGGGCCTCACCGCCGGGGCCCTGGCCTGGCTCTCCCAGCGCGTCGACCCGGCCGCCGCCCTCGCCGCCCTCGAGGCCGTGCCCCGGTGGCTCTTCGCCGTGCCCGTCAGCCTGCTGCTGGCCAACAGCCTGCTGCATGCCTGGCGCCTCCAGCTGCTCTTCGGCGCCGCGGGGGTGCCCCTCTCCTGGCGGCGCATCCTGCCGGTGCTGCTCCGCGCCAGCTTCGTCGGCGCTGTCACCCCCCGGGGGGGCGCCGACGTGGCCCGGGTCGGGTGGCTGGCCCGCGAGACCGGTGACCTCGAGGCCGTTCTCGCCACCGCCTTCACGGCGCGGGTGCTCGAGCTTGTGCCCTGGGGGCTGCTGCTCGCCTACGGCCTCGCCTGGGGCCTCTGGGACACCCTGCCCGCCCTGGCCACCTCGGCCACCCTGTTCCTGGGCGCCTTCGTGGCCGTGCTCAGCGCCTCCGCCGCCCTCGCCGCCAAGGGCCCGGCCCTCGCCCAGCGGCTGCCCGCCCTCGTCCGCGACCGGGCGACCGCCGTGGCCCACCGGCTCCAGCGACTCGGCCACGCCCGCCGCGCCCTCGCCCTCGCCACGGCCCTGGGCGGCTGGATCGCGCTCCACAACGTGCTGAGCGTCTGGCTGCTCTTCCGGGGCGTCGGGGCGGCCGTGCCGGCGAGCGCCGCCCCCGCCATCGTGCCCGCCATGGACACGGTCATCTCCCTGCCCGTGACCGTCAGCGGCCTGGGGCTGCGCGAGGGCGTCTTCGTCATCGTGCTTGCCCCCTGGGGCATCGGAGAGGCGGCCGCCGTGGCCCTGGCCCTCGTGCGCTGGAGCGGCGAGCTGGGGCGGGCCCTCGTGGGGGGCCTGCTGATGCTGGGCGGGGGACGCAGCCCGCGGCCGTCACACATCCGCAACACTACCGACGCCGGAACGGACGGAACGCGCTAACGTTCTGGCACGCCCCGCCTGCCCCGCCGCATCGCGCCCCGGGAGGAGACCCCATGACCCAGCCCGTCACTGTCCTGGTCGTCGAAGACGAAGACGACATCCGCGAGCTCGTCGCCCTCAACCTCCGCAAGGAGGGCTTCGAGGTGCTCGAGTCCGCCGACGGCGCCGGGGGACTGGCCAAGGCCCGGCGCCACACCCCGCCCATCGTGCTGCTCGACCTGATGCTGCCCGACCTGAGCGGCGTCGACATCTGCGCCCAGCTGCGCGACGACGAGACCACCCGCGACGCCTTCATCATCATGGTGACGGCCCGCTCCCAGGAAGAGGACCGCATCGAGGGCTTCCTGGCCGGCGCCGACGACTATGTGGCCAAGCCCTTCAGCGTGCGCGAGCTGGTGCTGCGGGTGAAGGCGGCGGCCCGACGGGTCGGCCGCGAGCACGGCGAAGATGCCGAGGGCGCCCTGCGCATCGGCATCGTGCGCATCGACCTCGCCGCCCACCGGGCCTTCGTCGACGAGGAAGAGCTCCAGCTCACGGCCACCGAGTACCGGCTGCTGGCCTGGCTGGCCGAGCACTCCGGCCGCCTCTGCACCCGCGGCGAGCTGCTCGAGAAGGTGTGGGAGCTGCCCGCCAGCCTCAACACCCGCACGGTCGACACCCACGTCAAGCGCCTGCGCCAGAAGCTCGGCGCCGCCGCCTCCTACGTCGAGACGGTCCGGGGCGCGGGCTACCGCTTCCGCTCCTCCGCCGACAGCTGAGCCCGAGCCCCGGGGGGCCCATGAGCCTCGACCTGGACGCCCAGCTCGCCAAGGTGCTGGTCCACCGCAGCCCCAACGGCGTGCTCGCGACCGACGCCGAGGGCCGGGTGCGCCTCTGCAACCCGGCCTTGAGCAGAATGGTGCCCGTGGTGCCCAACCCGATCGGACGCCGGCCCATCGAGGCCGTGCCGGTCGAGGCCATCGCCGCCGCCCTCGACAGCGAGGACGAGTCCGAGTTCCCCCTGCGCATCGGCAACAAGGATCTGCTCGTCCGGGCGGTCCAGCTCGGCTCGGGCCGCGGCAGCCTCGCCATCGTCCAGGACGTCAGCCGGCTGCGGGCCGCCGAGCGCTACCGCCAGGAGTTCGTGGCCAACGTGTCGCACGAGCTGCGCACCCCCGCCACGGCCATCGCCGGCTACGCCGAGACCCTGCTGGCCGACGAGGGCGAGCTCGACAGCACGGTCGCCCACATGGTGAAGGTGATCCTGCGGAACGCGCGCCGCCTGACCGAGCTCTTCGAGGATCTCCTGACCCTGGCCCGCCTCGACGCGAGCCACGAGCCCCTGCCCCTCGAGCCCATCCGGGTGCGCCCCATCGTCACCGAGTGCGTCGACAAGCTCGCGCCCCTCGCCGAGAAGCGCCGCATCCACGTCATCGTCCACGTCGACGAGCTGCTCTGCGCCCTCGCCAACCGCGAGGCGCTGCTGCACGTGGTCACGAACCTGCTGAGCAACGCCATCAAGTACAGCCCCGACGGCAGCACGGTGCGGGTGCACGGCCAGCTGCGGCCCCAGGGGGTCCAGATCGAGGTCGAAGACGAGGGCATCGGCATCGCCCACGCCCACCACGACCGGATCTTCCAGCGCTTCTACCGGGTCGACAAGGGCCGGGCGCGCAAGGCGGGCGGCACGGGCCTCGGCCTCGCCATCGTGAAGCACTTCGTGAAGGGCATGCACGGGCGGGTCTCGCTGCGCTCCAGCCCCGGCCGCGGCTCGACCTTCCGCCTCATGCTCATCGAGGCCCAGGACTGAGCTCCGCCACCGGCCGGCCGGGCTGCGCGTCCCCCCCGCCGCGACCGGCGGCTGGCAGGGGATCGCAGTACAGTGGGGCCATGCGCCCGCTCCCTCTCCCGATCCCCCGGTCGCCGGCCGCCCCGGCGCGCCGCATCCTCCCGCTCACCCTCGGCCTCGCCCTGTCCGCCTGCGGCGAGGTCGGCTTCGAGAAGCCCCTCGGCGCGCGCGGAGGCGGTGCGGCCGAGCTCGACACGGGGGGGCTCGCCGCACGGGTCCAGCTCCACGCCGTCGTGCCGGACGAGGGCGCGAGCGCCGGCGGCGACGTGGTCGAGCTCCAGGGCGTCGGCTTCGTCGGTGAGGTCTGGGTCAGCTTCGCCGGCACCCCCGCCGCCATCACCCTCGACTCCGACACGCGGCTGCTGGCCCAGGTGCCCCCGGCGGTAGGCGCCGCCCGGGTGGACGTGCGGGTGGTCTCCGATCTCGGCGAGGCCACGCTGGTCGATGCCTTCGCCTACGTCGACGCGGGCAGCGAGGGCGGGGAGGACGGCGGCGACGGCACGGACGGCGGCGACGGCACGGACGGCGGCGACGGCACGGACGGCGGCGAGGACGGCGGCGGCGACGACGGCAGCATCGCCGGCCTGACCGTGGGCCACGCCACCCTCGACTACTTCGTGATCGGCTGCCCCTCCTGCTTCGGGGTGGGCTCGAACCTGCTCATCGACGCCACCACCACCTTCCACGAGCCGGCCGCCGTCGACTGGCTCTCGTGGCTGCCCGGCGCCGGCGCCTGTGTGGCGAACGCCACCCGCACGGCCCCCTCCGTGCGCGCCCTCGACGTGGGCCCCGCCGCCTGGCTGCACGGGCCGGGCTCCTCGCCCCTCGTAGCCATGGGCCGCACCACCCTCGACGGCCTCACGGCCTACGAGGCCACCGGCCTCTCGGCGGCGACCTACACCAAGAACACCCACTTCGACGTCGAAGACGGCGACGGCAACTTCACCTCCTCCGTCGTGCGCACGGTGGCCGGGGGCTTCGACGCCATCAGCCCCTGGTCCATCTTCAACGACGGGGCCTCGGCCTACGCCGACTTCTCGGTCTCCCGCGACCGCTTCGCCTGGAGCCCGGCCGGCCTGGGTGACGCCGTGCTCGTGCGCTTCGACATCTTCCGGGGCGGCGCCTTCGTCGGCGACATCCTCTGCCGCACCGACGACACGGGCAGCTACACCGTGCCCGCGTCGATGTTCTCGGCCTACTACGCCGGCGACGTGGCCGCGGTCTGGTTCTACCGCCTCCAGACGAACACGGCGGTGGACCCCGACGACGGCAGCCTCTTCACGGGCGCCAGCGCCTTCGGCGGCGTGGGCACGGTCACCCTCCAGCCCTGAGGGCGGCCCTACTCGGGGCGCTGGAGCTCCTCGCGGCGGGCCCGCCGCAGCTCGAGGGCCCCCGGCCGGCCCTGGACCACGAGGCCCGCCCCGTCGGCGCCGCTGCGCTTCGCCAGGTGGAGGGTCAGGTCGAGGGTGCCCCGGCGCAGCTCGCCCCAGAGCTCGAGGTCGCGGGTGTGGCGGTGGACGAGGCGCTCGACCACGACGTGGCCCCGGCGCAGCAGCAGGCTGCCCTCGGTCGTCACAGAATGGGCGTCATTTGGGCGTCAAACTTATTATTTCTTAATGTATTACTGAACAGCCCTTGTGGGCGTTAAAGGATTTGAACCTGTGACTTCTTCTTTGTAAGGGAAGAACCAATTAAT
>CAXQUZ010000267.1:0-5734 GCA_964226865.1 Myxococcota bacterium | reverse complement strand
GTCCGGCCCCCGCGCCGGCCCCGCGCCCCGCCCCTGCGCCGGCTCCGCGGCCCGCTCCTGCGCCCGCGCCGGTGCCGGCCCCTGCGCCGCGTCCCGCCCCGGCGCCGGCTCCCGTGCCCGCGCCGGCACCGGTGCCGGCGCCGGCCCCGGCGCCCGCCCGCAAGGTCGACCGGGGCAACCCCAAGGCGCCGCCCCCCGCCCCGCCGCCCGCGCCCCGCCGGGGCGCCCCGGCACCGGCCCCCGCGGCGGGCCCCCCCACGGTCTCGCCCGAGGTCATCGCGAAGATCAAGGAGTTCGAGGCCGCCGGGCGCCGCATCATGGCCTACAAGACCTACCGCGAGGCCACGGGGGTGGGCTTCCGCGAGGCCGAGACCGCGGTCAAGCAGATCCTCGGCGTGACCTGAGCCGGGCCCGCCTCAGCGGGAGAGGGCCCGGTAGAGCAGCGTGAGCGCGGCGGCGGCCGCGAGGCGCTGGACCCGGGCCCGGTCGCCGGGGAAGCGGTCGCAGCGGTGGGTCGTGCCGTCGGGGCCAGAGAGCGCGAAGTGGACTGTGCCCACGGGCTTCTCGTCCGAGCCGCCCCCGGGGCCGGCGATGCCCGTGATGCCGATGCCCCAGGTGGTGCCCACGGCCCTGCGGATGCCGGCGGCCAGGGCCTCGGCGACGGGCTGGGAGACGGCCCCGTGGGCGGCGAGCATCTCTTCGGGAACGCCGCACTGGCGGGTCTTCTCGGCGTTGGAGTAGACCACGGCGCCGCCCATCAGCGCCCGGCTGGCCCCGGGGCTGGCCGAGAGCCAGGCGGCGAGCCCGCCGGCCGTGCAGCTCTCGGCGGTGGCGACGGTCTCGCCCCGCTCGGCGAGGCGCTCCATGACCACGGCGGCGAGGTCGCCACAGTCGACCCCGAAGGCGTGCCAGCCGATGCGCGCCCGCACGGCGGCGACCGCGGCGGCCCGGTCCTCGGCGGAGGTGCCCGGGGCGAAGGCCAGCTTGACCTGGTTCTCGGGCAGCTTCGTGCGGAAGCCGATCTCGAGGCCCGGCCAGTCCAGCCCGGTGAGGCGCTCCTCGATGCTGCTCTCGCCCAGCCCGATGACCCGCAGGGTGTGGAGCAGCGGGGGGCGGAGGGCGTGGCGCTCGAGGATGTCGGGCAGCACGTGGGTGGCGAACATGGGCCGCATCTCGCGCGGCACCCCGGGCAGGAAGTAGAGCCGGCAGTCGTCCTGGTCGACCGCGAAGCCCGGCGCCGTGCCCCAGCGGTTCTCGAGCACGAGGGCGCCCGTGGGCAGCTCGGCCTGGCGGCGGTTCACGGCGGGCATGCGGCGGCCGAAGGCGGCGTAGCGGGCCTCGACCTGGGCGAGGGCCTCGGCGTCGAGGTGGAGGGGCAGGTCGAAGGCCGCGGCCACGGCACCGGCCGTGAGGTCGTCCCGGGTGGGGCCGAGGCCGCCGGTCGAGACCACCACGGGGGCGAGGGTGGCGGCCTGGCGCAGCACGGCCACGAGGTCCTCGACCCGGTCGGGCACCGTGATGACCCGCCGCACCCGCAGCCCGTGGTCGTGGAGCCGCCCGGCCATGTGGTGGGCGTTGGTGTCGACGGTGAGGCCGGTCGTGAGCTCGTTGCCCTGGGAGAGCAGCACCACGTCGATCATGCGGCACCGCCGCTGCGGCGGGGGGGCAGGGGGAGGATGGCGCTGGTGGCCGCGGCGTGGGCCTCCCAGCCCGGGCGGCGGGCGGCCATGCGCTTCTCGAGCAGCGGCACCGACACGAAGACGAACATGGCCGTGATGGCCAGCGGCCCGGCCCCCGTCCACCAGTGCTCGGGCCCGGCGTCGAGACCGAAGAGGTAGATGCCCCACCAGAAGAGGATCTCGCCGAAGTAGTTGGGGTGGCGGGACCACTTCCAGAGCCCCGTGCGCAGGATGCCGCCGGCGCCCGAGCGGCGGTGGCGCACGAGCTGGATGTCGGCGACGAGCTCGAAGAGGGTGCCCGTGAGGCAGACGGCGAGGCCGGCCCAGCCGAGGGTGCCCGTGGGGGTGGGGTCGACGAAGGCCCCGATGGCGCCCGTGAGGCCGAGGAAGACCATGAGGGTGGGGAAGAGGTGGAGGCCGAAGAGGTTGATGGCCTCGAAGACCGGCCGGCTGTGGCGCTGGCGGAAGGCGACGTAGCGCCAGTCCTCGTGGTCCATGCCCGTCCACGAGCGGGCCCAGTTCCAGGTCAGCCGCAGCCCCCAGGCGAGCACCCCGCCGAGCAGCATGAGCTGGCGCTGGGGATCGCCCTGGGCGGCGTCGGGCAGCAGCGCGAGGCCCCCCAGCAGCAGGATGGGCACGACGCTCCAGTAGGGGTCGTAGACGCTGGTGTTGCCGGCGCCGACGCTCGCCGTGTAGACGAGCAGGGTCGCGACCACGTCGGCGGCGAGCAGCCGGGGCAGCAGCTCGGGCCAGGGCCCGGTGAGCACGACGAAGGCGCCGACGAGGGTGGCCACGGTGTAGACGACCACGACGCGGGCCAGGGACTCGCTGCGGCTGGGAAGGGAGGACTCTGGAGACATCGGCACCTCGGGGCCGCCCGTGAGGCTGGGGGGCCCGGTCCCTCTCCACCTATTGCACTGGCCGCCGGCGCACGACGGTGGGGCGCCGCCGGGTCGCCCCCGCGTTAGTCGCCCGCCCCCCTGGAGGTCCCCGTGGGCGTGTCTCTGCGGCAACAGACCCGGGTCGGCGGCAGCGTCGTGCAGCACGGCGACGCCCGGCGGCCCTCCACCTACCGGGCCGTGCTCGGCGACGAGACCGTGGCCCTGCTCCATGCCGATCCGCCCTACTGCCTGCTCGAGCGGCGCAACAAGAAGGGCCAGCTGCGCGATCCCAAGGGGGCCAAGCTCGACCACCCGGCCGTGCGCCGCTTCGCCTCGGTGGCCGAGTACCGCACCTTCACCGAGCGCTGGCTGCTGCCGGCCCTCGACCGGGTCGCCCCCGGGGGCCACGCGGTCATCTGGACGAACCTGCTCGGGCGGGAGCCCATCGCGGCGGTGGCCACGGGCGCGGGCTTCCACCCCCACGGCACCTTCCTCTGGGCCAAGCTCGGCAAGGGCGGCAACAGCGGCGAGAAGCTGGCGCGGCTCTACGAGGTGGCGCTGATCTTCGGCCGTGCGCCCCTCGCGCCCCTGGCCCCCGAGGCCGAGAGCCCGCCCCGCCACTTCATCAGCGGCTACGACGTCGAGGGCGAGGCCGACACCTGGGACAGCCACCCCAACCACAAGCCCCACAGCCTGCTCGCGCCCCTGCTCCGCCACTACACCCGGCCCGGAGAGCGGGTGCTCGAGCCCTTCTCGGGCAGCGGCTCGACCCTCGCGGCGGCCGTCACCCTAGGCCGCCACTGCAGCGCCATCGAGCTGCGCCAGCACTGGGCCGAGCTCAGCGGCCGGCGGCTGGCCCACGTGGCGGCCCAGGTGGGCGCCGCAGACCCGGCCCCGACCGGCTGAGCGCAGCGCCGATCAGCCGACCTAGGAGACGAAGGCCCGGGCGTTGCGGAACATGCGCATCCAGGGGCCGTCCTCGGGCCAGTCGGCCGGGGCCCAGGAGTGGGTCAGCGTGCGGAAGACCCGCTCGGGGTGGGGCATCATGATGGTCGCCCGGCCGTCGTCGCTGGTGAAGGCCGTGAGGCCCCCGGGGCTGCCGTTGGGGTTGACCGGGTAGCGGCTGGCGACCCGCCCGCGGCCGTCGACGTAGCGCAGGGCCGCCTTGGCGGCGCCCTGCTGGGCGGTGTGGGGGAAGGCGACCCGCCCCTCGCCGTGGGCCACGGCCACCGGCAGCCGGCTGCCCGCCATGCCCGCCAGCAGCACGCTCGGGCTCTCGAGCACCTCGACCTGGCTCAGCCGGGCCTCGAACTGCTCGGAGCGGTTGCGCACGAAGCGGGGCCAGTGGGTTGCGCCGGGGATGAGGCTGCTGAGCTGGGAGAGCATCTGGCAGCCGTTGCAGACGCCGAGCGAGAAGGTGTCGCCGCGCGCGAAGAAGGCCGCGAAGGCCGCCCGGGCGCGGGGGTTGAAGCGCACCGCCCGGGCCCAGCCGCCGCCGGCGCCGAGCACGTCGCCGTAGGAGAAGCCCCCGCAGGCCACGAGGCCCACGTGGCCCGAGAGGTCGTCCCGGCCCGCGAGCACGTCGCTCATGTGGACGTCGACGGCCGTGAAGCCCGCCCGGTGGAAGGCCGCGGCCATCTCGAGCTGGCCGTTGACCCCCTGCTCGCGCAGGATGGCCACCGTGGGGCGCACCCCGGTCTGGATGAAGGGGGCGGCCACGTCCTCGGCGGGGTCGAAGCGGAGCACCGGCGCGATGCCCGGATCGGCCTCGTCGAGCAGCCCGGCGTAGGCCTCGGCCGCACAGCTCGGGTCGTCCCGCAGCGCGGCCATGCGGTGGCTGGTCTCGGCCCAGGTGCGGTGCAGGGCGACCCGGCTGGCGTGGATCTGCTCGACCGCGCCGACGAAGACGCTGATCTCGGATCCGGGCAGGGGGCGGCCGACAATGCTCGCTGGCACGCCGTTCTCGGCGAGGATGGCGAGGGCCTGCTCGGCGCGCTCGGCCCGCACCTGGACGAGACCGCCGGGCTCTTCGGCGAAGAGCTGGGCCACGGCGCCGTGGGCCTCGGGCAGCGAGAGGGCGAGGCCGCAGCGGCCGGCGAAGGCCATCTCGAGGGCGGCGACGACGAGGCCGCCGTCGCTGATGTCGTGCCAGGCCAGCGCGAGGCCGGCGTCGCGGAGCTGGTGGAGGGCGGTCCAGAGGCCCCGGAGCCGGGCCGGCTCGTCGAGGTCGGGGGGCGTCGTGCCCAGCTCGCGGTGGACCTGGGCGAGGGCGCTGCCGCCCAGGCGGCGCTGGCCCGCCGAGAGGTCGGCGTGGATGAGCACGGTCTCGCCGGCGTCCATGGCGAGCTGGGGGGTGAGGGTGGGGCGCACATCGTCGACGGTCGCGAAGGCCGAGACCACGAGGCAGAGGGGGGCGGTGACCTGGTGCTCGCCCTGGTCGTCGCGCCAGCGGGCCCGCATGCTGAGCGAGTCCTTGCCCACGGGGATGCAGATGCCGAGGGCCGGGCAGAGCTCGAGACCGACGGCCTGGACGGCCTCGTAGAGCTTCGCGCCCTCGCCCGGGTGGCCCGCCGCGGCCATCCAGTTCGCCGAGAGCACCACCTGGTCGAGGGCGCCGACGTGGGCCGCCATGAGGTTGGTGAGGGCCTCGGTCACGGCCAGACGGGCGCTGGCGGCGGCGTCGAGCAGGGCGACCGGGGCACGCTCGCCCATGGCCATGGCCTCGCCACGGTGGCCGGTGAAGGTGGTCGAGGTGACGGCGACGTCGGCGACGGGAACCTGCCAGGGGCCGACCATCTGGTCTCGCACCACCGTGCCCGTGATGCTGCGGTCACCGATGGTGATGAGGAACTCCTTCGAGGCCACCGTGGGCAGCGCCAGCACCCGCCGCAGGGCGACCTCCGGGTCGATGGCCGCCGTGTCGAGGGGCCGGTCGGGGGCCGGCTGGCGGGTGTCGTGGCGGTGCATGCGCGGGGTGCGCCCGAGCATGAAGTCGAGCTCGAGGTCGATGGGGGTGTCGCCCAGCAGGCTGTCGTCGAGCACGAGGCGGCCCGTGTCGTCGGCGTGGCCGACCACGGCATAGGGGGCCCGCTCCCGGGCGCAGAGGGCCGCGAAGGCCGGCAGCTGGGCGGTCGGGATGCCCAGGACGTAGCGCTCCTGGGCCTCGTTGCACCA
>CAXQUZ010000266.1:0-29727 GCA_964226865.1 Myxococcota bacterium | reverse complement strand
CCCGAGCCCAGCCTCAGCGTCGCCGCCTACGTCCAGGCCGTCGAGACCCGGGTGGGCCCCCAGCGCGGCCGGGTCTCGCTTCAACAACCCCTGCCGCCCCCGGGCAGCCGCCCCGCGCGCCGGGCGGGGGCCAGCGCCCGGGCCGCCGCCGCCGCCGCCGCCGTCGAGGCCGTCGCCCTCGACACGGCCGCCGAGGTCGAGCGCCGCTACTGGGCGCTGTGGGCCCTGCGCGCGA
This sequence comes from Myxococcota bacterium, assembly GCA_964226865.1. Lineage (GTDB taxonomy): Bacteria > Myxococcota_A > UBA796 > UBA796 > UBA2385 > CAXQUZ01. Next base: position 29,492 of record CAXQUZ010000266.1, on the reverse strand, counting down.
CCCGCGAGACCCACCGCGCCCACCTCGACGTGCTCGACGGCATGAGCGCGACCCTGCGGGCCCGGCTGGAGGTCGGCGCGGCCACCCTCGCCGACCTCCAGCAGGTCGACCTCTCGCGGGCCCGGCTCGCCGACGCCATCGCGACCATGGACGCCCGAGAGCAGGCCGCCGGGGCCTGGCTGCGCGCCGCGGCGGCCCTGGACGCCGCGACCCCCCTCGCGACCGACGCCCCGCCCCCGGCCCCGGTGGTGCCCGACGCGCCGCTGGCGGAGCTGCTGGCGGCCGCCCAGGACCACCCCCGCAACCGGGCCGCCGCGGCCCGGGCCGACGAGGCCACGGCCGCCATGCGCCTCGCCCGGGCCCAGCGCCGCCCGGGGCTGCGGGTGGGGGTCGACTGGATCCCCACGGGCCCGGCCGCGATGCCCGACGTGGACGACAGCGGCAAGGATGCCCTGGCGGTGGGCCTCGGCGTCGACCTGCCCCTGTGGCAGGGGGCCCACCGGGCCGCGGTGGACGCCGGCCGGGCCGGGGCCAGCGCCGCCGCGGCCGACGCCGCCGGCACCGCCCTCGAGCTCGGTGCGGCCCTCGCCGATGCCCACGCCCGGGTGCTCGACAACGCCCGCCGCACCGACGTCATCGAGACCACCCTCCTGCCGGCCGCCGAGGCCAGCTACGCGTCCCTGCTCGGCCGCTATGCCGTCGGAGAGGCCACGGTCGCCCAGGTGCTGCTGGCCCAGCGCGACCTGCTCGCGCTCCAGATCGACGCCGACGAGGCCCGGGCCGCCTGGGCCACGGCCTGGGCCGCGCTCGCCGCCCAGTGCGGCCGCATCCCCGCCGCCCACCCCCACGCCCCCGCCGAGGACTGAGCCATGCCCGCCCTCCCATCCCGGGCCCGCCTGCTCCGTGTCGCGGTGGCCACGGCCGCCCTGCTCGTCGCCTTCTTCGCCGGTGGCTGGCTCGCGGCGCCGCCCCCGCCGGCCCCCGCCACAGCCGAGGCGACCGCCAGCGCCACCACCGCCTACACCTGCTCGATGCACCCCCAGGTGCGCCAGGCCGAGCCCGGCGCCTGTCCGCTCTGTGGCATGGACCTCATCCCCGCCGGCGACGACAGCGCCGCCGCCCCCACCGAGATCCGCCTCTCGCCCCGGGCCCGGGCCCTCGCCCGGCTCCGCACCACGACCGTGCGCCGCCAGTCCGACAGCGCGGCCGAGCTGCGGCTCCTGGGCCGCATCGAGCCCGCCGAGACCACCCGCCGCAACGTCACCACCTGGGTCGCCGGGCGCATCGACCGGCTCCACCTCAACACCACCGGCGAGCGGGTCCGCAAGGGCCAGGTCATCGCAACCCTCTACAGCCCCGAGGTCTACAGCGCCCACCAGGACCTGCTCACGGCCCGGGCCCAGGTCGCGCGGCTGGGCGCCGGTGCCCCCGCCGCCCTCGCCGCCGCCGAGGGGGCGCTCCGGGCCGCCCGAGAGCGGCTGCGGCTGCTCGGGGTGCCCGAGGCCGAGCTGGCCGAGATGGCCCAGGCCCGCGAGCCCGCCCGGGCCATCGCCAGCCGCTCGCCCTTCTCGGGCACGGTCATCGAGCGCAGCTCGACCGAGGGCGCCTACGTCGACACGGGCGCGACCCTCTACCGGGTGGCCGATCTGCGCCGGCTCTGGGTCCAGCTCGACGCCTACGAGAGCGACCTGAGCCAGCTCGCCGAGGGCCAGCCCGTCGAGCTCCACGTCGACGCCCTGCCCGGCGAGACCATCACCGGCCGGGTGGCCTTCGTCGAGCCCGCGGTCGACCCCCAGCGCCGCACCGCACGGGTGCGGGTCGAGGTCGAGAACACCGATGGGCGGCTTCGTCCCGGTATGTTCGCCGAGGCGGTGGTGGCCACGAGCAGCGCGGCCGAGACCGGCGCCGAGGCCCCGCTGGTCGTGCCCGCCACGGCCCCCCTCTTCACGGGCCGGCGCTCGCTGGTCTATGTCGAGACCGACGGCCCCCGGGGCCCCACCTACACCCCCCGCAGCGTGCGGCTCGGGCCCCGCCTCGGCGAGGTCTACCCCGTGGTCTCGGGCCTCTCGGCCGGCGAGGTGGTCGTGACCCGGGGCGCCTTCGTCCTCGACGCCGACCTCCAGATCCGCGGCGGTCCGGCGATGATGCAGGCCCCCGACGACGACGCGGCCGCGCCCGCCCTCGCCCCCGTGCCCCTCGCCGCCAGCGAGCGGGCCGCCCTGGCGCCGGTGCTCTCGGCCTACCTGGGCATCCAGACCGCCCTCGCCGACGACGCCCTCGCCCCCGCCCGGCAGGCCGCCACCGCCCTCCAGCAGGCCGTCGCCGGCGTCACCTTCACGGGCACGGCCGCCGCCGCCTGGGCCCCCATCGCCCAGGCCCTCCACACCCAGGCCACAGCGACGGCCACGGCCACCGACCTCGAGGCCGCCCGGGGGGCCTTCGAGGCCCTGAGCCACGCCACCGAGCAGCTCCTCGGCCGCTTCGGCAACCCCCTCGACGCCCCCGTCCAGGTCGCCTTCTGCCCCATGGCCAAGGGCAACGCAGGCGCCCGCTGGATCCAGCAGGGCACGACTGTCGACAACGCCTACTTCGGCGCCGCCATGCTCACCTGCGGCGAGATCCGCGCCACGGTCGCCCCGGGCACCCACCTCGACGCCATCCCCGCCGCCCCCGCCAGCGCCGACCCCCACGCCGGGCACGACCATTGAGCCCGCCGCCGCCCCCCACCGGCCTCTGGGACCGCCTCGTCCACCTCGTCATCGACCTGCGCCTCGTGGTCTTCCTGCTCGTGGCCATGGTGGTCGCCGGGGGCCTCGTCGTCTCGCCCTTCGCCGCGCCCGCCGGTGACCCGACCGCCGGCCTGCTGCCCCGCAGCCCCCTGCCGGTCGACGCCATCCCCGACATCGGCGAGAACCAGCAGATCGTCTTCACCGAGTGGCCCGGCCGCTCGCCGCGCGACGTCGAAGACCAGGTCACCTACCCCCTGACCACGGCCCTGCTGGGCATCCCCGGCGTGCGCACCGTCCGCAGCTCGTCGGCCCTGGGCTTCTCGACCATCTACGTCATCTTCGACGACGAGGTCGAGTTCTACTGGTCGCGCGCCCGGGTGCTCGAGAAGCTGGCCTCGCTCTCGCCCGGCACCCTGCCCCCCGACACCCTGCCCACCCTCGGACCGGACGCCACCGCCCTGGGCCAGGTCTTCTGGTACACCCTTGAGGGCCAGGACGCCGAGGGCCGGGTGGTCGGCGGCTGGGACCCCGACGAGCTGCGCTCGATCCAGGACTGGACGGTGCGCTACGCCCTCCAGTCGGTGCCCGGGGTCAGCGAGGTCGCCAGCGTCGGCGGCTTCGTGCGCGAGTACCAGGTCGACGTCGACCCCGAGGCCATGCGCGCCCACGGGGTGACCATCCCCCAGATCGCCGACGCCGTGCGCCGATCGAACCTGGACGTGGGCGCCCGCACCCTCGAGATCAACGGGGTCGAGTACCTGGTGCGGGGCATCGGCTTCGTCGAAGACACCGAAGACATCGAGCAGACGGTCATTCTCGCGCGAGAGAACACGCCGGTGCGCGTCGGGGATGTCGCCCGGGTGGCCCTCGGTCCGGCCCTGCGCCGGGGGGCCCTCGACGACGAGGGGGCGCCCGCCGTCGGGGGCGTGGTCGTGGCCCGCTACCTCGAGAACCCGCTGTCGGTCACCACCCAGGTCAAGGCCCGCATCGCCGACATCCAGCCCGGGCTGCCCAAGCGCACCCTCGCCGACGGCACGGTCAGCCAGGTCACCATCGTGCCCTTCTACGACCGCTCGGTGCTCATCGGCGAGACCCTGGGCACCCTCGCCACCGCCCTCTACCAGCAGATCCTCGTCACGGTCATCGTCGTGCTGGTGATGCTCCGCGACCTGCGCAGCTCGGTGCTGGTCTCGAGCCTGCTGCCCCTCGGGGTGCTGGCCACCTTCGTGCTGATGAAGCTCACGGGGGTCGACGCCAACGTCATGGCCCTCGGCGGCATCGCCATCGCCATCGGCACCATGGTCGACATCGGCATCGTCTTCGTCGAGAACATCGACCAACACCTCGGCGGGCCCCAGCCCCCCGCCACCCCCGCCGACCGGGCCGCCGCCGTGCGCCGGGCCGCCGCCGAGGTCGCCCCCGCCGTGCTCACGAGCGTGCTCACCACGGTCGTCAGCTTCCTGCCCGTCTTCGGCCTCACCCCCACCGAGCTGCGGCTCTTCGCGCCCCTGGCCCTCACGAAGACCTTCGCCATGGGCGCCGCCTTCCTGCTGGCCCTCGTGCTCGTGCCCGGGGCCGCCCTCGTCGTGCTGCGGCGACGCCCGGCCCCCGGCTCCGGCCCGCCCTCCCGGCTGCGCTCGCTGCTGCGCGGGGTCCACCTCCGCGACTGGCTGCTCGTGGGCCTCGGCCTCGCCCTGCTGCCCCGGTCGGTGGCCGGGGGGCTGCTGGTGGTGGGCCTCGGCCTGCGCCGCCTCGCCCGGCCCCTCGTGGCCCCCGCCACCGACGCCCGGGCCGCCCTCGTCGAGACGGTGCTCACCACGGTCGTCGTCGCCGTGCTCCTCATCGAAGACTGGCTGCCCCTCGGCCCCGAGGCGGGCATGGCCGCCAACCTCGCCTTCGCCGGGCTGCTCATCGGCGGGGTGCTGGGCGGCTTCCGGGCCTTCGAGGCGGCCTACCCGCGGCTGCTCGGCGCCGTGCTCGACAACAAGCTGCGCTTCCTCGCGGCCCCCGCGCTGGTCGTGCTCTTCGGCATGACCGCCTGGCTGGGCTTCGACCGGGTCTTCGGCTTCCTGCCCGCGGGCCTGCGCACCACCCGCCCGGTGGCCGCCGTGGCCCACGCCCTGCCGGGCCTCGGCCGGGAGTACATGCCGCCCTTCGACGAGGGCAGCTTCCTCTACATGCCCACGACCATGCCCCACGCCTCGATCGGCGAGGCCCTGGAGCTCATGTCGACCATGGACGCCGCCATCGCCCAGGTGCCCGAGGTCGACCGGGTGGTGGGCAAGCTCGGCCGGGTCGACAGCGCCCTCGACCCCGCGCCCGTGTCGATGGTCGAGACGGTCGTGACCTACCGGCCCGAGTACCGCACCGCCGCCGACGGCAGCCGGGTGCGCCAGTGGCGCGACCACATCCGCTCCCCCGCCGACATCTGGGACGCCATCACCGCCGCGGCCCAGGTGCCCGGCCTCACCAGCGCCCCCGTGCTCATGCCCATCAACGCCCGCATCGTCATGCTCCAGAGCGGCATGCGCGCGCCCATGGGCATCAAGGTCAAGGGCCCGAGCCTCGAGGCCATCGAGGGCTTCGGCCTGGCCCTCGAGGAGGTGCTGCGCGCCGTGCCCGCCGTGCGGCCCGAGACCGTCTTCGCCGACCGGGTGGTGGGCAAGCCCTACCTCGAGATCGACCTCGATCGCGAGGCCATCGGCCGCTACGGCCTGCGCGTGGTCGACGTCCAGCAGGTGCTCCAGGTCGCCGTCGGCGGCACCACCCTCACCCGCACGGTCGAGGGCCGCGAGCGCTACCCCGTGCGGGTCCGCTACATGCGCGAAGACCGCGACTCGGTCGAGGCCCTCGAGCGGGTCTTCGTGCCCACCCCCACCGGCGAGCAGGTGCCCCTGAGCCAGCTCGCCACCCTGCGCTACGAGCGCGGCCCCCAGGTCATCAAGGCCGAAGACACCTTCCTCACCAGCTACGTGCTCTTCGACCGCCAGCCCGCGGTGGCCGAGGTCGAGGCGGTCGAGCAGGCCCGGGCCCTCGTGGCCGCCCGCATCGAGAGCGGCGCGCTCGTGGTGCCCGACGGCGTCAGCTTCGCCTTCGCCGGCAGCTACCAGAACCAGCTCCGCAGCGAGCAGCGCCTCACGGTGCTCATTCCCGTGGCCCTGGCCTTCGTCTTCGTGCTGCTCTACCTCCAGTTCCGCCGGGTGAGCACGGCCCTGGTCATCGGCACGGGGGTGGTCGTGGCCGTCAGCGGCGGCTTCGGGCTGCTCTGGCTCTACGGCCAGCCGGGCTTCCTGGGCCTGTCGCTGCTCGGCACCGAGCTGCGCGAGGTCTTCCAGGTGGGCACGGTGAACCTCTCGGTGGCCGTGTGGATCGGGGTCATCGCCCTCATCTGCATCGCCACGGACGACGGGGTGGTGATGGCGACCTACCTCGACCAGGTGCTGGAGCGGCGGCGGCCGACGACGGTGGCCGGGGTGCGGGCCGCGACCCTCGAGGCCGGCCAGCGCCGGGTGCGGCCCTGCCTGATGACCACGGCCACGACCCTGCTCGCGCTGCTGCCCGTCATCACCTCCCAGGGCCGCGGCGCCGACATCATGGTGCCCCTGGCCATCCCCATGGTGGGGGGCATGACCATCGAGCTGCTGACCCTCTTCGTCGTGCCCGTGCTGGGCTGCGCCGTGGCCGAGCGCCGCCTGGCCCCCGCGTCCGCAGCGCCCCCTCCGGAGGGCTGAGGAGGGGCGCGCTCAGCCCACGGCCAGGGCCATCTGGATGTCGTCGATGCGGTGGCCGTCGACCCTGAAGCGGTCGGCCACCCGGCCCGTGACGACGAAGCCGAAGCGCGCGTAGAGGGCCTGTGCGGGGGCATTCTCGGAAAACACGCCGAGATCGATCCAGGCGAGCTCGGGCCGGTCCCGGGCCCAGTCCACGGCGGCCTGGAGCAGCGCGCGACCGCCCCCCTGGCGCCGGTGGCCCGGCTCGAGGGCCATGCCCAGGCTGGCCCGGTGGCGCTCGGAGCGCAGGCCGCCCCCGGCGAGGTAGGCATGGCCCACGAGCACGCCCGCCTCGGAGAAGCAGCCCCAGGCGCGGCGCCAGCCCGGGGCGTCGAGGGGGGTCTGCCAGCGGCGCTGCTCCCGGGGCAGGGCGGTGGCCAGCTCGAGGGTCTCGTCGGCCTCGTAGGGGTGGAAGCGCGGCGCCCCCACCCCCGAGTCGGCGTCGGCCCGGATCATGTGGGCGAGGTAGGCGGGCACGTCGTCGAGGACCAGGGCACGCACGGTGGGCACGGCAGGCTCCGGGCAGGGGGAGGGTCCGGCAGGGGGAGGAGGGCAGGGCCCGGCGCTCAGGGCCAGGCCACCGGGCCGGCCACCACGGCACCGCTGCCGTCGACCGTGAGCGAGAGCACCGTCGACACGGCGATGCCCGGGCCGTCCGCCGGGCGGAGGTCCTGGGGCGGCAGGGCCTGGGACGACACGGTCGCGCCGTCGGTGCTGTGGAGGGTGAGCAGCACGCCGAGGGTGGCGCCGGCGGCGGGCAGGCCGTCGGGCCACAGGGCGTCGTGGGGCACGAAGAGCTCCATGCCGTGCACGGTGGCGCCGGTGGCCCCCGCGTCGGCCGCGGCCACCCCGTCGGCCACGTTGCCGTCGTCGTAGTTCACGATGCTGGGCTGCCAGGCGAGGTCGTCCGGGGCGCCGCGCGCGGCCGAGAAGACCCGCAGCCCGGCCTCGTCGAGCAGCGACTCCCGGCGCAGCAGGGTCGCCCCCTGCTGGACCACCGCGGCGTCGAAGCCCAGCCCGGCCGCCCCGCTGTGGACCGGGGTGGCGCTCAGCAGCCGGTCGACGGCCCCCCGCTCGTCGGCGAGGGTGCGCCCGGCCCCCACCCCCGTGCCCGCGCCCAGGTCGGCGTCGATCCAGGCCACCACGGCGTTGGCCCGGTCGTCGAAGACCCCGTCCACCCCGATCCAGAGGCCGTCGGCATCGGCCGTGAGCCGCAGGCCGTCGAGCTGGTTGAAGCCGGCCCCAAAGTCGGTGGCCACGGTCTGGTGCACGGCGGCAGCCCCGAGATCATCGAGCTGGCCGTCGGCGAGGCGGGGCAGGGCCACGGCCGCGGGGGCCCGGCCCTGGAGCGCCCCGTCGAGCACGGCGTAGACGGCGCTGTTGTGTTGGCGGACGCCCCCGAGGCTGGCGGCGGCGTCACCCCAGGCGTAGACCGGCACGTCGCGGTTGGTGTGGTCGCGCCAGCGCCAGGTGGCGGCGGGCACCCCGTCCGGCAGCAGGATGTCGTCGTCGAGGGCCAGGCCGCCGCACTCGTGGTCGGCCGTGAGCACCACGGTGGTGGCGTGGGTCTCGGCGAGGGGCGCCAGCCGCTCCAGCACCCGCGCCAGGGTCTCGTCCAGCTCGACGACCTCGTGGAAGACCAGATCGGTGCGGTTCTGGTGGCTGGCGTGGTCGATGCGGGCCGCCTCGACCACGAGCAGGGCCCCGTCGGGATCTGCGAGCAGCCGGTCGAGGGCCGCGTCGACCAGGGCCGGCAGCCGGGGCAGCGCAGGGGCGGCCGTGGCGCCCGCGGCGGGGGGCGCCCCGGCGGGCTCGGCCACGAAGGGCAGCTCGACCGGCGCGAAGAGGCCCACCAGAGGGCGGTCGGCGGCCGCCGGGTCGCGGGCCGCGGCCGCGAGCGCCGCGGCGTCGCCGACGAGGGTGACGGCACCCGCATCGAAGAGGGGCCCGAGCGCCGTCGCCCCGCCCCCGAGCAGCACCTCTGGCGGCGCGGCGGCGAGGCCCGCGGCGAGGGTGGCCGTGTCGTAGCGGCTCTCGGCGTGGGTGAGGAAGGCCGTGGGGGTCGCGCCCGTGAGGGTGTCGGTGGTGACCACGCCCACGGCCATGCCCGCCGCCCGGGCCCGGTCGACCAGCCCCGAGAGCTCGACGCCGTCGGCATCCTGGCCGATCCGACCGTTGGTGGTCTTCACGCCGCTGTGGAGGGTGGTGGCGGCGGCGGCCGAGTCGGTGAAGCCCGACAGCGAGGCGGTCTGGAGCCAGCCGATGTGGGGCGCGGTCTCCATGGTGAGGGCCCCCGGGCGGCCGGCCGAGAGCAGGCTGGCGCCGCGCACGTGCTGGTCGCCCATGCCGTCACCGATGAGCAGCACCACCACGGGCGGCCGCGCGTCGGTCCTGCCCCCGCCCGAGTCCCGGGGCCCGCTGTCGTCCGCGCCGTCGCCGCCGGCCTCCCCGCCGCCGTCGGCCCCGTCCCCGCCGCCGCCCGCCGCCGTGCCCGCGTCCTCGCCGGTCGGCCCGGGCGCCGCACCGGTGGCCGGCGGGTCCTGCTTGCCCCCACAGGCGGCCGCAAGCCAGCCCAGCACGGGGATCACGACGAGGCAGGCGGCACGGCGGGGAAGAGGGCGCATGCCCCGAGCCTACCGCGCGGCCGGCGCGGCCGTCTGCTCCAGGACGTAGAGCGCCATCCGGTAGCTGAGGGCGGGGCCCTGGTGGCGGGCGACGAAGCGATCGACCGTGGCCGCCGGGAACTCGATGCGGAGGATCCGGGCCAGCTCGTCTTCCGAGGCCGCCACCCAGCCGGCCTCGACCACGTGGCGCACGGCCCCCTGGGCGGCCCACCACCGGCGGGTGGCCGAGAGATCCATGCTGGCATTGCCGCCCACGGCGTCGGCGAGCAGGGCCGCGAAGTCGCCGCCGCTGTCGTCGTTGTCGACCGCCACGAAGATGCCCCCGGGGGCCAGCACCCGGCGCAGCTCGGCCAGCCCCGCCTCGGCGCCCGCGCCGAAGAAGTAGGCGAAGCGGGCGTGGGCCACGTCGACGCTGGCGTCGGGCAGGGGCAGGTGCTCGGCCGAGCCCCGCAGCAGCCGCACGGTGGGGGGCAGCGGCCGGGCCCGGGCCCGCGCCAGCAGGGCCGGATCGGGCTCGACCCCCACCACCGCGGCCGCCCCCTCTGCCAGGCGCGGCAGCCAGAAGCCCGTGCCACAGCCGATGTCGAGCACCCGCTTGCCCGCCCGGGGCGCGAGGGCATCGAGGGCCGCGTCGAGGCGCCCGTCCCGGGCGATGGCGGCGTTCTCGCGCTCGTAGATCGCGGGGTGGCGGCCGATGTTGGGCGCGGGCACGAAGTCGGGCAGGGCGGCGCCGTCGGCGGCGGAGCGGGCGGTGTCGATGGTGGCCTCCCCCGGGGCGCCCGCTGGGGCCGCCCGCGCCCCATCCTCCCACGGCGGCGCGGCCGGTGGTCAAGGGCACGGGGCCCCGGGCCGTTTCCCCGGGAGCCCCCCGCCCCCGAGCCGCCCTGTCGCCCCCATCGCCAGAAGCCGCGCCCCGCGACCTGCGCCAGGGCCCCGTGCTGCGCAGCCTCTGGTCCCTGGCCTGGCCCACGGCGCTGGGCCTCGGCTGCATCGGCTCGGTGGATCTGGTCGACCTGTGGGTCGTCGGGCGCCACGACCCGGCGGGGGTCGCGGCCCTGGCCCTGGCCCTGCCCGTGGGACTGCTGCTGGCGGCGCTCGGGGCGGGGCTGGGCAACGCCCTGAGCGCCCGGGTCGCCGCGGCCCTCGGCGCAGACGACCGGGCGGGGGCCGACCGGCGCCTGCGGGCCGGGCTCGGGCTCGGGGCCGTGCTCGGGCTCGGGGTGGGCCTCGCCGGGGCCGCCGCGGTGCCCGCCACCTTCCGCCTGCTCGGCGGCACGGCCCCGACGGCCGCCCCCTTTGCCGCCTACCTGGGGCCCTGGTGGGCCGGGGCGCCGGCGCTGGTGGTGGCCCTCGCGGGGGCCGGGGGGCTGCGCGGCCGGGGCGACACGGCCAGCGCCGCCCGGGCCATGCTCGCCGCTGCCCTGGCCAACGGCCTGCTCTCGCCGGCCCTCGTGGGCGGCCTGCCGGCCCTCGGGCTGCCCGCACTGGGCACGGCCGGCGCCGGGCTCTCGACCGCCGTGGCCCGCTGGATCGCCCTGGCCCTCGTGCTGCGGGCCCTCGGCCGGGCGGGGCTGCTGGGGCGCCCCCACACCGGCGCCACAAAGCTCCGGAACACCCTGACCGAGGCCATTGTCATCGGACGGCACGCGCTGCCCCTGGTGGCGGCCAAGGCCGTGGCCCCGGCCACCCTGGCGGCCATCGGCGCCCTCGTCGCCCGCAGCGGGCCGGGCGCCACGGAGGCCTTCGGCGTGGCCCTCCGGGTCGAGACCCTGCTGCTCGTGCCCCTCGTCGCCCTCTCCAGCGCCCTGTCGCCCGTCGTCGGCCAGACCGCCGGCGCCGGCGACGCCCCCCGCCTCGCCCACACCTGGGCCCGGGTGCGCCAGCTCTGCTTCGGCTGGGGCCTCGCCTGTGCGCTGGTCGTCGGCCTCGCCGGCCCGGCGGCCCTGGCGGCCCTCGGCCTCGCCCCGGCACTGGCCTCGGCGGTCTGGCTCCAGCTGCTGGTGCTGAGCCTCGGCTGGGGCGCCCAGGGCCTCGCCAGCGCCGCCACCGCCACCCTCGTGGCCCTCGGACGGCCCACCACGGGGGCGGCCCTCGGGCTGGTGCGCGGCCTCGGCCTCGCCGTCCCCCTCGCCGCCGGGCTCTGGTGGGCCCTCGGTGCCGCCGGTCCGCCCCTCGCCCTGCCGCTGGCGGCGGTGGTGGTGGCGCGGCTGGCCGACCCGCTCGTGCGCCGCCACGCCCAGCGCGCGGGCCGGTCTCAGCCCTCGCGGCCGAGGGCCCGCCGGAGGGTCTCGGCGAGCACGGCGCGCTGGTAGGGCTTCTGGATGAAGGCGGCGGCGCCTTCGTCCACGAGCTGCTCGGCCGCGTCCAGCATGGCGTGGCCCGAGGCCAGCACCACCGGCAGCGCCGGCGCCAGCGCCCGCAGCGCCCGGTAGGTGGCCGCGCCGTCGAGCACGGGCATGCACATGTCGATGAGCGCGACGTCGATGCGCGCGCCCCCCGCCCGGACCCAGGCGAGGGCCTCGACCGACGAGGCGTGGGCCACCACCCGGCAGCCCATGGCCTCGAGCAGCAGCGCGACCACCCGCCGCACCGACTCCTCGTCCTCGACCACCAGCACCCAGGGGCGGCCCGGCACCACGGCCGTGAGGGGCGACAGCGGGGCCGGCGCCGGGGGCTGGACCGCCAGCGGCAGGTAGATGCGGAAGGTCGAGCCCACTCCGGGCTCGGAGTAGACCGTCACGGCGCCCCGGTGGGCCCGCACGGTGCTGTAGACCGAGGCGAGGCCGAGGCCCGTGCCCTGGCCGGGGGGCTTGGTCGTGAAGAAGGGCTCGAAGACCCGGGCCGCGGTCTCGGGGCTCATGCCCATGCCCTCGTCCGAGACCGAGACCTGGACGTAGGCGCCCGGTGCCACCCGCAGCCCCTCGGCGGCGCAGAAGGTGCCGTCGAGCAGGAGCACCGCCGTCTGGATCTGGAGCCGGCCCCCGCCGGGCATGGCGTCCCGGGCGTTGAGGGCGAGGTTGAGGAAGGCGTTCATCAGCGCCCCGGCCGCCCCGTCCACCACCGCCGACTCGGCCCGCAGCTCGCGCTCGATGCAGACCCCGCTCGGCAGCGAGCGGCCGAGCATGCGCAGGGCCTCGTCGAGCACCGCGTGGACGTCGACGGGACCGGTGCGCTCGGTCTCCTTGCGGGAGAAGTCGAGCAGCTGGCGGGTGAGCTCGCTGGAGCGGCAGGCGGCCGTGCGGATCTGCTCGACGTGGGCGAGCAGCTCGGGCTGGTCGGAGAGGGCATCGGCGAGCAGCTCGGCATAGCCGAGCACCGCGACCAGCTGGTTGTTGAAGTCGTGGGCCACCCCGCCGGCGAGCTGGCCCAGGGCCTCCATCTTCTCGGTCTGGCTCATCCGGGCCTGGAGCCGCAGGCGGGCGCTGATGTCGCGGGTGAGGCAGCAGGAGTAGGCCTTGCCCTCGTGCTCCAGGTAGGTCGCCGCGACCTCGATGGGCACGAGCCGGCCGTCCTTGGCGCGGTGCACGGTCTCCATGTGGTTCGTGCCGCGCGCTTGGAGGTAGGCCCAGACCACCTCCCAGCGGGCCACGGGCATCTGGGCGTCGAGCGCGGTCACCCGCATGCCCACCAGCTCGTCCTCGGCGTAGCCGAGCTGGGCGCAGGCCGCCGGGTTCACGAAGAGGATCCGGGAGTCTTCGCCCACCAGGTAGAAGGGGTCGAAGAGGTTCTCCACCATCTTCCGGTAGATGCTCTCGAGCGGGACCGACTCCGACACCGACACACCGACCTCCCGGCCCGCACCGGGCCTGTCCGGCTCCTCTATCGGACGACCAGGGGCCGTCCGGATGCCATTGTGACCGTTGCTGACGGTCGCATGACCTGGGCCGGGTCGGGCCGAGACCGCCCCGGCCAGGTCATTGCGCCATGGGAGAGGTTCCCCCTGTACTCTCCGCGACACACCCGAGCGCGCCATGCCGGTCGGGGCCCCGCATCCCTCCCCGTCCGCCCGCGCGCCCGCCGCGTCCCGGTGTCGAGATCCCCCCCGGGCACCCCTCCCCCCCCATCCCGTCCCGGGAGCGGCCCCCGGGCAGGGGCCGGGATACGCCCGCTCCCCATCCGCGCCCACCGGAGCGCCCATCGCCCGCTGCCCGCCCGCGCCTGGTCCCCGCCGTCCCGCCCCCTGCGGGATCGCGGCCGCGGTCGCCGGCGCCCTGCTCGGGGGCTGCGTCCACACCTACCAGCCCCTCGCCGGGCTGCACGACCCGGTGGTGGTCGACCCGGCCCAGCCCAACCTGCCCGGGCTGCGCGTCGACGCCTGGTGCCTGCCGGGCGAGGGGCTGCCCGCGCCCCAGGCCGAGCTGCTCTGCGACCGGGTGGCCGCCCTGCTCGAGGCCCAGGGCGCGACCGTGCGGGCGATGGCCGCCGATCCCCGCGCCCAGGGCGCTCTCGACGGCTTCGGTGCCGACGAGACCGGCCCGCCGGCGCTGGTGATCGAGCTCCACCCCGGACCGACCACCGCCCAGGAACACCCCCTCTCGTGGGTGCTCTTCGCCTCCACCTTCACCCTCGTCCCCGCCGTGCGCGCCTCGACCTTCTCCCAGGAGCTCATCGTGCGCGACGGCGACGGCTTCCTGCTCGGGCGCCGCACCCTCCGGGGCCGCCTCGTCCACAGCTACGGCGCCGGGGTCTGGGCGGGCAACAAGCTGCTGGACTGGACCCTGCGCCCGCCCGAAGAAGAGCTCACCGGCGACGCCGCCGCCCGCGACCTCTCGGCCGACCTCTACGGCCAGCTCAGCCAGCTCGTCTTCGACGCGACCCAGCGCCGGGCCCTCGGCGGCATCGGCACCCCGCCGCCCCCGGTCGCCCCATGACCCGGCGCGCCCTCTCCGTCGGCCTCTGGGCCCTCGTCTTCCCCGCCACCCCGGCCCCCGGGCTGCTCCGGAGCAAGGCCGAGGTCCGCCAGCTCGAGTGCGTGCCCCTCGACCCCCAGGCCGCCGCCCACAGCCACCCGGGCATGGTGCGGCCACCGGCCCCCCGGGGCGAATTCGGCGAGCGCCAGACCGTGCGCTGCGCGGCCTTCTGGCTCGACGCCGGGCTGCGGGCCCCCCAGACCGAGGCCCTGCTGCGGCGCCTCGACCGCGAGGCCCAGGCCCTCGCCCTCCGCGCCCAGTCGGCCCTGCCCGGCCCCCGCACCTGGCTCGTCGAGGCCCACCACGCCGACCCCCAGGTCGCCGCCAAGCTGCGCTTCGCCACCCAGGCCCGCCTGCTCTCCGACCAGTCCGCCCCGGTCAGCGACCGCCAGCCCCGCTGGACCCCCACCGACGTCGCCGTGCTCACCCGGCTGCCCCCCGACCGGGCCTTCCCCGCCGCCTGCAAGCGGGCCCACGACCGGGGCGACCTCGGCCATGACGACGCGCTGCTCAGCATCTTCGTCCTCGACGCCCGCGACACGGGACTGCACGGGGGCGTCTGTGTGGACGGGCGCTGGACGTGGCTGCCATGAGGGCGCCCCGCTCCCCGGTGATCCCGGCCCTGGTGGCGCTGTGGGTCGGGATCCTCGCGGGGCTCTCGGGCCTGCTGCTCGCGCCCCGTCCCGCCGCCGCCCCGCCCCCCCGCGAGCTCGCCGCCGCCCAACAGCGCGAGCTGGAGCGGGCCCGGGCCGAGGTCGCGGCCGAGATCCAGCTCGCCGCCTACGACCTCATCGACGAGCTCGTGCTCGATCTCGCGACCAGCCCCCGCTTCGACAAGCCCACCCCCGTGGTGCTCGCCGACCTCACCGTGCCCGTGGGCCTCGGCACGGGCATGGCCGCGCTGCTCGAGACCCACCTCAGCGCCGTGCTCCTCGCCAACCCCGAGACCCGCCTCCAGCTCGTCCACTGCCCGGCCTGCACGGCGGTGGTGGTGCACGCCGGCCCCGAGGGCACGGTGGTCACCCGGGGCCACGACGACCCCGCCACCCTCGCCCGGCTCGGCGAAGACGGCCAGAAGCACGCCCTGTTCATCGATGTCGAGGCCGAGGGCGCCTGGCTGGTGCTCCGCGCCCGCCTCACCCGGCTCGGGCCCGGGCTGCCCGTGGTCTGGGCCCGCACCCTGTCGACCTCGACGGCCACGCCGGCCCTGCTGCGCGAGCCCACGGGCCTCAAGAGCGCCGCCGCCGCCCGCCAGGAGTACCTCGACACCCTCGAAGGCCGCGGCCCCATCACCGTTCCCGTGCGCTTCGGCATCCGCAGCTACGCCCGCCCGGGCGACTTCGGCGTGGGGGCCCCGCCCTTCCTGTGGCTCCAGTCCGGCGCCGAGCTGGCCACCACCGAGGCCCGGGCCTGGGTGTCGAGCTTCGTGCTCGGCTACAGCGTCGTGCCCCAGGCCTACCAGGGCATCATGGGCGAGGTGCGCATGCTGCGGCTGATCTCGGGCCGCAGCCGCTCGCTGACCCGTCCCGACCTCTACGGCTTCGTCGGCGGCGCCCTCATGACCGTCTGGGGACCGGCCACGGCGCCCTTCCGCGAGCGCCAGCTCACGGCCGACGAGCTGCTCGGCGACAACGCGGGCAGCGACCCCAAGGCCACCTTCGCCACCCTCCAGCTCGGCCTCGACCTGCGCCTGGGCGACCGCATGGGCCTCGCCGGCTTCGTCGAGACCATCCCGTCGCTGCGCAATTCCGACAACCTCGGCTCCCATCTCTTCTTCTTCGGGCTGCCCTGGCAGAGCTTCGGCACGGAGGTGTCGGTGTGCTTCTGAGCCGCCCCGCCGCCCTGCTCGTGCTCGCGCTGGCCCTCGCGCTCGGCCGCCCCGCCTGGGCGGATCCGGCCACGACCCGCGACGCCATGGACCGCCTCGAAGAGACCCTCGAGCTGCGCCTCCAAGACGGCCGCATCCCCCGAGACGCCGTCGCGCCCATCCTGCTCGTCCAGGCCCAGCCCCGCTACGCCGCCTCCGAGGCCTGGTTCCCCACCCGCAGCATCGAGCTGCTCGAGGCGGTCTTCGGCACGGGCCTGCGCCTCTGCGCTGCCTGCAACGCGCCCCGGGTCTACACCCAGTCGGGGCGCATGGTCATGCAGACCGGCCCGGTGGGACTAGACGAGGTGGCCGAGCTGGACGCCCAGAGCCGGGGCGACGCCCCCGCGGCCCGGACGGCGGTCTGGCTGGACGAGGTGCCCGGCGGCGTCTCGATCCGCATCGTCGACCTCGCCACGGGCCGGGTCGTCTTCGCCCAGAACATCGACCCCACCCTCTCCGAGCAGGCCAACAGCGCCCGCATGGCCACCCTCACCGAAGAGCTGGAGCGGCGCAACCGGGGCGACGGCCTGACCCAGGCCTTCGTCGACGTGGCCGTGCTGCCCGGCCAGCACATCTCGCTGGACTGGACCGACCAGTGGGGCCGCGAGAACCGCAACCTCTCCGGCGTGACCCTGACCCTGGTCGACCCGGTCGTGGGCATCGGCGCCAGCCACCACCGCGCCACCCGCCTCTTCCACACGATGGTCGGCGCCCAGGCCGTCGTCAGCCTGCCCACGGCCCTGGTCTCGGCGGTCTCGGCCGACGCCGGCGAGCTCATCGACCCGCTCGTCACCGTCGCCGGGGTCGTCCGGGTGCCCTTCGGCCGCAGCAACTACGGCGGCGTGCTCACGGTCTCGACCAACGGCACGGTGGGCATCGGCATCAGCCTCCTCAACGTCAGCCTGCTCCCGGTGATCCCATGAGCCCCCGCTCCGCCCGCCGTCCCGTGGCCCCCCTCGTGGGCCTCGCCGCGGCGCTGGCCGCCCCCGCCGGCTGCGCCAGCCGCAACTACACCCACTACCTCATCGAGCCGGCACCGGCGGTGAACCCGGCCCTCGAAGAGCCCGAGGGCACCCAGCTGCGCCCGATGGGCTTCGGCAGCACGACGGCCATGACCGTGCGCTGGAACGACGGCGGCACCATCACCGAGGTCGCCATCCCCATGCTCGCCAGCGGCCAGCGCATCGTCGTCGAGCACAAGCCGGGCGGCACGGCCCTCGACACCATCCCCAGCTCCCGCCTCGTGCCGCCGCCCCCCACGGCCGCCGACGAGAGCCTCGACGCCGCCTACCGCGACCGGGGCCTGCGGGTCGACCCGGACGCCCCCGAGGTCAGCCTCAGCCAGGCCCGGGGCCGCATGCAGGAGGCCCTGGCGGGGGGCAACTACGCCCTGGCCCTCGAGTGGTGCGCCCTCGTGCTCGCCCGCTACCCCGCCCACCCCGAGACCCTGCGGGCCCAGGGCTCGATCCTGCTGCTGATGGGCGAGCGGGAGAAGGCCATCGAGGTCTACGAGCAGGCCGAAGAGATCGAGTCCGACCCCGCCGTGCGGGCGAAGCTCGACGAGCTCCAGCGGGCCGCCCGCCCCTGAGCCGCCCCCGGGGCCCCGCGGGCCCCAACCGACGAGAACCCCTTCTTACACGGTATTCTGATGCAGATTCTCGGACTTGTTCTGCTGGGCTTCATCGTCTGGTTCGGCTTCGGCGAGCGCACCGACACCACCATCTCGGCCCTCGACTTCCACGCCCTGACCATGGTGCTCGGCGGCTCGCTGGCGGCCGTGCTCATCTCGTCCTCCTCCCGGACGGCCCTGCGCACCTTCGCCGCCCTGCGCGAGCTCGTGCCCGGCGCGGGGGTGCTCGACCGGGGCACGGAGGCCCTCGAGGCCGACCGGGCGGCGCTGGTCGACCTGTGGCGGGCGGGCAAGCGGGCCCAGGCGGTCGAGCTGGCCGAGCGCAGCGGCGCCCCCGCCATCCAGAAGATGCTGTCGCTGGTGCTCGAGCGCGCCCCGGCCCCCGCCACGGCCGCCGCCTTCACCGAGCTGCGCCACGCCGAGCTGGAGCGCTGGCAGCCGGCCATCGGCAACTGGGAGGTGCTGAGCAAGCTGGCCCCGAGCTTCGGCATGGTCGGCACCATCACGGGCATGATCCAGCTCTTCCAGAACATGGGCGACGACACGGGCAACATGGGCGCCGCCATCTCGCTGGCCCTCGTCGCCACGCTCTACGGGGTGGCCTTCGGCGCCGGCGTCGCGGGCCCCATCGGCCACTTCCTCCGCGAGCAGCTCGACCAGCGCCTCGGCGCCCTCGAGCGCTGTGAGCAGAGCGTGGCCGAGCTGGTGGCGCGCGCGGGCCGGGGGGCCTGAGCGATGCAGCGCCGCTCCTACACCAGCGACGAGGGCTGGCTGCTCTCCTATGCCGACCTCATCACCAACCTGCTCATCTTCTTCGCGATGCTGCTGGCGGCCGCCGAGATCAGCCGCACGAAGATGCAGCGCATCACCGAAGACATCACGGGCGTCGAGGCCCCCGAGAGCCTGGCCTCGATCCAGGACGAGCTCGACGCCCGCATCGCCGCCGAGGGCCTCGAGGAGCTGGTCCACACCCAGCTCGGGGACGCGGGCCTCGCCGTGTCGCTGAACTCGGGCATGGTCTTCGCCTCGGGCAGCGCCGAGATCCGCCCCGACCAGCTCGCCACCCTCGACCAGATGCTCTCGACCCTGGTGCCCTACGCGGGCCGCTACACCTTCGCGGTCGAGGGCCACACCGACGCCACCCCCATCGTCGGCGGCGGCCCCTACGCCTCGAACTGGGAGCTCTCGACCGCCCGGGCCAACGCCGTGCGCGGCCGCCTCGCCGGGGTGGGGGTCGAGGAGCGCCGGGTGCGGGTCGAGGGCTACGCCGATACCGGGCCCCTGCCCGCCGCCGAGCTGGTCGATCTGACCGAGGCGGAGCAGCTCGCCCGCCACCGCCGCGTCGTCGTGAGGATGTACTGATGCCCATGACCCTGCTGCTCGTGGCCCTGGCCACCCCGGCCCAGGCGCGCCCGCCACGCCGGGCCGTGCCCGCCGCCGTGCTCACCGAGCTGGGCCGGCTCGAAGACCGCTTCGCCGACGCCCTGGCCCTCGACTGCGCGCCCGACCGCTGCTTCTCGAAGGGCTGCGTCTATGTCGACCACGCCGTCGTCGATCAGCCCCGCAAGAGCTCCCTGCCCGGGCTCTTTCCCGACGAGGGCCCCGGGGCCGTCGAGGCCCAGGCCTGGCTCACCAAGGCCCAGTGCAGCTTCGCCCACGAGCCCGCCGCCCAGGCCGCCGACGTCGAGGTGCTGCGCCAGCGGCTCCAGGGACGGGTGGCCACCGGCTGGACCAGCGTGGCGGTCTCGGCCGTGGCCCTGGCGCCGCTGCCCCCCTACTTCCACGAGGGGCCGACGGGGCCCGAGGACGACGCGGCCGACCCGGCAGAGGACGAGAGCGCCCCGCCCGCGCCCCTCACCGCCGCGAGCGCCGGCGAGGCCCTCTGGTCCACCCTGCTGCCCCACAGCTTCTGGATGGTGGGCCTCGGCCTCGCCACCCTCGCCGTGGCCCTGCTGCTGTGGGCCTGGCGGCGCCTGGGCGTCGAGACCATCGACGAGAAGATGCTCATGGCCGAGCTCAACGCCGGCATCGGCGCCCCCGAGGCCGGGGCCCCCACCCCGGTCGAGGCCACCGGCAGCGCCGAGGAGGCCGCCGAGGCCGCCCACATCGCCCAGGAGCGGGCCCGGTGGGAAGAGCGCCTCGCGCGCCTCGACGCCGGCCAGCCCGACCCGGCCCTCGAGACCCTCGTGCGCGAGCGGCTGCGGGCCGGCGACCTGCCCCTGCTGGCCAAGGCCATGCTCAGCTTCCCGGCCCACTTCCCCGCCGCATTCCCGACGGGGGGCGACGTGGCCCCGGCCAAGCTGGCCCTCGCCAAGTTCCTCCAGGATGCCGACGCCGAGGCCCTTCCCGACGACGCCAGCTTCTTCCGCCAGCTCCACCAGCACGCCCTCGCCGCCGCCCTGGCCACCCAGTCCGACGCCGAGGTGGTCCGCAGCCTGCGCGAGGACTACGGCGCCGCGGGCCTCGCCGCGCGCATCGGCACCCTCCACCCCCGCCTCGGCGCCCTGCTCTTCACCCTCGCGCCGCCGGCCGTCCAGCACGAGCTGCTGCGGCTGCTGCCCGCCCCCAAGCGGGCCGCCATGGCCCGGGAGCTGCTGCGCTCGAACCGCCTCGATCCGGTCGAGACCGTGCGCCTCTTCGACGTGCTCCGGGCCCCCGAGGCCGTGCCCGCCATCGACCACAGCGAGCTCGAGGTGAGCGACCGCGGGGCCGCCCTCGCCGGGGCCCCCGGGGCCGCCTCGCTGCTGCTGGCCAGCCTCGCCCCCGCCGCCCAGCACCAGCTCTTCGCCGAGCTGCTCGCCCGCACGGGCGGCACGGCCCCCGCCTGGACCCACAACCTGCTCGTGCCGGGCATGCTCGCCGCCCTGCCGGCCGAAGCCCGGGCCGACCTCTGCCTCGGGGTGCCCGTGGAGGGGCTCGCCGCCTGGCTGGCAACCCTCGACAACTCCGATGCCGACGCCATTGTCGACGCACTCCCCGCCGCGCTGCGCAGCTCGCTGGCGGCCGCCCGCCAGGGCCGCGCGCCGGCCCCCGAGGCGGCAGAGGCCGGACGCCAGGCCCTCGCCCAGGGCCTGCCGGCGCTCTGTGCCCGGCTCGGGCTGCGCTTCGAGGATCTGCTCGTGGGACCGGCACCCGCGTGAGCGCCCGCCCGCCACGCCCGCTGCTGCGGCTGCTGCTCGGCGCCGGCCTGGGCGCCGGCTGTGGGAAGGTGCCGCTGCTCGACATCGAGGCGGGCTTCTCCCGGGCGGATGCCGCCTGGTTCGCCGAAGAAGACACGCTCTTCGTCTTCTACGAGCTCACGGCCCAGCAGGGGCTGAGCACCCACTCGGTCCTCGAGATCAGCTACGTCACCGACACCGAGCGGGTGGGCTGGACGGCGCTCTCGGCGCTGCCCCAGGTCCACACCCACCTCGACGTGGACTGCGGGCCCACGGCCCTCTGCGGCTCGACCAGCATCCCCCTCGCCGACGAGCCCCGGGACGTGCGGCTGCGGCTGCGCTACCACGAGGAGGGCTCGCTGGCCCTCGACGCCGAGACCGTCTTCAACGTGGTCGGCCCCGGCGCCCCCCACAGCCACCGCAGCTACCTCGTCTACGGCGTCTTCGACGCCACCAACACCCAGGTGCAGTGGCGCGGCCGCCACCAGTTCCCGACCCTGCGCAACGAAGAGGCCAGCGCGCTCGGGCTCCGGCGTGCGCTCACCGTGGCGGCCCCGAGCCTCGGCGGGGCGCCTGGCGTGCCCGTCGACAACCCCTACCTCTACGGCATTCCCTGCAGCGGCAACCGGCGGGCGCTCGACTGGGCGCCGGTCTCGACCGACGAGCGGGCCGTGTTCCACCCCGCCCAGACCCCCGCCGACGGCGCCGTGGCCCCCGAGCTCTGCGCCGAGGCCACCGTCACCGACGCCCGGGGCACCCACACGACCGCGGCCCACGCCCGGCGCAACCCCGAGGTCCAGCCCGCCTTCCCCGTGCTGCGCAGCCCGGTCGAGGAGGCCCGCCAGCTGCGCTTCTACCTCGCCCCCTGCGGCGGTCCCATCGACGCCGACCACGACGAGATGCAGCGCGAGCGCATGGGCTTCGGCAGCGGCGTGCCCAAGATCTGCATCGACGACTGGGACGACCCCGACTTCGTGCCCGACCTCGCCGCGACCTTCCGGGAGGCGGTCGAGGCCGCCCGTCCCGACGGCGACGACATGGTGCTCTCCATCGTGCTCCAGCGCGAGGAGGACGGCGCCGCGGACGCCCTCGAGGAGGCCCTGGCCCTCGTGGCCCCCGACGAGCGCCACCGCAGCTCGCCCCGGCTGGCCGGCGCCTTCGTCTTCGACAGCGACGTGCGCGACCTCGCCCTCGAAGAGAGCGTGCCCGTGCTGCTCTGGTGCCCGACGGCCTTCCCCACCGACCGGGCCGACGTGCCGAGCTCGGCCGCGCTGACCTGCGCCATCGCCCCGGACGACACCGACTTCGAGCTCGGTCCGCTGAGCTTCGGCGCCCTGCCCGTGCTGCCCAGCCGCGCCCGCTACCTCGACTTCATCGACACCTACTCCCGGCGCCAGGCCGGCGAGGTGACCGACCGGGCCTTCCTCGCGCCCCGCTTCGCCACCACCTCCGACCACGTCGACCTCGGCCGCTTCGGCGTCGTGACCTTCCTCAATGGCGAGCAGGTCTCGGCCCGGGGCTCCGACGCCTTCTCCTACTGCAAGCCCCGGCGGGTGCCGCCCGTGGCCTTCCGCACGGCCTTCATGCGCACCGAAGAGTTCGCCGAGCTGGTCGACCAGGCCTGCGACGACGGCCAGCTCAGCGAGCAGTACTGCGAGACCCTGCGCCTGGGCGTGCTGCCGCTCGAGCAGCTCCCCGCCCTCCACAACAGCGCCCCCTTCCCCGACTACGAGCTGGGGCTGGCCTGGGACTTTCCCTTCCTGCTGCGCATGACCTATGAGGCCTTCGCCGCCGGCTCGGTCAGCGCCCTCGGGCTGAGCATTCCCTTCGGCGTCGCCCAGAACGGCGAGCAGTACCTCGGCACCCGCAGCTGGCTCGCCGAAGAGACCGACCTGCGCGAGGTCTTGACCCAGTGCCACCGCTTCTGTGACCACCCCACCTTCGACGGCGCGGGGGTCTACCGGGTGCGGGCCGACTTCCGCACCACCTACGAGACCGGCTGCTACACGCCGCGCATCGCCCGCCCGGGCGACGGGGGCTTCCCTCTTGACCCCTGAGACCTCCCCCTGGCGCGGGGCCCTCGCCGCCCTGCTCGGCCTCGTGGCCCTTCCCGCGGCCGCCGCCGAGACGGGCGCCCCCGCCGAGACGGGCGCCCCCTCCGAGACGGACGCCCCTGCCGAGACGGGCGCCCCTGCCGAGACGGACGAGACCGCGCCCGACGGTGACCCCCTCGCCCCCCACCGGCTGCCCTTCGCCGTGCTCACCGAGCGGGCCATCGGCACGGCCTCCCGGGCCGTCGAGGTGGACTGGCGCCGCCACGTGGTCCAGGTGGGCGCCGCGGGCACCCAGCTCGCCGAGCTCAACAACTTCCACAGCCTCAAGGCGGCGGCCGTCGTGCGGCTGCCCGTCGACAACCTCATCCTCGAGCTGGGCCTGGGCCACGTCTGGGTCTGGGACACGGCCTCGACCCGCGCCCTCGCCCTCACCCCCTTTCGCCAGCCCGGCCGGCCCCGGCGGGTCGAGCTCGACCTGAGCCTCGGCTGGCCCCTGGCCGAGGGGGTGGTCACGACGGCGCCCCGGTGGATGCCCGCCCTCGAGCTCGTGTTCATGGGCACGGTCGGGCTGCGCTACCTGGGCTACCCGGGCAGCATGGCGGGCATGCGCTTCGGCGAGCGGCTGTCGGCCGCCCTGTCGCCGGGCCTCACCGAGACCGAGCTGGCCACCCTCGACCGGCGCCGCCTCGAGGCCATGCAATTCGACCCCACCCGCTACACCCCCATGGTGGGCGTGGGCAACGACATCTACCTGGCCCAGGGCGTCTTCGTCTCGCCCCGCGCCAACATCGCCGTGCCCCTGCTCGCCGGGGCCATCGGCTCCGAGATGGGCTGGTGGGGCGAGTTCGCCCTCGTGGCGGGCGTGGCCTTCTGATGGCCGGGCCCTCCCGCCGGGCGGCCGCGTCGCGGGCCGGCTCGCTGCTGCTGCTCGCCCTCGTGCTCGCCGGCGCGGCCCCGGCCAGCTCCCCGCGCCCGGCGCCGGCGGCGCCCTCCGTGCCCACCCTCATCCACCACAATGCCCGGCTGGCCCTGCGCGAGAACGCCCCGGGCGAGGCCCTGCGGCTGTGGTTCCTGCGCAGCGCCGTCGCCTGGCAGACCGGCCGGGTCTCGGCCCACGACACCGACATGCACACGGTGGCCTGGGCGAGCCTGGGCGAGCTGGGGCTCTGCCAGGACGGCCTGAAGCGGGACCGGAAGGGGGCCGGGCTCTGGCCCGTGGCCCTCCACAACCAGATGGTGCGCACCCTCGGACGCAAGCCCCGCCGGCCGGCAGCCCACCCCTTCCAGACCCTCGACGTAGGCCGCCAGCAGCGCTTTGTGGCGGTCAACGACGTGCTCTCGCGGGACGAGCTCGAGACCCTGCGCCTCGCCCCGGGGCGCTGCCTTCTGCCCTGGCGCATGCAGGTGGCCGCCGGCGAGCTGCCCTGGGCCGACCGCCGCGACCGGGACGTGGCCGCGCGGGTGCTGCGCCACCTGCTCGAGCAGGCGGGCGAGACCATGCACAGCGAGCGGGTGCGCGGCCAGTCGGTGGTCGCCGTGCGGCTCTTCGACCTCGACCTCCAGCTCACGGCCCTGGCCGCCCGCGAGGCCCGGGCCGCGGCCCGGCGCCAGGCCAGCCAGGGGCGGGTCGTGGGCCTGGGGCGCCCCTCGGTCGAGGCGCTGCGGGCGACGGCGCCGACCACCACCCTCGACCCGGAGAGCCCCGCGGCCCAGGTGCTGCGCGCCAGCGTCGGCTGGCCCGTGGACGAGTGGATGGCCCTCGCGCCCGACCGCCGCCAGCTGCTCTTCGACCAGGCCTGGGCCCACGCGGCCGATCTCGACCTCGACACCGACCGCCTCTACATCGTGGCAGAGGGCATTCTCGACAAACAGATCACGGCGGGGGACGGCGCCGAGGTGGCCGCCTGGATCGCCCGGCGCACGGCCCCGCCGGCGGCCGACGCGCGCGCAGCCCCCGCCACAGACCCCGCCACAGACCCCGCCGCGGCGGACCGGCAGCGGGCGGTCTGGGCGGGGGAGCGGGGGGCCCGGCTGCTCGGGCTCGGCCCCGAGGCGGGCTTCGGGGAGCGGGCCGTGGTGGCCCTGCACCGGGGGGTGGACGAGGTGCAGCGGGGCGAGCTGGAGCGGGCCATGCGCACCCTCGCCTTCGCGCTGCAGCACGCCGAGGCCTCGGCCGACCGCGACCAGGTGGCCCTGCTGGCCCGGCGCTGGCTCGCCCACGTCTCGGGCCGCTTTGCGCTGACCGACGAGCTGCTCACCACCCTGGCGGCCCTCGTGCCCCGGCGCGACCTGGGGCTGCTCCTCGAGGACCTGCTCTGGCGGGCGGCCCTGCGGGCGGACGGGGCCTCCTTCGACCGGGGACGGGCCGCCCTCGGCGACCGGGGCAGCGCCGCCCGGCGGGTCGCCGTGCTCGCGCCGCTGGCCGCCGGCGACCGCACGGGCTTCGTGCGCGGCCTGCGCCGCCAGCTCTCGGCCGCACCGGGCGACGCCCTCGCCGCCATGGACCGCCTCGTCGCGGCCCTCGAGCGCGAGGAGGCCGCCGTCCGTGCCGCCCACCTCCCCACCCTGGCCGCCCTGGGCGCGGCCCTCGACGAGGCCGAGGCGGCGGGGCTCGCCGGTCGCCAGGCCCGCCAGGCAGCCGAGCTGGGCGACCGCATGCGCGCCATCCGCGAGGGCCTGGCCGGCCTCGACGCCAGCGCCAGCGCCCGCGACCGGGCCCAGGCCCTCGCCCCCGAGGGCGAGGTCTTCGTCGGAGCCCTGCGGCTGGCGCCGGCCGATCCCCTGCCCTGGCCCTTTGTCGTCCGCAGCCCGGCGCCCCCCTCGGTCTTCACCCCCATCACCCTGCGGCCGGTCGAGTGGACCGACGCCAGCGGGGCGCTGGTCTATGGCTGGCGGCTGTCGGGGTGAGGCGCCCCCCTGCCCGCCGCCCCGGCACCGACCGGGCCGCCCGCCGTGCCCGGGTGCAGGAGCGCCGCGCCGCCGCCCGGGCCGCCGTCCCCCGGACCGCGCGCGCCCCGGCCCCAGGCTCGGCCGCCGACCGCGCCCAGGCCCGGGCCCGCGACCGGCGCCGGAAGCGGGCCCTGCTCGTCGTGCTGCTGCTCGTGCTGCTGGCCCTGTGCTGCGGCCTGCCCGAGTGCGACCCGCCGCCCCCGCCCGCCCCGGCGGCCCCCGCCGCGGCCGCCCCCGCCGCCCCGACCACCGCCACGGCCGGCGGCCCGGCCCTGCCCGGCCTCGCCCCCCAGCGCCGGCCGGCCGCCCCCGCGCTCGCCCCCGCCCCGCTCACCTGGCTCGACGCCTTCCAGCTCCAGGTGAGCGCCCGGGGGCCCCTGCTCGCCCAGTGCTTCGTGGGCGCCCCGGCGCCGGGGGCCCTGCGCTGGTCGGCCCTGGTCGAGCCCCACTCCGGGCGGGTCTCGGACGCCACGGTCACCCCCACCGCGGCGACGGTCGCGCTCACGGGGGCCCAGCGCGCCTGTGTGCTCGGGGTGCTGGCCGCGCCGGACTACCGCCTCGTGCCCGGCGAGACCCGGAGCACCCCCGTGCGGGTCGGCGTCGTGCTCGAGTTCTGATCCCCCCCACAGACGGGCCAGTCCCGGTCGCCGCTCCCCCGCGAGAGTCCGGCTTCTCCGTGGCCATCCGGGGCCCATCCCTCCGTGAAGGCTCCCGACCGAAACACCGACTGCGGCGCCATTCCAGGCAAGTTCCACCGCCCGGCCGCGGGCCCTGAAGCCCCCAAAAGCGGACCTGGCGCAGCCCTGGCCCACACCGGCCAGCCCCCGGCCGCCCCGGGCCCTATGTTGGTCTCCCACCGACTGGGTGCGCGGCCCCCCCCCGCGTGCCGTCCGGCGCCGGGAGCCTGTCCCATGCCCACTCTCTGGACCCTCTGCCTGCTCGCCCTCGGCGCCGCCCAGGCCGAGGAGCGCGCGCCCATCCTGCGGGTCGAGGGCCCCCTCGTCTACGTGCCCCTGGGCACCGAGGACGGGCTGCGCCCGGGGTCTTCGCTCGTCGTCTACCAGACCGTCGAGGCCCGCGACCCGCGCAGCGGCCAGACGCTGAGCGACCAGTTCCCCGTCGGCGACGGCACGGTCATCTGGGCCGGCGCCACCCTCTCGCGGGTGCTGCTGGCGCCGGCCGTGGCCCTGCGGGTCGGCCCGGGGGACACCGTGGGCCTCGGCGCCGGCGCCCCAGCCCCGGTCGCGCCCCCCGCCGCGGTCGCCGCCCCGCGGCCCGCCGCCCCCCTGCCGCCCGCGGCCGCCCCGGTGACGGCGGTGGCGCCGGTCGCCCTCGGGGCCGAGGCCGAGGCCTTCCGGGCCGCCTTCACGGCCGCCGCGGGCCAGAGCCGGCGCGACCGCATCCAGATCTGGACCGGCTGGCTCGACCAGTGGCCCCGCTCGCCCATGGCCGATCCCGTGCGCG
Source organism: Myxococcota bacterium (assembly GCA_964226865.1). GTDB lineage: Bacteria > Myxococcota_A > UBA796 > UBA796 > UBA2385 > CAXQUZ01. Next base: position 2,337 of record CAXQUZ010000266.1, on the reverse strand, counting down.
ACGAGGTGGCCGCCCTGCGCCGCGCCCCGGCGGCCGCTCCGGGCCAGAGCCCCCTGCCCGACGGCGTCACGGTCGCCGTCGAGACCAGCGCGCCGGCCCGGGTGCCCGCCCACGCCGCGGTCCCGGTCGTGCTCAGCAGCCCCACCCCCGACCGCATCGCCAGCGCCACGCTCTTCTACCGCCGCACGGGCGAGGAGAGCTACCGCTACACGGCCTTCGCGCCCCTGGGCGACGCCGCCCTCGGCGCGACCATCCCCGCCGCGGCCGTGCTCTCGCCGGGCATGGAGTGGTTCGTCGAGCTGCGCGACGACGGCGACCACGTCGGCCCGGTCGGCGGCACCCCGCTCCAGCCCGTCCAGCTCGGCGTGCGCACCGTGCCGGAAGCCCCGCCCATCGTCAACCGCTCCCAGGCCCGCGTCTTTGCCGAGTATGTCGACTTCTATGCGGGGTCCGGCGCCGACCACTACACCCACGCCGAGGCCGACTTCCTCTACCGGCTGGGCGTGCCCGTGCTCTACAGCATGCGGCTCGGCGCGGGCACCTACCGGGGCATGGGCGGACCGACGGCCGAGCTCGACGCCCTGGGCCTCGAGAACGCCGAGCGGGCGAGCATTCCCGTCGGCTACAACTTCGGCTACACCGAGCTCGAATTCCAGCTCGCGCCCTGGCTCGGGCTCATCGGCCGGGGGCTGCTCGGCATCGACAACGCCGGCATGGCGGGCGGTGCCGAGGGCCGCCTCCGCCTCGGCCGCGAGGAGGGCACCAGCCTCGACGCCGGCGCCGCCCGGGTGGGCCGCATCGGCACCCGCTACGCCCTGTCGCTGGCCTGGCGCTCGGTGCCGCGGGTGCCCATGGCGGCCAGCATCGAGGTCACGGACTTCCCCGGCGTCGCCCGCGCGGACGGCAGCAGCATCGAAGACTACGGGGTGCGGCTGATCTACGACGCCCGCTACCAGCTCAGCGACCACCTCGAGCTCGGCGGACGGGTGGGCTGGGCCCTGCGCAACATCAACCACGCCGGCCCCTCCGGGGGCCTCCAGGCGGTGTTCTCATGGTGACTCCCGTGCCCCGGCCCCACCGGTCCCGCCGCGCCGTCCTGCCCCTGCTCTGCGCCCTGGGCCTCGCGTCCCCGGCGGCGGCCGCCGCTGCGCCCGACCCGGCCGCTGCGGCCCCCCGCGCGGCGGTGGATCCGGCCCTCGTCCGCCACCTGCCCCCGGTGCGGGCCTTCCCGGGCGAGCCCCTGGCCATCGAGGTCGAGGTGGGCGACATCGCCGCGGTGGGCCAGCTCGTGCTCGCCTGGCGCGAGGTCGGCACCGACCAGTGGAGCGAGCTGGGCTTCGACCGCGTCGGCCCGCGCTACTGGGCCCAGGTCCCCGGCCGGGCCATCCACCGCCCCGGCATCGAGTACGCCATCCTCTCCCGAGACGCGGACGGCCACACCCGGGCCCGCTTCGCCTCCCTCGACCGGCCCCACCCCGTCCACGTCACCGGCGAGACGGCCGTCTCGCGCGAGCAGCGGCTCCTGGCGAGCTACGGGGGCCACCGCAGCACCGTGCGCGCAGGGGGCGGCATGGCCGGCTACGGGCGCCTCCCCGGCGCGCCGGCCGACCAGCAGTGGAGCGCGGACGCGAGCTTCACCTACCGCACCCTCCAGACCCTCCACCTGCTGCGCTTCTCCTTCGGTCGCATGCGGGGCCAGTCGCCCCTGGCGGGCCGCAGCCCGAGCCGCCCCACCGACACGGTGGTGTTGGCCGGCTACGACCGGGGCGGCGCCGAGGCCCACTTCGCCCTGGGCCCGGCCCTGGGCATCATGGTCGGCACCGAGCTGGGCGTCGATCTCGACGGCTTCACGGCCGGCGGCAGCACCGGGCTGCGCATCGGCCAGCCCACGGCCACCCACGTCTGGGCCCGCTACCAGGCGGTGGGAGGCATCGGCCAGACCGCCGGCCTCGCCCTGCACTGGGACACGGTGCCCCGGGTGCCCATGCACGCTGCCGTCGAGGCGACCACCTGGCCCACCGGCCAGGACTGGGCCACCCGCCTGCGGGCCGGCGCGGCGCTGCCCCTCGGCGACCAGCTCGCCCTGGACCTGGAGGCCAGCTACCAGGCCCGGAGCGCCCTCGCCGGCGGCCCCGGTGGCCAAGCGGGGCTGTCATGGTCCTTCTGATCTCGCTCCTGCTCGCCTTGGGCCCCGCGGCCCCGGGCGCGGCCTGGGCCGCCGACCCGCCCGCGGCCCCGCCCGCCGCGGCGCCGGCCCCCGACCAGCTCGCCGTCGCCTTGCTGCCCGTGCCCACCCCGGCGCTCGCGGCGGCCGCGGCGACCGGCCTGCCCCCCAGA
>CAXQUZ010000265.1:0-2336 GCA_964226865.1 Myxococcota bacterium | reverse complement strand
GCTCCTCGTGGGGCTGGGCTGGGCGCTGGTGGACGTGGGGACGGTCGACGCCCTGCTGCGGGGGACGCCGTGAGCGCGCCCCTGCCGCCGTCCCTCAGCGACGCCCCCGAGGCCTGGGCCCTCGGTCAACGCCTGGACGTCCAGTGGGTGCAGCGCGTCGTCGAGCGCCCACTGACCCTCGCCGAGCAGGCGCTCGTGGTCTGTGCCTGCGCCTATAGCGGCCAGTGGGGCCCGTACAACGTGCTGCGCGGGACGCAGTGGACGTCTCGGCTCCGCCCCATCGCGGACTTCGGGGCCCGCGTGTCGCTGGACCGAGGGGCGTCGACCTATGACTCGTCGGGCCTGACCCAGCTCGTGCTGACTGCCCACGAGCTGGGGGTCCGCGCCGACATCAGCCCGTGTGGCGGCAACCGCTTGGAGCTGCAGGTCCACCTGCGGAGCCGGAACGGGACCCTCTTCGGCCGCCACCCCACACTCGACGGGGCCATCGCCGCGTGGGAGCGCCGGAAGAACCGGCCGGTGCTGCGGGGGGTGCCCCATGTCTGACGCCCAGCTCACCCGCGACATGCTCACCCAGGCCGTCCCCCACCTGCAGTGGAGCCGCGAGCTGGGCGACCGGTGGCTCGGCACACGGGACGGCGCCCCTCTCGGAGACACGCCCATCGCGGTGTCGGTCTCCCTCGACTGCGACCGGGTCTGCGCCGCGGGGTGGTTTGGCGACCACCGCGACGAGGAGCTGGTCGCGATGTCCCTCGAGGAGCGGGTCGAGCTGCTGACCCTCTGGATCCACGACCTGCCCGGCCGCCTGCGCCAGGAGGCCCAGAACCTCACCGAGGCTGCCGAGCTGGTGGCTGTTCCGACGGAGGCCACCCATGGCTGATTCCCGCGACCCCCGCCTCGACCCCTGGCCCGGCGACGTGCTCCAGGCCCCCCGCGGCATCGACGGCTTCGTCACCTTCCACGTCGTGGCCATCGACCACATCACGCAAGAGGTCGTCTACCTCGAGAACAACCGGGGCACGGTTCTGCGGCACGAGCTCGACGCCTGGCGCGTCGACGCGGCCGGGGACACGGTGCTCGTGCGGGCGGGGGTTCCCGTCGACCGGGCGGAGGTGGCCCGATGAGCCACCGCCGCGCCTTCTCTGCCCTCGCCGCCCTCGCGCCCGGCTGCTGGGGCCACGGTCTCCTGCGCCGCCCTCGACGCCGCATCGCCGATCGGGACGCACGCCTCGTGGCCTGCCCGCGCTGTCGCGCCGAGCCTGGCGAGCCCTGCGACCGCCGCACCCTGGGCCGCTACGCCCAGCACCGCGCGCGGGTCGAGGCCACCCGGACGGCCCGCGTCCAGTGGGACCGCCAGTCATGGCATCTCGCCCACCGCCTCTACCGGACGGTCTGGAGACGGCGATGACCGCGCCCACCGGCCCGGGCTGCGCCCTGCTGGGCCTCGCCCTCCACCCGGCCCTGGGCTCGTCCCAGGTCCACCTGTTGACCCGGGCCCTCGGCTGGCCCTCGCCCCTGCGGGCCGCCGCTGTCCGGCGCGAGGGCGGCGGCTGGGGGCGGTCCGTGCGCTGGGCCCGGCCTGGGCACCGCACCATCGACCTCGAGCTGTACCGCGACAAGCTGGCCGCGCTGTGGGCCCTCGAGGACGCGGGGCTCATCCGGGGCGCGGTCTTCGGCGAGACCCGGCCCCTCCGCACCGCCGGCGACGCCCCCCGGCGCCGCCTCACGGTCACCGTGACCCACCTGGGCCAGGCCTGCGCCCGGCTCCGCCTCGTCTGCGAGCGCACCACGCCGCTGCCGGGCCGCGGACTGGTGGGGGCGGCCCTGCTGCACGAGGCCTGGGCCCACCCCGCGGCGGTCGACCTGGTGGCCCGCACGCTGCGCTGGCCGTCGCCGCGGGTCATGGCCACCGGCACGGGCGTGGGCCACCCCCGGTGGACCCGACCCGCCCGCCGGCGCCACCTCCAAGAGGGCCCCTCCGCGGCCTGGGACCGCCTGGTGGCGCTGGACTGGGCCCAGCACGGCCGCCCGCGCGAGGGCGCTCCGCCGGCTCGACTCCGCTCCTGGGAGGTCACGGACCGGGGCATGGCCGGGGCCCGGCTCGGGCTGCTCGCGGCCCAGCTCGAGCGCCAGCTCCGCGCCCGGGGCACGGGCCCCCGGCCCAAGTGTGACCCCTGCGTCACTGGCGGCGCCGTTCCCGTGACGCGGGGTCACACTTTCCAGGGCGCCCTCCGCCTCCCGGTGAGTGTGACCCCCGCGTCACCCGCTGCGCCGGGAGCGTGACGCATGGTCACACTCGACCCGACCCTCGCGACCCGGGCCTGCGCCGCCTGCGG
>CAXQUZ010000264.1:0-7251 GCA_964226865.1 Myxococcota bacterium | reverse complement strand
GACATGCGGTCGAGGAAGCTGCCCATCTGGTCGAGGGCCTCCTCGACCCGCTGGCCCCGGAGGTCGGCGGGGTTGTGGTCCATGCGCAGCCCCGTGAGGGCCTCGCGGTCGATGGCCTTGCCCGCCGGGCGGGCCGCCGTGGCGCGGGGCGTGGGGGCCGGCGGCGGCTTCGGCCGGGGGGCGGGCGCGGGACGGGGCTGGCCCCGGCCGTCGAGCTGGGCCAGCTCCTCGCGCTTGAGCTTCATGGGCAGGGCCCCGATGCGCACGGCGAAGCGGTCCTTGCCCAGGATCTTCTCGACCACGCCCACCTGGTTGAGGCTGCGGACCTGGACCCGGTCGCCCTCGCGGATCTCGCGCGGGGCCGGGGCGTCGAGCACGGGAATGGGCGGCCGGGCCTCGGCTTGGACCCCCTCGCGGATGCGCCGGACCTCGCGCAGGGTGCGGCCCGCCAGATCCATGCTGGGGTCTTCCTGGAGGGCGGCGACCAGTGCCTTCACCTCGGCCTCGCGCTCGCGGAGGCGCTGGGCATACTTGCCGGCCACGTCTTCCTGGAGGCGCGCCCGGCGGGTCTCGAGGCTCTGCTCGCGCTGGCGCAGCCGGCGCTCCCGGTGGGCCAGGGCCCGCTCCTGCTCGGCCAGGCGCGCCTGGAGGGTCGCGACCTCGCCCCGGCGCTCCTCGAGCTCTTCCATGAGCTCGGTGAGCTGGCGGGTGCCGGCGTCCTGGAGGGCCCGGGCCCGGTCGACGATGGCGGCGGGCATGCGCAGCAGGCGGGCGATGGCGAAGGCGTGGCTCTGGCCGGCGAAGCCTTCCTCGAGGCGGTAGGTCGGCTCTCCGTGGGCGTACTGCATGGCGGCGAGGCGCACGGCCTCGCTCTCGGCCGACAGGGCCTTGACCTCGGCGTAGTGGGTGGTCACGGCGAGGCGGGCCCGGGTGTCGAGCAGGGCCTCGAGCACGGCGCGGGCGAGGGGGGCGCCCTGGGCCGGGTCGGTGCCCACCCCGAGCTCGTCCATCAGCACGAGCGACCGGTGGTCGGCCTGCTCGAGGATGGACTTCATCACGAGCACGTGGCCCGAGAAGGTGGAGAGGTCGCCCGAGACGGTCTGGATGTCGCCCACGTCGGCGATGACCCGGGGGAAGAGGTCGACCCGGCTGCCGTCGGCACAGGGCACGGGGATGCCGGCCCGGACGAAGAGGGCGGAGAGGCCGAGGGTCTTGAGGGCGACCGTCTTGCCGCCGGTGTTGGGGCCGGTGAGCACGAGGCAGCGGGCGCGGCCGTCGAGGCGCAGATCGTTGGGCACCACGGGGATGCCGCGCAGGGCGAGCACCGGGTGGCGGCCCTGGCGCAGGTGGATGACGCCCTGGTCGCCCACGTCCGGGATGCGGCCGCGGAGCTCGGTGCCGAGGGCCGCCCGGGCGTGGACCAGGTCGAGGGCGGTGGCCGCGGAGATGGCGTCGATCAGGCCACTCTCGTGCTGTGCGACGAGGGCCGTGAGCCAGGCCAGGATGCGGCGCTCCTCGCGCTCGAGCTCGGAGCGGGCCTCGCGCAGCCGGTTCGCCCGGGCCACGACCTGGGCGGGCTCCATGTAGACGGTCTCACCCGTGTTGCTCGTGCCGTGCACGATGCCGAGGGTGCGCGGGGCGCTGGCCCGCATGGGCAGGACGAAGCGGCCCGCCCGCTCGGTCACGAAGCGATCCTGGAGCACCTCGGAGAGGTCGTCGCTGCGGACGAGGCGGTCCAGCTCGTCGCGGATGCCCCGCTCGAGCTCGGTGATGCGGCCCCGGAGCTCGCCCAGGATCGGCCAGGCCTCGGCCGACAGCTCGCCGTCGCGGGTGAAGGCGCGGCTCGTCCAGTGGACCAGCTCGGCGTCGAGGTCGAGGGGGGCGGCCCGCAGGGCGAGCTGGGGGCAGCGGTGGGCCTGGCGGCGCACCCAGCGCCCCAGCCGGTCGAGGGCACCGATGCCGGGAAACAGCTCCTGGAGCTCGTCGCGGGCCAGGGCGGTGGACCGGCCGGCCTCCCGGACGAGGGGCGCGATGTCGCTGATGCCCCCGAGGGGCAGCTGGAGGCCCTCGTTGCGCAGGGCGAGCACCTCGTCGACGGCGGCATAGAGCGCCTGCACGGCGTCGAGGGTGGCGTGCAGCGGGACGGTCTCGGCGGCGCGGGCGCCGGCGATGGTGTGGCAGCAGCGGGCCAGGGCGGCACAGACCACCGACCAGTCCAGGGCCCGGAGGCTGTGGCGAAGGAGGTCGTCGGCGTCCAGCACGGCGGGGGTCTCGGGGCCCGTGGGGACGGCGGGGGCGGGGGGCTGCATCGGTCGCGTGGCTCCAGGGGGCCCGGCGTGGGCCCGGAGGGCGCCTAAAGCCGCTGGCCCGGGGCCGGCAAGCGCCCGCCCGCGGCAGTCTCGCGAAGTTCGGCCCCGCCCGGGCCCGGTCTCGGTGGCCGCGCGCCCCCCGGTCCGCGCCGAGGGGTGGGTCCTGGGGGGGGATCCGCAAGGTCCCTGAGAGTGCCTGTCAAAGCCTTGCTCTGCAGGCACAGCGCTTGTCGGCGCTGGGCGCTCTGTCGCATATTGTGGATGCGTGTCACCAGATGTCGCTGCTTGCCGCCGGTCCCCGCTGGGACCGGGCTGCGCCGGCGGCGGAGCCGAGGAAGCCATGCCCCCCCGTGTCCATGGGACCGCCACCGCAGCAGCGCCGGCCAGCGCCGCGCCGGCCGACGCCGGGGCGCCGGGTGCGGGCGCCCGTGTGGGGGTGGGTCCGGTCTCGTCCACCCCGGTCGACCCCATCGACGATCTGGCCGGCTGGTCCGCCCTGCTCGCCGATCAGCCCATGCCCGCCTGCATGGTCGACCTCGACGCCCTCCACCACAACCGGCGCACCCTCGAGGCGGCCCTCGCGGGCTCGACGGCCCGGCTGCGGGTGTCGACGGCGGCCCTGCGCTCGACCGGGCTGCTGCGCTACCTCTTCACCGCCCCGGGCCACCGCCTCCAGGGGCTGATGTGTGCGACGGCCTGCGAGGCCGATGTGCTGGTCGAGCTCGGCTTCGACGACATCCTCGTGTCGACGCCCCCGGCGCGCCCGCGAGAGGCCCAGGCGATCGCCAAGCTGGTGGCCCAGGGGCGCACGGTGGTGGCGACCGTGGACTGCCTCGAGCACGTCGCCCTCATCTCGGCCGCGGGCATGGCCGCCGACTGCGAGGTCGGGGTCTGCATCGACGTCGACGCCTCGTGGCAGCCCGCCGCCGAGGTCTGGTTCGGCACCCGCCGCAGCGCCCTGCGCTCGGTGCTCGACGTGCGCTCCCTGGCGGCCCAGGCCATGGAGATGCCCGGGATCAAGGTGGTGGGGGTCTCGGCCTACGCCGCCCAGCTCTCGGCGCCGGCCCCCCGGGGCCTCGGGGGCTGGCTCGCGGCGCCCTTCAGGGGCATGATGCGCGCCCGCTCGGCCGAGCTCGCGGCGTCCCGCCGCCGCGAGGTGGCAGAGGCCCTGAAGGCCGATGGCCACGCCATCTCCATGGTTGTGGGCGGCAGCACCGGCGGCCTGCGCAGCGCGGCGGCGGACGCCTCGCTGACCGATGTGCCCGTGGGCGAGGGGCTGCTCTGCCCGCTCCGCTGCGACGGGGGCGAGCTCGACCTGCGGCCCGCGCTGCACTTCGCCATGCCCGTCGTGCGCCGGCCCGACGCCGACCACGTCACCTGCCGGGGCGGCGGCTACATCTCGTCCGGACCGGTGCCGGGGCTGCCGGCGATCGTGCTGCCGGAGGGTCTCCAGGTCACGGCCAACGACGGCTGGGCCCAGGTCCAGACCCCCCTGCGCATCGTCCGGGGCGAGGCGCCCGCGATCGGGGCCCCGGTGGTCTGTCGGCCCCACCGGGCGGCGGCGGTGCTCGAGCGCTTCAACGATGTCGTCGTGCACCAGGGCACGAGCGTCGTCGAGGTGGTGCCCACCTACCGGGCCCTCGGTCTGGCCGTGAGCTGAGGCCGCCCGGGGGCCCGCGGGCTCAGCGGTTCGACCAAGCCCAGGAGCGCTCGACGGCCTGGGGCGGGGCGGCGTCCGAGAGCTGGAGGGTGATGGGCTGGGTCTGCTCGACCTGGAGCACCCCGCGCCAGCGCACCGCGCCGGTGTCGGCGTCCCAGAGCTCGACCGGCTGGCGCCCGACCGGCACCTTGGCGCTGCCCGAGGCCCCCGGACCCACCCGGGCCACCTCCATCCCGCCGATGTAGATGATGTAGCCGTCGCCGTCGGCCGTCTGGAAGTTGACCGTGCCCGTGACCGTCTTCGGCGGCCGCGCCGTGCCCTGGCGCCCCTGGGCCGGCCCGCTCCGCAGGTCGCCCACGCCGCCGGCCTTCGCGTTGCGCACCATGCTCGTCGCGCCCCGGGCGACCGCCGGGGCCGCCACGCCGGCCACCGCCGTGGCCCCGGGCGCGACCACCCCGCCGGCGACCCGCCCTGCCGTCGCGACCCCCGTGGCGAAGGCCTGGTAGTGGCCGGCGGCCCGGTTCGGATCCGGTGCGGCGCCGCCGCCGCTGCCCTCGTTCATGTCGAAGGAGCCCGTGCCCGGGTCGACCGCCTGGGGGTCGCTGGCGGCGGCCGCGTCGAGGGTGGCCGAGCTGCGGGCGGTGCTGCCGTCGCTGGGCGCGATGCGGGCGCCGCTGCCGCGCACGCTGAGCCGGCCGTCGCCGGTCACGAGGATGTCGACGGACTGGCCGTCGTCGACGTCGATGGCCGTGGTGTGGACCGCGTCGCCCACCCGCACCTGGACCTGGTGGCGCCCCGGGCTCACCCCGTTGGCCACGGCCCGGTTGCCCGAGGGGGTCACGATGCGGCCGTCGACGGTCACGTCGACCGGGGCCGAGAGCTGGAAGACCAGCCGCGACGCCGCCGAGGCGGGCAGCGAGAGGCCGAGCAGAAGCAGGGGGAGGAGGGCGCGCACGGGGAGCTCCAGGGACGGGCGGCGCCGGGGGGGCCGCGACACCAGTCTATCGTGGGGGCCGCTCGTCCTCTTCCCGGGCGGGGTCGGGCCCGCCGAGGCCCCGGGCGGCGGTGATCATGCGCACGACCTGGGCGTCACCCGTGGCGGCCGCGCCGAGCTCGTAGCGCAGCTGCCAGGCCGCGGCACCGCCGGGCAGGGTGGCCACGGCAAAGCGGCGCGGCAGCTTGAGCAGGGCCTTGGGGTGGGCGGCGAGGGCCCGGTCGAGGCCGGGCAGGGCCTGGCAGAGGGCGCCCCAGCTCTCGAGACGCCGGCCCTGAAGCTCCCAGGGTGGGTCGATGAAGATGGCGTCGGCATCGGTGTTCACGGCTGCGGCGAGCCCGTCGCCGACCTGGACCTGCGCCCGGTGGGCCACGCCCTGGTCCCGGAGGTTGGCCCGGGCCAGCCGGGCCCGGTCCGGGTCGCGCTCCCAGGCCGCGACGGTGGCGCCCGCCCTCGCAAAGGCCACCGTGTTGCCGCCACAGCCGCAGCAGGGCTCGACCACCCGCACGGGCCCGAGCAGGCGCGCGTGGCGGCGGGCCATGGCCTCGGGGGTGAGGGAGCGGCGGCCCTCTTCGTCGAGGTGGGACAGCCACGGCGGCTTCCGGCCCCGGCGCCCCCGGTCGCCGCGCTGGTCGCGGGCCGGCGCCGGGAGCACCGTGTCGGGCGGCAGCACCGGCGCCACGCGGAGGGTGTGGCCGCCGAGCTCGTGGCCGTCGAGGCGGTGGACCACCAGGGCGGCGGCCGCGGGCGCCACGGGACCGGTCTCTCCGGGCACGGGGACCGGGTGGCCGAGGATGCGGGCCTGGAGCGCGGGCCCGAGCCCCGGGGGCCAGCCGCTGTGGCGCAGCCGGAGGGGGGCGGTGGCGGTGGCGGGGGTGAGGGCCTGGAGGGCGGCCTCGATGCGGTCGAGGGTCGGCTCGTCCGGGGCCGCGGGCCCGGCGCGCAGCACGGCCCGCAGGTCTTGGGCGAGGGCCGCGAGGGGCGCCGGCGGGGCGCCGCAGGGGCGGTCGAGCAGGGTGTCGAGAGCGGCCCGGGAGCGCAGGGGGCGCGGGGCGCCGGTCGCGCGGCGCGAGGCCCGGGCGGCCTGGATGTAGGCCCGCAGGCTGCGCCGGAGCGAGAAGCCCGGCCCGGCGGCGGCGACCAGGGCCGCGCGCAGGGTCGGGGGGCTCACGGGGCCCCCAGGGGGAAGCGCTGGTCGCAGGTCCAGGCCCCGTCCTGGCGCAGCCACAGGTCGACGGTGGCGAGCTCCTGGACCAGGGGCAGGGCGGCGCGGAGGGAGGCCACGAGCGCCGCCCGGAGCGCCGCGGGGGCCCGGGCGAGGCTCTCGCCGTGGTCGACGGTGACGTGGAGGGCCGGGGCGGGGCCGAAGACGCCGCCGTAGGGCAGGAGATCAGGGGTCAGGGCCCGCAGCGCGGCGACGAGGGCCGCGAGGGCGGGCAGGGGCGCCGGGTGGAGCGCGAGCAGGCCGTCGGCGTCTCGGGCCGCGGTCAGTGCCACCGGGAGGGGCGCGTGGGCGGCGGCACAGGCGGCCAGGGCCTGGCGCTGGGGGGCGCCGAGCGCCGGCGGCGGGCGGTGGGGGGAGAGCACGGTGAGGTGGGGCGGCACGGCGCTGGCCGTGAGCGGGCCCACGGCGGCCTGGAGCCGGGCCTGGGCGGCGGCGACGGCGGGGCCGGCCACGGGCATGGCCAGCACGAGGGCGCTGGTGTCGGGCGGCGGGGACAGGGCGGACTCCGCGGCGGGGGCGGCCGAGGGGTAGCATGGCCGGGGCCCGCGCGGGGGCCCGCCTCCGTCCTCCGCGGGCCGGTCCGCCCGTCCCGCCCGTCCCGTCCGGTGCCCCATGGCTGCTGCCGTCCCCCCGCCCCCGCCGGCGCCGCTCCGGTGGCCGCTCGGGGCCGTCCTCCTGGGCACCCTGCTCTTCGGCGGCCTCAACATCGCCAGCGCCCGGGCCATGGCGCCGAACTGGGGCATGGACCTCGCCTTCTTCGAGCAGATCGTGGCCTCGGCGGCCCGGGGCGGGCCCTGGTCGACGCCGCTGCTGCTCGAGCCCGGCGGCTTCTTCACGATGGTCCACACCCACCTCGTGCTGCCGCTGGTGGTCGGGGTCTACGCCCTGGTGCCACGCCAGGAGGTGCTCCTCCTCTTCCAGGGCCTCTTCGGGGCGCTGGCGCTCTGGCCCGCGTTTCGCTTGGGGGAGGCGGTGGCCGGCCGGGCTGGCGGCCTCGCGGCGGTGCTCGGCCTCGCCGCCTTCGGCCCCGTCCAGGCGGTGGCGACCGCAGATCGGAAGAGCG
>CAXQUZ010000263.1:0-5477 GCA_964226865.1 Myxococcota bacterium | reverse complement strand
CATCATCGTGTCATCGGATGCCGACTGCTCCGATGTGCCGCCCTGCCGATGGCCACGCGCTGGCGCCGGGTGAGCTGGTGGTGGTCCCCGACGAGGCGCCGGGCCGGCTCGCTGCGGAAGCCCTCGGCCAGCAGCCAGCTGAGCTGGCGGGTGGCGGTGGCGAGGCGGGCGTGGTGGGCCGGCCCCAGCTGGGCATGGTCGCGGGGATCGGGGCCCCGTCCGCTGCGGCTGTCGGGCATGGGGGTCTCCGGTGGGGCCCTGCGGCGGCGCCACGTCCTGGCCCGGACCCGCCCCACTCCTGGGCTATCATTGCGGGGGGGCCCTGGCCCTGTGCGCCGGCGGGCCCGTCCCGTCCCGGCCACCAACACCGACCTCTCTTCCTGCGAGCCCACCATGCCCGTCTCCCGCGCTGTCCCCCCGGTTCTGCTGCTCCTCCTCTGTGGGGGCGGGGCCCTCGGCTGTGCGGGCGAAGACGAGAAGTCCGCGGGAGCGGACACCACCGAGGCGGGGGCGGACGGGAGCGACGGCGCGGACGGGACAGACGGGAGTGACGGCACGGACGGCAGCGACGGGGCAGACGGCAGCGACGGCAGCGACGGCAGCGACGGCAGCGACGGCACCGACGTCGACCCCGACTCTGTGGTCGGGCGGGTCCAGGCCGCCTGCGAGGGGGGCGAGCCCGGCACCCCCGCCGAGCAGCCCGCCGTGCGCCTCCGCTCCACCGTCACCTGGACCCTCGACTTCGACGCCTAGGCCGAGGCCGCCGGCTACGTCGACTGCCACTACTCCCGCGACTTCGACGGCCTGCAGCGCCTCGATCTCGACCACATCTGCGCCGACTGCGAGCTCATCACGGTGGGCGAGGCGACCATGACCGAGGGCTTCAGCGACTGTGCCGAGCCCCTCTTCGGCGGCACCGAGGTCCGCACCGAGACCTGGGCCCTGGGCGGCGACGGCCTCTACCGCAGCGGCGTGCCCCAGCTCGTGCTGTCGGCCCCGCTGACGACCTTCTCGGCGCCCGCCGTGCCGGGCGAGACCGTGCCGGTGGCGTGGTCCTCGTCCTACACCCTGACCGACGGGGGCGCCTTCACCATGGAGGCGGCGGGCACGATGGCCTGGGAGGACGACCCGACCACCCTGCTCACCGAGCACGAGGGCCCGCGGCCCGCGGCCTACCGCTGTGGCTGGGAGTGCAACGACCCCGGCGACCTGGAGGGGGTCGACCCGATGGCGCCGGGCGAGACCATTCCCCCGGGCCGCTTCCTCGACCAGTGCGGCGACATGGTCGATCTCTACGACTTCTACGGCTCCTACCTCATCATCGACTCGAGCCAGTCGGACTGTGGCCCCTGCCGGAACATGGCCGACCAGTCCGAGGCCTTCAAGGCCCACATGAACGGCCTCGACATCCCCGTGCGCATGATCACCCTGCTCGGCAACGGCCTCTCCGACCCGACCGGCACCCCGCCGGACGAGACGGTCGACTCCTGGGTCAGCGCCTTCGGGCTCACCGATCCGGTGCTCTACGACCGCGGCTGGACCTACGCCTACTTCTCTCGCTACATGCCCGAGTACACCGGCGAAGACCTCGGCTTCCCGGCCTGGATGATCGTCGATCCCGACATGAACGTGCTCTACGCCAACGTCGGCTTCGGCAGCTGGGACGACGCCCAGTCCATCATCGAAGAGGACTGGGCGGCGCGCACCGGCCGCTGAGACCCGGGGAGCGTGCGACCCCGGGGCCCGGTCGGGCTCAGCGGGACTCGACGCGCTCGGTGAGGGCCCGCAGCCGCGCCTCGAGCTGCTCGAGCCGGCGGTCGCGTCCGCCGCTGCCGCTGCCCAGCAGGCCCTGGCGCAGCCGCGCCACCCGGGGCTGGTCCTGGACCGCGACCCGGCGGCCGAGGGCCTCGAGCGCGCCCGCTCCGGCGGGGTCGCCGAGGGCGCCGAGGGCCCGGCCGGCGGCCATGCGCACCGCCATCTCGGGGTCGCGGGTGGCGGCCTCGAGCACGGCACGGGCCGCCTGGCGGGGCCCCGGAGAGGCCCAGGCGACTGCCCCGGGGAGGGCCTCGGCGGCGGCGGCGCGGGTGCCGACCTCGTGGCGGTCTCCTTCGAGAATTCTCACCAGCACGTCAAAGGCGGCGGGGTCGCGGGTGTTTCCGAGCCCGGCCACGGCCCCCCGCTCTCCCCAGCCCTGCCAGTCCTCGTCCGTGCCGCTGTCGTCGCCCATGTTGCGGATGGCGGCCCGCAGCCGCGCCTGGTGCTCGGGGGCCCGTTGGGCACCGAGGGCGGCCAGGGCGGCCCCCCGGGCCCGGGGCGGACGGGGGCCGTCCTCGAGCCAGTCGACGATGGCGGCGGCGAGGGCGGGGCTGCGGTGGCGGCCGGCGGCGTCGAGCAGCGGGCGCATGACCCGCGGGTCGTCCTCGGCGGCGAGGAGGCGGGCGAGGGCCGCCGGCACCTCCGGGTGGGCCGCCCGGCCGAGCGCGTCTGCCCACTGCTCGCGCACCCCCCAGACCGGCTCGTCGGCCCAGGCGGCGACCAGCCAGTCGAGGTCGGCGGCCCGCTCGCGGCGGACGAGCTCGGCCCCGGCCCAGATCCGGCCCCGGACGTGGGGGCAGCGCTGGAGCGAGCGGCGGGCCATGTCGCGGCCCGGGTGGAATTCGATGCGCGCCGGCAGGGCGCTGTGGGGGTCGATGACGACCTGGAGGGCGTCGCTCTCGAGGGGGATGCGGAGCTGGGCCCGCGGGTGCTCCAGCCGCACCCGGTGGAGGCTCCAGGTGTCGGGGCTCTCCTCGACGGCCACCTCGACCGTCATGCGGAACAGCCCGATGCCGCGCTTCTCGTCCTGCTGGGTCTGGCGCAGCTGGAGCGTGGCGGCGCGGGCCTCGGCGTCGTGGCTCCAGCTCGCCTCGATGACCGGGTGTCCGGGGCTGCGGAACCAGTCGTCGACGAAGCGGGCGAGGCTGCGGCCGCTGGGTTCTTCGAGCACCCGCCGGAAGTCGTCGGTCTCGACCACCTGGCCCCGGTAGCGGGCGAGGTAGGCCCGCACGCCGTCCCAGAAGGGCGCGTCGCCGAGCTCGGTGCGGAGCAGGTGGAGGCGGATGGCCCCGCCCGGGTAGAGGTGGTGGTCGAAGAGGTCCCAGGCCGACTCGAAGTGGCGGGTGGCGATGGGGCGCACGTAGCGGCGGGCCGCCTCGCCGAAGTAGGCGCGCCGCTCGAGGGCCAGCTGGGCATGCATGGCGTCGACGCCCTCGGTCTCCTCGAGCCAGACGCTCTCCATGTAGGTGGCCCAGCTCTCCTTGAGCCAGGAGTGGGCGAAGTCGCGGCAGACCACGGCGTCGCCGAACCAGGTGTGGGCCATCTCGTGCAGGTTCACGAGGTCGAGCAGCCAGCCCATCTCGGCGTGCTGGGCCGGGTTGGCGATCCAGCGGCCGTCCCAGCTCACCAGCGAGATGTTCTCCATGGCGCCGCCGATGCCGGGCACGGCGAACTGGTAGTACTTGGGGAAGGGGTAGGGGCTGTCGAGCTTGCGGGTGATCCAGTCGAGCATCTCGACGGTGGGCCCGAAGCTGCGGGCGAGGTCCTCTTCGGTGACGGGCGCCGGGGCGAAGCAGGCCACGGGCACGAGGCCCTCGGGGCCCAGGTGGGCGCCGCCGTCCCACTCGACCAGCTCGCCGGCCACGAAGCAGAGCAGGTAGCTCGGGCAGGGGACGTCGAGGCGCCAGTGGGTGCTGCGGGTGCCGTCGTCGTGCACCAGCTCGCCGACCTTGGCCCCGTTGGCCAGGGCGCGGTGGTGGGCGGGCACGGTGAGGTGGATGTCGAGCCGCGGCCGCACACTCGGGTGGTCGATGCACGGCAGCCAGTAGCGGGCGCGCTGGGTCTCGTGGTCGCTGGCCACGAAGACGCCCTGGTCGGGGCTGGCCGGGCTCGGGCCCCCGAAGACCAGGCCGGCGATGGGGTCGACCGCGCGCCAGCGCAGGGTGAAGCGGCGCTCCTCGCCGACCTGGAGGGGGGTCTCCCAGCGCACGACGAGGTGGGTGCCGTCGTGGCGCGCGGTCAGGGGGTGGGCGTCTTCGGTGTGGGCCCGGAGGTCTTCGAGGTCGACCGCGTCGAGCCGGAGGGAGCGGTGCAGTCCCGTGCGGCCGACCACGGTGTAGGTGGCCTCGCCGACCACGGTGCGGGCCTCGGGCTCGGGGCGCAGGTGGAGGGCGAGGTGGACCGGCTCGATGCACAGGTCGGGGGCATACTCGGGGGCCGTGTCGGGCCGGGCGAAGCCCTTGGCCGGGGCCGCTCCGGTCAGCAGCATGCGGGCGCGATGGGACATGGGGGGCTCCTCCGGTCGGGACGGAGCACCGCCTAACCAGACCGTGCCGCCGTGCCGCCGCCGGAGGGCGGCCCGCTCCCGGTCGGCCCGCTCAGGCCTCGACCACGGGGATCTGTCGGGGCTTCTCGTGGGCGGCCCGGGGCAGGCTCACGGTCAGCAGCCCGTGGCGCAGCTCGGCCGTCAGCGCGTCCTTCTCGACGGCCATGCCCACCGAGAAGGCGCGGCGGTAGCGGTGGGTGGGCGAGCGGGCGTCGAGGTGGAGCACCCGGTTCTCGAGGCGCAGGGAGAGGCCCTCGGTCGTGGCGCCGGGCACCTCAGCCACGAGGAGCACGCGGTCGTCGTCGGACCAGATGTCGACGGCGGGCTCGCGCAGGGGGAGGCGGTCGGGGGACGGGGTCTGGGTGTCGGTGTTCATCGTGCACTCCCGGCAGGGCGCGGCGGGACCGCTCGGACGGCGGTCGGCCGCTTGGGTTGTCTTGGCTTGGGTGTGGTGCGGGTGTTGGGGGCTTCGGTGGGCTCAGCCCTGCTCGACCGTGATGATGCGGGCGGCGGGGCGGCGCCGGCGGGGCAGCCGCAGGGTCAGCAGCCCGTCGCGGAGGGTGGCGCTGATGGCGTCGGCGTCGACGTCCTCGGGCAGCCGCACCCGCCGCTGGAGCCGCCAGGCCTGGCGCTCACGGCGCAGGGCGCGCATGCCCTCGGGCGGGTGGGGCTGGTGGGCCAGCGAGAGCCGCAAGGTGCCGTCCTCCACCTCGAGCTGGACCTCCTCGGCGCGCAGACCCGGGACCTCGAGGGTGGCCTCCCAGCCGGCGGTCTCGTCGCCGTCGGCGGCCGCGTCCTCCCCGGCCGGCAGGGGGTGGAACTGGAGGTCGGGGGTGCCGTGCCGTGCGCTGCGCAGGCTCCGGTCCAGCTCGACCATGGCCTGGAGGCCGTCGAAGAGGCCGAGACCGGGGAACACGGTGCGGCGGAGGGCGGGGGTGCGGTTCAGGGTGTGCCAGGTCGCGCGCATGGGGCCTCCAGGGGGTGGGCACGGTCGTGCCCGTGCCGTGCGGGCTCTCGGGTCGCCGACACCACTGTCGGGGCGACACCAGGAGCACGCATCGGTTGTCGGGTGCGTGGGGTCAGGGGGCCGGCCGCCGCGCCAGCGCCCCGCAGTGCG
>CAXQUZ010000262.1:0-3710 GCA_964226865.1 Myxococcota bacterium | reverse complement strand
CTCGGCGACCCTGTCGCCCGGCGGGGTGGCCCGGGCCATGCTCGCCTGCTTCCTGGAGGCGCCCGGTCGGGTGCGCCAGCAGCTGGTCGCCGCCCGCGCCTCCCGGGCGGGCACGGCCCTCGTCCGGGGCATGCTCCAGGGCTGAAGGCCCTCAGCGCCGAGAGCGACCGCCGCCGCCACCACCGCGCCGGCCGCCCCGGCCCCGGTTGTCGGGCCGGCCGCCGCCACCGCCGCCACCACTGCGGGGACGCCCCCCGCGACCGCGACCACCGCCGCCGCCGCCCCGGCGACCACCGCCGCCGCCACCGCCGCCGCCGCTGCTGGTGCGCCGGCCGCCACCCTTGCGGGCGTCGGGGCCGGGGATGCAGTCGTCGGCGTGGTAGGGCTGGTCGAGCACGGGCGTCAGGGGCACCCCGGTGAGGCGCTCGATGTCGTGCAGGTAGGTGGCGTCGTCCTCTTCGCAGAAGGCGATGGCCGTGCCCTCGCGGCCCGCCCGGCCCGTGCGGCCGATGCGGTGCACATAGGACTCGGGCTCGTTGGGCAGGTCGAAGTTGATGACGTGGGTGAGGCCGTCGACGTCGATGCCCCGGGAGGCCACGTCGGTGGCCACGAGCACAGGAAGCTCGCCGCGGTGGAAGGCCCCGAGGGCGCGCTCGCGGGCCCCCTGGGACTTGTTGCCGTGGATGGCGGCAGCGGCGTGGCCGGCCTTCTGGAGGTGGGAGACCACCCGGTTCGCGCCGTGCTTGGTGCGGGTGAAGACGATGGCCTGCTCGATGCCCCAGCGGGGGTTCTCGATGAGGGCGGTGAGCAGCCGGCGCTTGTCGGCCTTGCGCACGTACATGATGTGCTGGTCGATGCGCTCGACCGTGGTCGACTCGGGCGCCACCTCGACCTTGATCGGGTCGTGGAGAAAGCCCCGGGCCAGCTTCTGGATGGCGGGCGGCAGGGTCGCGCTGAACAGCAGGCTCTGGCGCCGCTCGGGCAGCAGGGCCAGCACCTTGCGGATGTCGTGGATGAAGCCCATGTCGAGCATGCGGTCGGCCTCGTCGAGCACGAAGAAGTCGACCTTGTCGAGGCGGATGTGGCCCTGGTTGCAGAGGTCGAGCATGCGGCCGGGGGTGGCGACCAGCACGTCGATGCCGCGGTTGAGGTCTTCGACCTGGGGGCGCTGGCTCACACCGCCGAAGATCGCGCGCACCCGGATGTCGAGGTGGGCGCCGTAGGTCTCGAAGCTCTCGGCCACCTGGGCGGCGAGCTCACGGGTGGGGGTGAGGACGAGGGCCTGGATCGGGCGGCGGCCGCGGCCCCGGGGGCGGTCTTCGGCGCTGCGGGCGATGTGCTGGAGCACGGGCAGGGCGAAGGCGGCGGTCTTGCCGGTGCCGGTCTGGGCGGCGCCGAGGAGGTCGTGGCCCTCGAGCAGCGGCGTGATGGCCTGGGCCTGGATGGGGGTGGGCTCGGTGTAGCCGGCGTCGCGGAGGGCGCGCTTGAGCTCGGGGATGAGCGGCAGCTTGTCGAAGGCGCTCTTCTTGGGGGCGCCCTTCTGGGCGGAGCTCTTGCTGGAAGACGAGGCGGAGACGGTCATGTTGAGCGGGGTCCTGGGGATCCGATCGGCGACACGGAGGGTCGCGGAGGTGCACGGGGGGCCGCGGCGCACAGGCCGCGCCCGGTCCCGCAGGGGGACGGCCGGCGCAGGCTGCGCGTGACAGAGACGGCGCCACCGTCGCGGTGGGGCCGGGGGTGCGTGGGCGGGACGGGCAGAGCCCGGAAGACCGCTGGCACGCGGGATGTGGCCGGATGGGGTGCCCACGGGGGGGCAGAGAACGGACGGCGCGGGGAAGGGGCGACGTCCGGCGCCGAGGTGCACGGGGCGACGCGAGCTGCGGCACCCGATCGCGGCGGTCGGGCGGCAGACGGGGTTCGGGTACCGTCTCGCCTCCCCCAGCGCCACCCCCGCCCCAGGATTGCCGCACACCGCCCCTGCCCGGCAGCCGCCCGGCCGTGACTCTTGGGGAACACCGGGGTGCGCCCCGGCCGGCGCGCGGACAAGGGACCCCGGATCCCCCGTCCGGAGTGTCGATGCGCCTCGCGAGTCTGCTGCCTGTGCTGCCCGTGCTGCTCTGGGGCTGTGGCCTGCTCGACGGCGGCGACAAGAAGGCCAAGGCGCGCCCGGTGCCCACCCACCGGTCCTTCGGCTCGGGCACCATCGCCGATGTGCCCCCCATTCCCGAGGCGGCCACCGTCGTCGAGAGTGGCCCACGCCACGTCGTGATCGTGTCGATCGACACCCTGCGCGCCGACCACCTGGGCTGCTACGGCAGCACGACCGTGCAGACCCCCAACATCGACGCCCTCTGCGCCGAGTCGGTCGTCTTCGACCACCACATCAGCGCCGCGCCCACCACCCTCGCCTCCCACACCAGCCTGTTCACCGGCAAGTGGCCCCACCACCACGGGGTCAGCCGCAACGGCTTCAAGATGTCGGACGCCAACGTGATGCTGGCCGAGGTGCTGCGGCGCTACGGCTTCGTCAACGCCGCCTTCATCGCCGCCTTCCCCCTCGACCCGCGCTTCGGCCTCAACCAGGGCTTCCACCTCTACGAGGCCAGCCCCGACGAGGCCTTCGTGCGCGGCGAGAACCAGCAGGCCCAGCGGGACGGCGACCGGGTCACCGACGCCGCCCTGGCCTTCGCCGCCACCCGGGATCCGTCCCGCGAGCGGCTGTTCATGTTCGTCCACTACTTCGATGCCCACGCCCCCTACGACGCCGACCCGCGGTGGAAGGCGCTCTACCCGGACCCGCCCGGGGAGCGCAGCACCGACGGCTCCCTCCGCCAGATCAAGAAGGCGCGGCGCCAGCTCGAGAAGGACGGCCACTCGCCCCTGAGCGCCCCCCTGCGCCGGGCCTATGCCGCCGGCGTGTCCCAGGCCGACCACGAGCTCGGTCGGCTCATCGCGGGCCTCGGCCCGATGCTCGACGACACCCTGCTCATCGTCACTGCCGACCACGGAGAGTCCTTCGAGGAGGCCGGCGAGTTCTGGAACCACGGCTACAGCGTGCACGACGCCACCGTGCGCACCCCGCTGATCGTGCGCGGCCCCGGCCTCGCCCCGGGCCGCAGCCCCGTGCTGGTGAGCAACATCGACGTCTTCCCCACCGTGCTCGCCGAGCTCGGGCTGCCCCCCCAGCGCACCACCGAGGGGGCCAGCCTCCACGCGACCCTCCGGGGCGACACGACGGCCCTGCGCGACCACGCCTTCGCCGAGGCCACCAAGCCCTACAGCGCCGAGACCGACGGCCTCAAGTGGCGCAACGCCCGCAAGTGCCGGGCGGCCCGCAGCACCACCCACAAGCGGCTGCGCTGCCCCTACTCCGAGACCACGGCCCTCTACGCCCTGCCCGACGAAGACACCGACATCAGCGCCGAGAATGGCGCGCTGGTCGACAGCTTCGACGAGGCCATCGACGACTGGGAGGCCGGCCGGCGCCCCCTGCGGGCCCGCTCCGACAAGACCCCGAGCGTCGAGAAGATGCTCCAGGAGCTGGGCTACCTCGAGGACGACTGAGGGCCGAGAACGGGCGCATGGACGGATTTTGGGGTGCCGCCGGGGCCCCGTGCGGCTACCGTCGGGCCTCTG
The DNA here is from genome assembly GCA_964226865.1 of Myxococcota bacterium. Taxonomy (GTDB): domain Bacteria; phylum Myxococcota_A; class UBA796; order UBA796; family UBA2385; genus CAXQUZ01. Next base: position 74 of record CAXQUZ010000262.1, on the reverse strand, counting down.
TGTCTGTGCCCGTGCTGAGGAGCCACCATGTCCATCTCGTCCCTGTCTCGTCCCCTGTCGCTGCTGCTGCTGCT
>CAXQUZ010000261.1:0-22340 GCA_964226865.1 Myxococcota bacterium | reverse complement strand
CTACACGTCTTAAGACACTCTTTCCCTACCCGACGCTCGTCCGATCTGCGCTGTGGGTGAGCAGGTTCATGCCGAGAATGGCGGCCCGGGTGAGGCGGAAGGCCAGGGCGGCGCCCGCGAGCAGGGGCCCGGCGGCGCGCAGCAGCCAGAAGAGCAGGACGCCGAGCAGCACGTCGCTCGCCACCATCGCGGCGTCGGCGGCGAAGGCCAGCCGGTACAGGGACGCGTCGGCCGCCAGCCGCTGGGCGGTCTCGGCCGGGTCGCCGGCCACGAAGATGGCGCTGCGCACGGCCGCGTCGCTCCAGACACCGGCGCCGATGATGAGGAGGTAGAGCAGCCCGGCGCACCGGGCGAGGCGCCGGCGGGGGGCGCCGGGGGCGGCCGGCACGAAGGCGGCGGGCGCCGCGGCAGGCAGGCAGGGCAGGGGACGGGCGGTCATGGGGGCCTCGGGCGGGGGACCCTCCGGCTCTATGTGTGCGCGGTTGTGCGGTCGCTGCGAGACTCTGCAGTGGGTGTGTGCAATGATGCACACACTCACCGCCGAGGGGGCCCCCATGTGTGCGAGAGACCTGCGCTGGGATGATCTGCGCTTCGTGCTCGCGGCCCACCGCGCGGCCACCCTCGTCGGGGCGGGCGCGGCCCTCGGCGTGACCCACACCACGGTGGGGCGCCGCCTCCGGGCGGCCGAGGCGGCCTGGGCCGTGCGCATCTTCGACCGCACCCCCGAGGGCCTCGTGGCCACCCCCGCCGGCGAGGAGCGGGTTGCGCTGGCCCAGCGGATCGAAGACGACCTGCTCGCCACCGCGGCCCGGGTGCGGGGCCGCGACGTGGCCCTCCGCGGCGCCCTGCGGGTCTCGACCCTCGACTTCGTCCACGGCCTCTTCCAGCCGGCCTTCGCCAGCTTCCTCGCCCGCTACCCCGCCGTCGAGCTCACCATCACCACCCCGATGCAGGCGGTCTCGCTGGCCCGGCGCCAGGCGGACGTCGCTCTCCGGCTCACCAACGCCCCCGATCCGGGGCTGGTCGGGCGGCGGGTCGGCGCGCTCACCTTTGCGCCCTTCGCGAGCCCCGGCCTGGTGGCGCGGGTGGGGGCCGGCGCCCCCCTCGCGGCCCTTCCCTGGATCGGCTACGACCGGCGGCTCGACATGGGCTGGATGGACGCCTGGCTCGCCGCCCACGCCCCCGGGGCCCAGATCGTGGTGCGGGTGGACGAGAGCCCGCTGCTCCTGCGCCAGCTGCTCGCCAGCGGCCAGGGGGTCGGCTTCCTGCCCATCCCCGAGGGCCGGGCGCTGGGCCTCCACCGGCTCGCGCCCGCCCTGTCCGAGTTCGCGATGGGGGTGTGGCTGCTGACCCTGCGCGACCTGCGCCAGAACAGCCGGGTGCGCGCCTTTCTCGACCACATGGGGGCGGCCCTGCCACCGCTGCTCGCCGGCGCCTGCGACGCCTGAGTCCCGACCGGTGGCGGCCCCGGTGCGCAGGGGGCGGCGGCAAGGGCGCGCAAGGCCCGGCGGGCGCGGGTCCTGAAGCGGGCGGGGGCCCCCGCGTCCCGGGAGCGGTGCCGCTGCGCGTGGGCGTGGCCGGTGCCGCGTCCGTCCCCCAGGAGGCCCCGTGCTCCGTGCGCGCGCCTGCGTGACCCCCGTCCTGCTCTCCCTCGCCCTCGCGGCCTGCCACCCGGCCGGCAAGCCCGTCGAGGCCGGTCCGGCCGTGCTTCCCGTCCACGAGGGCTTCTTCGTCTACCACAGCCGCATCGACTCGGGCCTCGACTGGGAGCGCCACGCCTTCGTCAGCGACGCCGCCGACGTGGTCGTCAACCTCTCCCCCACCGAGCGCTTCTACTTCTGGCGGGCCGCGAGCTACCGCCCCCGGTGGCAGGTCGGCGACCAGGCCGCCTACGTGCCGCTCGACCGCGAGACCTCCGGCGACGGCGAGGGCCTGCGCTGGGACCGGCTCAACCGCCACAGCCACGTGCGGGTGCTCTCCCGGGGACCCGACGAGATCGTCGTGCACTGGCGCTATGCCCCGGTCTTCGACGCCGACGAGGACCCCGTGCTGCCCGGCTGGGTCGGCTGGGTGGACGAGGTCTACACCGTGCGCCGCGACCGCACGGTCGAGCGGGTCATCGACGACCACGACGCCGGCACCCGCACCACCGTCGCCCTCGCCCTGCTCCCCGACGGCCGCATCGAGGAGCGCGCCCGGTCCACGGCCCCGCTCGTGCCCGCCGTGCCCGTGGTCTCGCCCACCGACGCCCTGCCCGTGGGCCCCGACCGCGACTTCGGCGCCCGCACCACCCTGCTCGGCTACGCCGGTCCCTGGGACCACCAGGCCGAAGACGCGCCGGGCCACGCCGCCCGGTCGGCCGACTGGAACGACAACTGGCAGGTCGGGGCCCACGCCGACGTCGTCGTCGACTTCGACGACAGCGCCGACCAGTGGGTCTTCTGGCGGGGGCTCAGCTACGTGCCGGCGATGGTCTCGGCCAGCGGGGCCTGGGTCTCGAACGAGTTCAACGAGACCTGGGAGCTGCCCGAGATGTGCGAGGAGGGCGGGGCCGAGCCGATGAACGACAAGCAGGCCCGCACCAGCCACGTGCGCATCATCGAGAGCACGCCCGCCCGGGCGGTGGTGCACTGGCGCTACCACCCGACGGGCACCTGCCAGAACCTCGTCGACACCGAGGACGCCCCCGAAGGCTGGGGCATGACCGCCGAGTTCTTCTACACGATCTACCCGGACGGCAGCACGGTCCAGCGCAACACGGTCCACAGCGTCTCGCGCGACCTCGACATCGAGTTCCACGAGGCCCTGCTCATCCACGGGCCCGGCCGGCGGGCCGCCGACAGCCTCGTCCTGCGCGACACGGTCACCGTGATGGACATGGCGGGGGCCGCGGTGCAGCTCGACGCCGAGAATGGCGGCCTCAACGCCATCGGCGACGCGCCCATCGCGGTCGGCACCGGCGCCCACATCACCCGCATCGACCTGCGCGACACCCCCCGCGACGCCTACACCATCATGGAGCCGGGCCCCGGGCTCGAGGTGCGCCCCTACTTCGAGCCCGACTTCGCCACGGAGCACCCGGGCCGCCACGTCGTCGCCTGGGACCACTGGCCGGTCAACCTCGTGCGGGCCTTCGGCCGGGTGGCCGAGGACCCGGCGCTGCCCAGCCACAGCTCCCTCTTCCACATGATGGGCAACCCGGCCTTCGCGACGACCCCCACCTCCGAGACCCGGCTGCTGCTCACGGGGCTGGGCGACCGCGACCCGGCGGGTGTGGCCCGGCTCGCCCGCGCCTGGCTCCAGCCGCCGGCCCTCGTCGACGCGGAGGGCCTCACGGATGCCCGCCACGACCGCGCCCAGCGGGCCACCACGCTGACGGCCACGGCCGCGGCGCTCTCCTGCACCCTCGCCGCCAGCGCCGACCAGCCCGTCGTGAACCCGGCCTTCGTCGTCGCCGGCTGGACCCCCGCCCAGGCCGCGTCCCTGGCGGTGTGGGTCGACGGGGCCGAGCTCGCCGCGGCCCGGGTCGGGGTCGAGCGCAGCCCCACCGGGGCGCCCCTCGTGGTGGTCTACGTGCCGATCGAGACGGAGGCGCCGGTCTCGATCGCACTGATGCCGCGCTGAAGCGCCGGGGCCCGGGCCGGTCGGGGGGGACCGGGCCCCCGGGCCTCAGCGGGGCGCCACGGTGACCGCGAGGGGCGCGGTGGCCGAGAGCGGCAGGGTGAGCACCAGCATGCGGTCGCCGGCCGCGTCGACCACCACGCCCTGGCGCAGTGCCGCCACCGGCACCCCGTCCACCGCCACGGTGGCCTCCGCGTCGCTGTTCCAGCCCTGGATGACGAAGCAGGGGTTCACCACCGGGTGCTGGGGATCGGCCGCGAGGGTGAAGCCCATGCGCGTGGCCCCCCGGCGGCGGAACACAAAGGCCCGCTGGTCGATGTCGTGGGTGCCCCCCGCGAGGCCGACGAGGTCTTCGACCGCCGGCGGGCGCCGCCAGGCCCGCGCCAGGGGCACGAGCTCGGCGACCGTGCCCTGGGTGAAGCCCACCAGCATCGCGCCCGTGCCGTGCTCCGACGGTGCGAGGCCGCCGACCGCGACGTGGGCCACCCGGTCGAGCGCCGTGGCGAAGCGGCCGTCCGACGGGATCTGCGCCACGGGCCAGTGGTTCCAGGGGCCCGGGAAGGGGAAGGGCGCGCCCGCCCAGTCGATGTGGGGCGAGCGCTCGTGGGCGGCCTGGCCGGGGCTGAAGCCGCTGCCCTGGGCGATGCCGAAGACCTTCCACTCCGTGTGGCTGCGGAGCAGGGCGATGCTGCCGGGAATGCTCTCCTCGTCGTCGTCTTCGTAGGGGTAGTGCACGGTCTGGGTCGGCCCGGAGAGGTCGGCCAGGGCGACGGCCTCCCGGTCGAGGAAGGCCGCCGGGTCGTCGTCGGGCGCCAGCAGCCACTGGAAGTCCTGGTAGAACTCGACCGTGTCTTCGGGGTCGTCGTAGAGGTAGGTGTGGACGGCCCGGACGGCGACCCCGTCGGGGTAGATGGTGTGGGTCTCGTCGACGAAGGCCTGGTCGCCGGCCAGGGTGCCGAGCACGTCCGAGAGGGCGTAGCGCCACTGCACGACCACCCGCGCCGGCGTGTTCTCCAGCACCCGGACGTGGGAGCGCAGCGCGGTCTTGTCGCTCATGTGCTCGGCGAGGCTGACCGTGTCGGCGTCGTTCTCGCCGGCCAGCACCTCGACGCTCTGGTCGCTCATCCACCGGCCCTCGGTCACGGCGTTCAGGCCGTGGGTCGTGCCCCGCCAGTAGGCGAAGGCGACCGGTGCGTGGTCGAAGTGGACGACCAGATCGTCGCCCTCGGTGGCGCGCCAGCGGCGGTCCCAGAGCGGGTGGAAGGCGAGGCGGGTCGCGACCGCGCCGAAGCCGTGGGCCGCGGTGTCGAGGGCCGGCAGGCGGCGGGGCGGCAGCGCATCGTCGGCCACGGCGGGGGCCTGGCTCTCGAAGAGGGCGGCCACGGCGTCGTCGTCGAGGGCCGTGTCGAAGAGCATGACCTCGTCGAGGAGGCCCTCGATGCCGAAGACGCTCGAGAAGTGGTGGGCGGCGTCGACCTCCTCGTCCCGCACCCCGTCGGTGGCGGCCAGGGGCACGGTGTTGCGCCCGAGGCTGAGCGGCGCCTCCACGCTGCGCACCCGGGCGGGCCGGTCTCGGGTCGCGACCCGCTCGCCGTCGACGTAGAGCGCGAGGCCCGCGGGCCCCGCCACCCCGACGACCTGGGCCCAGCGGCGCCGCTCGAGGGGCGCGGGCGCCCGCAGCGTCGTGCCGTCGACCGTGAGGAGGGGGTGGCCGTGGGCGTCGATGCCCAGGTACCAGCCCGCCGCGCCCGCCCCGGTGGCCCGCTGGACCAGGGGCGCCCGGCTCCACGGGAAGGCGCCGAGGGCGACCCAGGCGGCGGCGGTCACCGAGCCCGAGAGCGGCGGCGGCGCGTCCACCACCACTCCCCCCTCCTGGCCGTCGAGGCCGAGGGCCGTGCCCGAGACCCCGCGGGTCCAGAGCGGCGCCCCGACCGTGCCCTGGTGGCCGGGGCCGCCGCTGGCCTCGTCGCCCGTGGCCTCGTCGAGCGCCCAGTGGGCCACCGGTGCCACGGGCACCGCGGGGGGCAGCAGGGGGGCGCCGGCGGCGGGGGGCAGGGGCCCGGGGGGCGTGGCGGCCCGGGTCTCGAGCAGGGTGAGCCCGGTCTCGCTGAGCTGGAAGGTCTGCACGGTGCGGGCGGCCGGGTCGTCCCAGTCCTCGGGGCGCACGGTGCCGGCCCGGTGCTCGCGGGTCATGTGGCCGTCGGGCCGGATGGTGTAGCGCTCGTGCACCAGCCCGGTGGGCGAGAGGTCGTCGAGATCGGGCCGGTAGCGCCAGTCCACGACCACGGCCTCCGGGCCGCTCTCGACGATGCGCGCCCAGGCGTACTGGTTGCTGCGGTCGAAGCGCCCCTCGGCCGGGCCGTCGCCCGAGATGGCGACGAGGTGGGGCACCGGGTGGCGGTCTCGGCCGACCTGCCAGACCGGCCGGTGGCTCTGGTCGCGGGCGAAGACGAGCTGGCGGTCGCGGCCCAGGTTCACGACCACGTCGGCGTTGGCGCCGGAGAGGGTGCCCGGCCGGTCCGGGGCGGCGGTGCGGGTGTGGTGGGCGTAGAAGCGCGCGGGGTCGTCGCCGCCAGCGCGCGGGGGGTGGCAGGCGCCGAGCAGGGCCAGCAGGCAGACCAGGGAGCGGCGGGACGGAGCGCGCATGTCGCCTCGGGACGGGGAGGGGGCCGCGGCCGGGGACCGCGACGGCGCCCGCGAGCCGAGACGGGTCGCCGGGCACCCCGGGCGACGGGGGGGCACGGTGCCGATTCACGCCGGGGCGCTCAGCCGTCGAAGGCGAAGGGGAACCGGGTGCGGGTGGGCGCGGCCGGCGCGGGGAAGTCCCAGCGGGCCACCCTCAGCCGGATGCACTGGGCGAAGGTGGCGTCGCCGACGGTGTCTTCGGTGATGCGGACGACCGGCGGGGCCCCCGGGCTGAGGGCGACCTCGACCACGACCCGGCCGGCCGCCCGGGGGTGGCGGGCCTGGAGGGCGGCGTGGCAGCGGCCGATGCTGCTGCGGTGGCGGCGCAGCAGGGCGGTCTGGACGGCGGCGGGCAGGGCCCCGGGCGGGGGCGGCGGGGGCGGGGGCAGTGCGCGGGCGGCGAGGGCCGCGAGCACCGAGGCCTTGCGGGTGGCGGGCAGCGCGGCGACCTCGACCCGGCCCCCGCCGAGCAGCTCCGGGCCCGCGACCGTGCCGTCGGCCCGGCCCTCCTCGGCGCCCAGCCGCCCCGCGGCCGCCACGGGACCGCCCTCGAAGCGGGTGCTCTCGTCAAAGGCGGCGCGGATGCTGCCGAGGTCTTCGGGCCCGGCACCGAGGCGCCCCTCGGGATCGAAGCGCATGCCGTCGAGCAGCCCCTGGGGGCCCGGGGGCCGGGGGGCCACTGCCGGGCGCGGGGGGCCCCCCGCGCCGCGGCCGCCCGGTCCGGGGGGGGCGGCCACGGGCTCGGCCGGGGGCTGGTCGGGGCGATCCAGCACGACGGCGGCGATGCGCGCCGGGATCCACTGCTCGGGCAGCAGCTCCGGCAGGGGCTGGCCGCGGGCCCAGAGCGCCAGCCCGAGCCCCAGGGCCGCGAAGAGTCCGAGCAGCGCGCCATAGAGGCGGTCCTCGTCGCGGGGGGGAGGGGCGGGCATCGGCGGGCTCGGGCACGGGACGGCGGGGGGCTCCCCGCATCGGACAGGCGGCGGGCCAATCCAGTTCCATCCGCGGGCGCCGGTCCCCGAGAGCCCCGCCAGGCCGCGGCCCTGGCCCTCCCGGGTCGGGCGGCTGACGGTGGGCCTCCGCCCGCACTACACTCCCTGCCCCGGATCCCCGGGACCGCTCGGAGCACCCATGGCCCCCTCGTCCTCTCGGCCCCCGTCCCCCTCCTCCGTCCGCGGGTCGGCCCGGGCCGCGCGCTGGGTGCTGCTGCTCGGGCTCGGGGCCTGCGCCGCCGACCGGGACGGCAAGCCCGGGGGCACGGCCAGCGGCACCGTCGACGTGGACGACGGCGAGGGCAGCGACGACACCACCGACGGCGAGGACGGGGACGGCGGCAGCGGCGACGGGGTGGGGGACGGCGGCGCCGGCGACGACGGGGACGACGGGGTGGGGGACGGCGACGACGGCGGCAGCGAGGGCGGGGACGAGGGCCCGGGCCTCGAGGCGCTCTCGCTCACGGTCGACGCCCCGGCCTTCTACGATGCCAGCGGGCTGGTGACCGTCCGGGGCAGCGCCGCGCTCGCCGGTGGCACCCTCGCCGAGGTCGAGGTGGGCGGGATCGCGGTCGTGGTCGAAGATGACCGCTACGAGGCCACCCTCGACCTCGGGGGCAAGCCCTGGGACGTGGTCTCGGTGGTGGCCCGGGTGGGCGCCGAGACCGCCACCCTCCACACCCAGCTCGCCCACGCGGCGGCCCCGGCCGTCCCGGTGCCCGCCGCCCTCGCCAGCCACGTCGACCGGGACGTCCTCGACCAGCTCGGCGCCCACCTCGGCACCCACCTCTCGGCCGCCGACCTCGCCCCGGCGGCGGGCATCGAGCTCGGCCGGGCGACCTGCCCCGGCTCGCCCATCCCGGCCATCGAGTCGAGCGAGTACACCGAGGTGCTCGAGACCGACGGGGGCGCCCGCTTCGCCCTCGCCGTGGCCGTCGATCCCAGCACCGGCGCCCTCGTGCTCGACCTCGCCGGATCCGAGCTGGTCTGGACCCTCGACCACGAGCTCATCCTCGACTCGGGCTCGATCACGGCCACCCTCGAGGCCACGGCCACCCTCGCCGCGCCCGTGGCGCCCGCCGGGGCCTGCACGGGGGTGGGCCTGGCCGTCCAGAGCGACGCCAGCGACGCGAGCTGGGCCCTCGACACCAGCGCCCTGCACTGCATCTCGGCGGTCGACACCGCCCCGCTCGCGGCGGCCTATGCCGCGGGGGTGGTGCCGGCGGTCGAGGCGGCGGTCTGCGACTGGGGCGGCTGGCTCGACGGGGCCCTCGCCCCGGGCCTCGGGCCGCTCGCCCTCGCCGGCACCGTCGGGGCCGACGCGGCCGGGGTCGACCGGCTCTGGTCGGCGGAGGGGGCGGCGCCCTGGCTCGCCGGGGGCAGCGCGGCGGCCGATGTGGCGGCGGACGGGCTCGCGGGGGGTGTCGATCTGGCCGTGCTGGGCATGGCCCTCGACGCCGCCTGGCGGGCGGGGGCCGCCCTCGGTCCCCGGGTCGTGGCCGAGCTGGACGGCCAGGAGCTGGCCCTCGACGTGGTGGGGGTGGCCGAGGGCGCTGGGGCCCTCGCGGCCGACGACAGCGGCGCCGCCTTCCTGGCCGCCCCGCTCGCGGTCACCGTCTCGGTCGAGGACCGGCCCTGCGCGACCCTCCACCTCGTGCCGGGCCCGGCGGCCCTGGTGGCGTCGGGGGCCTCGGTCTCGGTGGCCGCCCCGTCCCTGGTCGGGGTGGACGCGCTCCACGGCTGCCCCGTCGGCCCCGACAGCCTCGCGCCCCTCGCCGACGAGGCCCTGGCCGCGGTGGGCGCCGGCCTGGTCGAGGAGTGGACCGTCGCCCAGGGGCTCGTCGACGACGGTGCGGCGGTCACAGCCACGGTCGCCCTGCCCGTGGTGGTCCAGCAGGTCGATGTGCCCCGTCCCTGAGGGGGGCGGGCCTCAGCGGCGGCGGCGCCCGAGCAGCGCGAGCCCGGCGAGGCCCCAGAGCCCCAGCGCGGCCCCCGGAGCGGCCGAGCAGCCGCTCTTGTCCTCGTCCAGGTAGAAGCCGCCCGCGCTGCCGCTGCTGCTGGTGGTGTCGTCGGTGGGCTGGCCCTGGACCGAGGTCTCGGCGTTGATCCAGCTCAGGTAGGTGTCGACCCGGGTCGAGCCCGTGCCGCCGCCCTCACAGCGGGGGGCCCCGCCGTCTGGCGAGAAGACGAAGGAGTTGACCCCCGCCAGCACGAGGGCGCCGTCGGCGTCGCGGTAGAGGGTGGCGCCGCCGCTGTCGCCCGAGCAGAGGTTCTGGTCGCCTTCGTCGATGCTGTAGAGGAACACCGAGTCGTAGGTGTAGAGCGGCATCTCGGCCATGCGCTTGGCGCCGGCGTCCTCCCGGCCGTCGCCGGTGATGCCCCAGCCGACAAAGATGAGCTCGTCGTCGGGCCAGGCCGAGGCGTCGGGGCCGATGCTGCTCAGGGCGATGGGCTCGACGCCGGTCATGGCGGCCTCGAGCTTCATCACGGCGATGTCGGCGTCGACATAGGTGTCGAAGGTGTAGTCGGGGTGGGCCGCGCTGCGCGAGACGGTCTCGTAGGCCTCGATGCCGCCCGTGGCGAGCGCGTCGTCGCCCACGGCGAAGACGATCTCGAAGCCGTAGTCCTCGTAGGCGACCGCGGCCTCCTGGCAGTGGCCGGCCGTCACCACCCAGCTCGGGTCGATGAGGGTGGCCGAGCAGAACACGGCGCCCAGACCGTCCTCGACGGCGACCAGGGCGCCGACGGCGGCGAAGTCGGAGGTGGGGGTGCCGTTGACCACGGGCGGGGGCGCCTGGGCGGCGGCCCCCGGGGCGAGGGCGAGCAGCGAGGCGAGCAGGGGGGGCAGCATGGGGGCTCCGGGACCGGCACAGTCTGGCGCAAGTGCGGGCGGGTCGCAGGGGGCAAGGCGGGCTCAGGCGAGCACGAGGCCCCCGTCGACGGGCAGTGCCGTGCCCGTGACCCAGGTGGCACCGAGCAGCCAACACACCGCGGCGCCCACATCGGCCGGCGTGCCGAGGCGGCCGATGGGGTGGAGGGCCTCGAGGGCGGCCAGCCGCGCGGCGGGATCGTCGCCGTCTCGGGGGGCGGCGGTCATCTCGGTGTGGACCACGCCCGGCAGCAGGCAATTGGCGCGGATGCGCCGGGGCGCCAGCTCGACGGCCAGGGCCCGGGTCAGCCCCACCATCGCCGCCTTGGCCGCGGCGTAGGGGCCCGCGCCCGCCACCGGCCGCTCGGAGAGGGTGCTGCCGATGTTGACAATGGCGCCGCCGTCGGTGTTCTGGGCGGCGAAGGCCTGGGCGAGCAGCGCCGGGGCGGTGGCGTGCAGGGCGAACATCGCGGCCCAGTCGGCGGCCGTCCAGCGGCCCAGCGGCGCGTGGACGTAGCGGCCGGCGTTGTTGACGAGGTGGTCGAGGGGGCCGGCCTCGGCGACGATGCGCTCGGGCTCGGCGGTCACGTCGCCGGCCACCCAGGCACAGCCGAGGGCCGCGGCGGTGGCCGCGAGGGGGCCCGGCCGGCGGCCGGTGATGACGACCTCGTGGCCCGCGGCGACGGCGGCCTCGGCGATGCCCCGGCCGATGCCGGTGCCGCCGCCCGTGATCAAGACCCGCGACATGGGGACTCCCGGGGCAGGATCTGTTCGTCTGCCGGGTCGAAGCGCGGCGCGTCGAGGCAGAGGATGCCGGCCGGGTGGGGGCCGGTGCAGCGGTAGCCGTGGGGCTGGCCGTGGCGCCAGCGGCGCACCCGTCCCACGGCCAGGGGCGCCGCGGGGGCGTCGTCTTCCCAGCCCTCCAGCCCCGGGTCGAGCACCACCTCGGCCTCGATCATGCGGCGGTGGATGTGGTTGGGCAGCAGCCCGCCCGGCTCGAGCACGAGGCGCACCATCTCGATCTGGCCCGTCTCGGCGATGACGTCGACCCAGCCCCAGGGCTTGGGCTCGACCCGCCGGGGCGTCCAGGGGCCCGTGGCCGTGGCGCTGGCCGTGGGGCTGTGGAGGGCGAGGGTGCGGGGGGCGGGCACCGGGCCGAGGGCGGGCAGGCAGAGCAGGCGGGCCACGGCGCCCAGGGCCTCGTCCCCGCCGCGCCAGCCCGGAAAGTCGAGCACGGTCTGGAGCACGGTCGCGGCGAGCACGGGATCGACCGGGCGGTCGGCGCGCAGCAGCACGGCCTCGGCCGCCCCGAGCAGGGGGTGGGCCACGGGCAGGCGGAGGGGGGGCGGCAGGTCGGGCATCACGGAGGGGGCCTAATGCCGCGGACGACCGGCGCCAGTGCCCGCGGGCCATCAAGGACCGGGCCGCTGCATCCGTTCCGGGGGGCAGACGAGGGCGGCCACCTGGACGGCACGCCGAGGAGCCAGCATGCCCGCATGGGAAGTCGTGAAGTGCCGCAACGAGGGCGTCATCGAAGCCGAAGACTGGAGCGGGGCCCTGGGCCGGCTCTGCGCCCGCTGGGGCGACGAGCGGGGCGACCTCCGGGCCAGCGCCCGGCTCTGTGAGAACGGTGACATCGAGACCATTCTCGACGACGGCCGGGTGCTCCGCATGCGCCGGCTGGCGGCCGCCGAGGCCCAGGCCTGGGCGGACCGTCCCGAAGAGGAACTCGAGACCCTCGAGCTCGACGAGCCCGCCCTGCCCACCTACGAGATCGAGCCCGTCGCGCCGTCCGTGCCCCACCTGCTCACCGCGCCGGAAGACCCGGCCGCGCCCGGGGCCCAGCCCGGCGCCGTGAGCGCCCTGCACGACCTCGACGCGGTGCTGCCCACGGCGGTGCCCGTGTGCCTGGTCGAGGCCGAGTGGACCGAAGACCTCGAAGAGCTGGCCTCGGCTGCGGTCGCGCCCCTCTGAGCCCCGCGCGCCGCTGTGTGCCCCCTCCCGCCGAGGGGGCGCCGGTCGTCTTGGGGGGCGTCAGTCCGACCAGATGACCCGCAGCAGCACGTCGACCGAGCTGAGGGGGCCGTCGAGGGCGGGCAGCGGGCGCTGGTCGATCAAGCTGTGTGGGATGGCCTCACTGCCCCGTGCGAGAACACACACCAGCCGGTGGTCGCCGCCTGCCTCGGCCAGCGCGGCGTAGTCGGCAAAGTTGGCGTCGGTGGTGGCGTCGAGCGAGAAGCGCCAGCTGCCGTGGCCGGCGCTGGTGCCCTGGCCGACCGGCACGCTCGCGGGGATCGGGTCAGGCAGCGGATCCGGGGCGGGCTCGGCGAGCGCGGGATCGATGTCGGTCCAGGCCCCCCACTCCGACCAGGAGGCGGGCACGTCCTCGGCCGTGAGTGTGGCGGTGCACACGTCGACGGTGCTCGTGCGGGTGCGCCACTGGATGGTGGCCTCGACCGAGACGCTGGCGCCGGTGCCGCCGCTGCCCCCGTCGTCGCCGTCGTCGCCACCCTCGCCGCCGTCGCCGTCGGCCCCGTCTTGCAGGGTGTCGGCGGTGTCTTCGCCGGTGGCCCCGGGGCTGGCGCTGTCGTCGGAGGCGACGGGCACGGGCTTGATGCCGCTGCCGCAGGCGGCGAGGCTGAGGCAGAGCAAGAACTGGCATGCAGGTTGCACAGGACCCACTCCCAAACGCTCCTGGGAGGTTCCCATGACCCTCGGTTGGTCCGTCGTCGCCGTCGTCTCCATCATCGTCCTTCCCTTCGTCGCCGCCTGGCTGACGCTGGCGGAGCTGAGCACCCAGCCGGACGCCGACGAGCAGGCCTGATGCCGGGGCTGCGGGAGGCTATCCCGTGGCCCCTGCCCGCTGCTCGGCCGGTGGCCGCTTCTTGCGGTGCCGCCGCCCGTGCCTGGGGGGCGCATCCCCTGGGCGCCGGTGCCGCTGCGCCCGCCCGTGCGTCCGGTCGGCACCGCGCGGTGATCCCGCCCTCCTGACCCCGCCCTGGTGACCCCGCCGTCGCCGGGGTGTCGGTCGTGGGCCGGCCCGACCGCGCGCAAGAACCAGAGAAGCCCCCGCAGAGGTCGGGGGCTTCGTGCCGTGCGCGGCCCCCAGAGAGGGCCGGCGGTCGGTGCGGCGCGGGCCCGGGCGGGCCCACGGCGGGCGGGGGCTCAGTCGCGCTTGCTGCGGGGGCCGAAGCGGCGCTGGAGCATCACGAGGATGGCCGCGGGCGGGACGGTCAGGCCCACGAGCAGCGCGAGGCGGCCCACAAAGGCGTTGCCGCTGTCGAGCAGGCTCGGCAGGGGCAGCATGAGGAGGACGGCCGCCAGGAGGACCACGAAGACGTCAGAGGAGCGCGAGGAGCCGGCGCTGCGCTCGGCCCGACGCTCCTGGGAGCGGCGGGAGGTGCGCTGGACCTGGGGACGGGCCGCCCGCATGGCGCGGGAGGTCGTGCGGGCCTCGGCCGTGCGCTTCTTTGGGAGCGCGATGAGCTCGGACGGGTCGAAGGTCGCAGAGGTGAACTCGAGCACGCTGGCGCTGAGGCTCTCTTCGGAGTGGTTGTCCATGGGGGCTTCTCCTCTGTCGGCGGTGGTGACCCGGGGGGATGTCCCGCGCCGCTCTTGCCGTGACAGGACTGTCGCACTGACCGGGGGATTTCTCAAGAGCTGAGCCGCCGTTTTTTTTGCAGGGATGGGCACTGGCCGCATCCCGTGGAACGGTCTTCCGGGGTCCCCCCTTGAGTTCCGAGAGGGCCTGTGCGATCATGTGCGATCTTGTTTCGCGCGCAGGGGTTGGTGGGTGGTGCCGGCCAGAGTGGCCTGCTGGTGGGCCTCGCGGGCGGGGCGGCGGGCCCCGGACGCGGCCGCTGCGGCCGCCTGCGCGCCGCGTCATCCTTCGTCACGGCCCCCTGCCCCGCGTGCCACGGATCTTGGGGCGCCCCTGGGCCTGCCCCAGGCCAGGATGTGGCGGCGCCCCTGCGGTCTCGGCGACCGGGGCCGGACGGCAGCGGCCGTGCTGTCTCGGTTTGTCGCAGACCCGACAGAGCCGACTTCGGGGGGGCGCCCGGGGGGGGCGGGCGCGATCGGGCCCCGGTGGCGGTGCCCGGGCGGCGCGGCGCTCGCGGCCGGATAGGGCCCCGGCGGCCGCCGGCGGTCCTGTCGGCCGGGGTGGCCGGTCTCTCTTGCCGCGCCCGCTCGGGTGCAGGGTGCCGGCGTGCTCTCCGACCTCCTGGCCGTGCTCCTCCCCGCCCTGTCGGCCGGCCTGGTGGCCGTGCTCGTGACCCTCGCCGTCGAGCGCTGGGGCGGGCGCACGGGCGGGCTGCTCGGCACCCTGCCCACCACCATCGTCCCGGCCGCGGCGGGGATCTGGCTCGCGGCGCCGGATCCCGAGGCCTTTCTGGTGGCGATGGCCGCCACCCCCGTGGGCATGTGGGTCGACGTGCTGTTCCTCTGGAGCTGGCGGGTGCTGCCGGGCTGGCTCGACCGGGGGCAGGCCGCGGCCGGGCCGGGGGGGGCCGAGCGGCGGCTGCTCGGGCGGGTCCTGGTGGTCTCCCTGGCGCTGTGGACCCTGGCGGCGGGCCTCGCGGTCGCGCTGCTGGCGGGCCTGCAGGCGGCGGGCCTGCCGGTGCTGGCGGTGGGGCTGGTCGGCTTTGTGCTGTCGGTCGCCGCGGGGCTCTGGGCCTGTCGGAGCAACCCGCCCGCGCCCCGGGGGGCCCGCCGGGTGGGGCTCGTGACCCTCGCGGCCCGCAGCGGGCTCGCCGCCGTGGCCATCGGGGTCTCGGTGCTGCTGGCCCGGTGGGGCGGGCCGCTGCTCGCCGGCATGGCGGCGGTCTTCCCCGCCATCTTCCTCACCACCATGGTCTCGCTGTGGTGGAGCCAGGGGCGGGCGGTCCAGGCCGGGGCGGTGGGGCCGATGATGCTCGGGGCGTCGAGCGTCTCGGCCTATGCGCTGCTCGCCGGGCTGCTGCTGCCGGTGCTGGGCACGGCGGCCGGCAGCGTCGTCGCCTGGGGGCTGGCGGTCGCTGGGGTCACCGTGCCGGCCTGGCGCTGGCTGGCGCGCCAGGCGGACGACGGCGCGGGCTGAGCCTCAGTTGCCGGCGTCGGCGAGGTGGGCGTAGGCGTCCTCGTCCCGGTAGTCGGTGCGCGTGCCGTCGAACTTGCGGTTGTCGCTGCACTCGACGGTCGAGGCGATGGCGCAGATGCCCGGGTCTTCGGCGTTGTCACAGTCGATGAGCTCGCCGTCGTTGAAGACCTCCTCGAGGCTGCCGCCGTCGGTGGCGAGGCCCAGGTACTGGGCGGAGGGGATGCTGCCCGTCCAGCCGATCTCGTTGGCCGCGTCGTCGTTCCAGGTGTCGGACTCCTTCCAGGTCGTCGTGCTGGTCACGTCGCTGCGCCACGAGCCCTTGGCCGTGTTGCCGTCGATGGTCATGACGATCTCGACGGTCTCGTTGGTCTCGTAGTACTCGGCATAGCCGTAGCCCGAGTAGTGGTCCTGCCAGCTGGCCTGGCCGTCGCCCTCGGACCAGGAGAAGGTCCACTCGTCGCCGTCGCGGGTGCCCTCGTAGGCCTGGTCGCCGACCAGCAGCACCCCGGCGCCGCGGGTGGTGGTCGTGAGCTGGGCGTAGCGGAGCTCGTCGGTCGACTCGCTGCGGGTGCCCGGGGTCCAGTCGCCGTTGCTCGACGTGTCGAGGGCCTGGGCGCCGAGGAAGGTGTGGGTGATGATGGGCGCGCCGCAGGCCTGGGCGTCAGCGGCGTCGATCTGGAGCAGCCAGATCTCGGACGAGGCACAGCCCGAGGCCAGCGAGAGGGTGCCGAGGGCGAGGACGAGGGGGCGGGTCATGGGGTCTCCGATCCGGCGGGCCTGCGGGGCCGCGGGGGCGATGCGGGCCCAAGATGGCGCGGCCTTCCCGGGTCCGCACCCCATATTCCGCGGGATCTGGCCCCCGGCTGCGCCCGTGCGCCCCGCGGGCAGCAGGCCGGACGGCGCGCGCCGGTGGGGTCTCGGCGGCGGCGCTCTCGGGCGTGGAACGGTCGGGGAGCCCGGGGGAGCGCGGCCAGCGGGGCGCCTTGGTCGGGGGTTCCACGGGGGCGGCGCCGGTGCCGGCCCGACGGGTGCCCCCCAGAGGGGCGCGGCTCTGAGAGTCTACCGAGGCCGGGCACAACGGGGCGGCGGCGGGGTGGAGAGCCATGACGCGAGCGACGAGCGGACAGGGGGGACGCAGGGGGGGACTGGCCGCCGCGGTCGTGGCGCTGTGGGCGGGCCTCGGGGCCTCCGGGCGGGCCGATGACCCGGCGCCCGCGGCGCCCTCTGAAGAGCGGCGCGAGGTCCGGGGCTGGTCGCCGGTCTACCGCAGCCCCCGCGCGCGCGGCCCCTACCGGGGGCTGCTCGCCCACCGCGAGGCCGTGGCCATCGTCGAGCGGGGCCCCACCGCCCGGGACTGCCCCCGCGAGGGCTGGGGGCGCCTCGCCGACGGCGGCTGGGTCTGCCTCGACCGCACCCGTCCCACCACCGCCGAGCCCGTGGCCCTGCCGCGGCTGGTGCCCTTCGACCACCCCGAGCCCGACGAGTACCTCTCCTATCGCGAGACCGGCAGCTACCCCCGCGAGCCGGGCGACCAGGTCGAGCCGGTCGTGCCCTTCGTCTACGGCAAGCGCTGGCGGCGGTGGCGGGCCCCGGCCTGGTCGAGCCTCCGCGCCTTCCAGCGGGGCACGGCGCCCGACGGGGCCCTCGAGGGCGTCACCAAGTACCACTTCGTCCGGGTGCACGAGACGAGCCGGGGCACGGCCCTCGAGACGGCCGACGGCCAGATCGTCCCCGCCGACGAGGTCTACCTCTACCCGGTCGACCGCTTCCAGGGCCGCGAGCTGGCCGTCGATCCCGTGCCCCCGGGCCGGCGCCCCGCCTGGGTGGTGGCCTACGCGGGCGCGACCGTGCGCAGCGACCCCCGGGCCGACGCCCCCGCCATCCTCACGATGCCCTACCACCAGGCCCTCGCGGTCGATCCCACCCCGGTGGTGGTCGGGGCGGCACCGTGGTGGCGGCTGCCCGACGCCCTGGGGCCCGGCATCGACGGCTGGATCGCGGACGGGGCCCACGGGCTGCGGGTGTGGCGTCCGCTGCCGCCCCCCCGCGAGGTGGCCGGCGACGCGCTGTGGATCGACGTCGACCGCGAGCGCCAGCTCCTCGCCGTGATGCGCGGCGACACCCCCGTCTACATGACCCTGGTGTCGACGGGCGAGGGGGCCCGCTGGGCGACCCCCCGGGGCATCTACCGGGTCTACGACAAGTCGATCTATGGCGACATGCGCAGCCGCGACGACGCCGACGAGCCCTACGCCGTCGAGGCCGTGCCCTGGGTCATGCACTTCAAGACCCGCTACGCGCTGCACGGGGTCTTCTGGCACTGGGGCTTCGGCCACGCCGCCAGCCACGGCTGCGTGAACCTCGCCCCGCGCGATGCCCGCTGGATCTTCGACCACATCCCCCCCACCCTCGGGGATGGCTGGCACACGGTCTACGAGAGCCCCGACGACCCGGGGCCCATCCTGCGGGTGCGCACCGACAGCGTCGAGGTGCCCGACCAGCGGGTCGCCCTCGAGTAGCCGGGCCGGCGCGGGCCCTCAGCGACCCAGGCGGAAGAACTCGGGCAGCTTCTGGAGCAGGCTGGTGCTGTTGGTGCGGATCTTGCCCCGGGCGATGTCGAGGGGGCCCGGGCGCTTGCCCTCGGCCACCATCTTCACAAAGAGCTTCGGGTCGCACTTGAGCACACAGTCGGCGCTCGCCGTGTGGCGCCCCTCCTTCACCTCGACCCGGTCGGGGTGGAGCACGGCCGTCCACTTCTCGCTGCCGACCGAGAAGTAGTAGCTGACGGGGGACTGGACCTTGCCGGGGTTGTAGCGCTCGGGCATGCGGGCGAAGATCTCGCGGATCTCGGCGGTCTGGCTCATCGGGGCTCCTCGGGGCGAAGCTGGGGACGGGGGAGAACCTGGGTGACGTCGCCGTCGGCGACGGCGTCGTCATCGTCGTGGTCGTCGCGGGCGCCCTCCCCGCGGAGGGCGGGGCCGCCGGTGTCGATGACGTGGCGGGGGCCGGCAGCTCCCGGGGCGGGGGCCTCGGCGCCGAAGTCGTCGAAGAGCCGGTCGTCGAAGAGCGGCCCGTCGAAGAGGGGGTCGTCGAAGAGGGCGGGGGCCGGGGCCGCGGGCCGCAGCTCGACCGAGAAGAGGGTCTCTTCGGTGACGGGCTCGCTGGCGGGGGGACCACCGGCGGGGAGACCACCGGCGGGGGGCGCGGGCGACACGGGGACCGTCTCCGCTTCGCTGCGGGCGAGCAGGGGCACCCAGGGCTCGGCCGCCTCGTCGCCCGGGGGGAACAGCTCCTCGTCGGCGAACTGCTCGGGGTCGAAGGGGTCGATGGCCGGGCGGCGCTGGTCGGCGTCGAGGCCGTCCTGGGGCTGGAGGTAGAGCTCGACATTGCCCAGCCCGTCGTCCCGCACGAGGTCGTCGCGCACCCCGTGCGAGCGCAGCACCGTGCGCAGGTCCTCGACCACCCGGGCCAGCCGGCGGCGCCAGGCGGCCGGGGACACGGCGAAGCGGGCGGCCTCCCCGGGCCAGAGGTCCATGGCCAGGGCCTCGGGACGGGCCACGTCGTCGCGGCTGTGGAGGGCCCGCAGCAGCTCGGCGGACCGGCCGGTGAGGGTCAGATCGTGGCGCTGGGGCCGCAGGATGTGGACCACCTCCGAGCCCCGGGCGAAGCGCAGGGAGAGGGGATCGGCGCGCCACTGGCCGGGCACGGCCGTCCACGCGCCGTTCGAGCGGGTCGGCAGGGTGCAGACATGGACCGGCACCCGGCGGATCTGGAAGGTCTTGCCGGGCCGCAGGGCCGGGGCCTCGCCGCTGGGCAGGAGGATGCGCCAGGTGTCGCCCCCGTCGATCAGCCGGGCAAGCGCGTCGGGGAATTGTCCGGGCACGAGATCGATGCGGGGCTCGGGCCGCAGCGAGTAGCAGGGATCGACCAGCTCCTGGGGCGGAAGATCCCCCACCTGGACGGCGAGCACCTCGGTCGGCCGCTGGACGCTGAGCACGTCGAGCACCACCCCGGGCACCAGCTGGACCCGCAGCCCCGCCCGCAACAGCAGGTCCCGCAGCGGCGCGCCGCCGACCCGGAGCACCCCCCCGATGGCCGCGAGGTGGAGGCGCCGGCCCCGCTGGCGCACGGCGGCGTGCACCTCGCTGACCCGCGGGTCGTCCAGCCGCAGCGCGCAGGTCCCGTGGCGCCCGAGCAGATCTCCCGGCCCGACCAGCACGGGCCGGGCCCCCTCGAGCGAGGCCAGCCGGAGCATGGCCTGGCCGCGGCGGGCGGAGCGGAGGGCGGCGGGGGCAGGGGCCATGGGCGCAGACAGCCGGTCGGAAGGCGGGCCGACTGTAGCAAGTGCCGGCCGTCCCGGGCGCGGCGGGCGGGGGCGCTTGCTCCGGTGGCGGCCCCGTGCGAGCCTGCCGGCCTCGCTGGCCCGGAGTTCCGCGTGGAGCGCAAGCACTGGCTCACGTCCCGCCTCGAGACGGCCCACCCGGCCCTCTTCTCGATCTATGCGATCGGCGCGGCATTCTCGGTGTACTTCTGCATGTACGCCTTCCGCAAGCCCTTCACGGCGGTGCCCTACGACGGGGCGTTCTCGCTCGGGGGCCTCAGCCTCGACTGGAAGACGGGCTTCGTGCTCGCCCAGCTCGCCGGCTACCTGCTCTCGAAGTTCGTGGGCATCAAGGTCATCAGCGAGCTGCCGGCCGAGCGCCGGTCGTTGGGCATCCTCGCGACCATCTCGGTGGCCTGGCTGGGCCTGCTCGGCTTTGCCCTGGCGCCCCCGGGGCTCAAGGTGCTCTTCATGTTCATCAACGGCGTGCCGCTGGGGATGATCTGGGGCCTGGTCTTCGGCTTCCTCGAGGGCCGGCGCCTGACCGAGCTGCTCGGGGCCGGCCTCTCGGTCAGCTACATCGTCGCCAGCGGCTACGTGAAGTCGGTCGGCGCCTACCTCATCGAGAGCGTGGGGGTGCCCCAGTTCTGGATGCCCTTCGCCACGGGCGCGGTCTTCTTCCTGCCGCTGCTCGCCGGGGTCTGGGCCCTGGCCCGGCTGCCGCCCCCCTCGGCCGAAGACATCGCCCTGCGGGTCGAGCGCAAGCCCATGGACGGCACCGCCCGCCGCAGCTTCCTCCGCAGCCACGCCATCGGCCTCGTGCCCCTCACGGCGCTCTACTTCCTGCTCACGGCCTACCGCTCCTTCCGGGACGACTTCGCCGCCGAGATCTTCCAGGGCCTCGGCTACGAAGGCGAGCCCGAGATCTTCGCCCGCACCGAGACCCCCATCGCCTTCGGCGTGCTGCTCGTGCTGGTCGCCCTGATGTTCTTCCGCAGCAACCGCAGCGCGCTCATGGCCGCCCACGCCATCATGGCCGCCGGCACGGCCCTCATCGGCGTGGGCACCATGGCCTGGCAGGCCGGCATGGTCTCGGGCGAGACCTGGATCATCATCGTCGGCTTCGGCATGTACGTCGCCTACGTGCCCTATGGCTGTGTGCTCTTCGACCGCATGCTCGGCGCGCTCGGGGTCGTGGGCACGGCGGGCTTCATGATCTACGTGACCGATGCCGTCGGCTACGTGGGCACCTTCATCGTCTACCTCTACCGGAACTTCGGCCAGGGCGGCCTCGACTGGGTCGAGTTCTTCACCTGGTTCAGCTACATCACCTCGGTCTTCTGCACGGTGATGTTCGGCGTGGCCGCGGTCTACTTCGCCCGCCACTCGAAGTAGCCAGGATGGCCTGGCCCAGGCCGTCTTGCGGCGGTCAGGGCAGGGGGGTGGGGGCCGCCGCCTGGGCCGCGATGGCGGCGGCGAACTGGCCCCCGTCGGTCGCCAGGGTGGTCTGGCCGGTCTGGCCTGGGCCGAAGGCCGCGCCGATGCCGCCGGCGGCGGCGAACTCGTCGGGGTGGGCAAAGAGGTAGCGCACCCGGTTGTCGCGCCAGGCGCCCGGGGCCCCGCCAGGGGTGTCGCTGGGCACGCCGAGGGGCATCTGCCACCACATCAGCGGCTTCCCGCTGGCGGTGTGGAGCCGCTGGGCCCAGGAGAGGTGCTCGGCGAAGTTGGGCGAGCGCGTGTTGCTCTCGTCCCAGTACCAGGGGCCGTCGTCCCGGCGGCAGCGGGGGGCCTGGGCCTCGAAGCAGCCCGCGTCCCGGTCGAGGGTCTCGACGAAGAGCAGGGGGAAGGCGCCGCCGCCCACCGTGGTGAGAAAGGCCGCGGTCGCGGCGGGATCCGGGTCGGCCCAGACCGAGGCGTGCAGCCCGATGGCGACCTCGGGGGCCCGGTCCTCGGCGAGGCGCGCGATGCAGGCGCCCATGCCGACCAGGGTGTCGGGCAGGTCCTCACAGTCGTCGGCGGCCGCGCCCACGAGCACGGGGAGCTGGTGGGGATCGCCGTCGGGGGCGGCCTTCTGGGCAAAGCCCCAGAAGTCGGGCTCGACGTGGAGCAGGGCCGGGCCGCCGACGGCGTCCATGCGGTCGAGGGCCAGGGAGAGGCCCGCCCACCACGCCGCCATGAAGTCCGCGTCTTGCAGCACCTCCATGTTGTTCTCGCCCCGCGTGGCCATGGCGTAGAGCGTGAACATGGGCAGGGCGCACTGCTCCTGGGCCACGACCATGTGGCGGTCGATGTAGGTGCCGTCGGCGTTCCAGGCCGGCCAGCCCTCCTCGGTGCCGGGCAGGCCCACGAGGTAGAGGTAGTGGACGTCGGCGGGCGCGGGAAGGGCCCAGGAGTGGGCGTCGCCGTCGATGCCGACGAGGTCGTTGCCCGTGCCGAGGAGGAAGTGGTCGCTGCGGCCGAGCGCCCGGGCGAGCTGGGCG
This sequence comes from Myxococcota bacterium, assembly GCA_964226865.1. Taxonomy (GTDB): domain Bacteria; phylum Myxococcota_A; class UBA796; order UBA796; family UBA2385; genus CAXQUZ01. The sequence continues at coordinate 298 of CAXQUZ010000261.1, read as the reverse complement.
GCGGGGCCCGTGCCGCCGGCGTCGTCCTGGGCCGCGGGGCAGTCCCGGGCGGGGGGCCGCTTCTCCGAGACGCCGACGGGCCCGCTGCAGGCGCAGGTCTGGGCCGCGAGCATGCCGACCAGGGGGACAAGCAGGCGCGGGGCGGGAGGCCGCGGGGGCTGGGGCATGGGGGGCGGGCCGGGAGGACGGGGGAGGGGAGGGCGGTCCCGAGACACGGGAGCGGGGCGGGGCGCATCCCCGGGGGCAGGCACGGCAGGAGATCGGAAGAGCACACGTCTGAACTCCAGTCACCGCATGC
>CAXQUZ010000260.1:0-8385 GCA_964226865.1 Myxococcota bacterium | reverse complement strand
CCTACACGACGCTCTTCCGATCTGGCGGGGCCCGCGCCCATGAGACCCCACGCGAGAGCACCGAGGAGGGCGGCGGAGCGGGAGCGGGTCATGGGTCTCTCCGGGGGGGTGGGGGGGGAGCGGCGTCGCCGGCGTCGGGGCGCCCGATGGACCGATAGTCGAGGGTCACGAAGAGCATAGCCCGCAGATCTGGCGACGCCTGTTGCGCAAAGCGGCGACCGTAGGCCCCATTGAAGCCCAGCCGCACCCCTTCTCCTACCCGAAGATCCACCTCGCCGACATGACCGACCACGTTGGTGGCGTAGGAAGCGCCAAAGTGGCGGGATCTGTGCCCGACGCCCACCAGCGCCGAGAACTCGTAGGCGCCGCCGAAGGGGCCCGTGACCAGATCGGCGAAGGCGTAGGCCACGTCGCGGCGGCCCACCCAGACCGAGCCCGAGGGCACGGGCCGCACGCCGCCGAGGTCGTCGTGGAGCAGCAGCGCGGGGCCGAGCTCGAGGCCGAAGCGCGACCAGTGGCGCCCCCCGCGGAGGGCCAGGGCGCCGGCCCAGAAGGTAGAGCCGGGCTCGAGCAGGTCGTCGGTGGCGTCGACCTCGGTGGGGTCGTCGCGGGTGTCGCCCAGCCGCCCGGCCGCCACGCTGGCCTCGCCCGCCCAGGTGATGCCCGAGGGGCGCTGGTGGCGAACCTGGAGGTGGGCGATGGGCTCGCTGACGGCGTAGCTGCGGCGGGCGCCCCCACAGCCGCCCGTGCGGTGCTCGTAGGTGCCGAAGCCGACCCCCACCCGGGCCTCGGTGCCCTCGCCCTCGGGCGGTGCCGCCCCGCAGACGCCGAGCATCAGCACGGCGGTGAGGCCGGCCAGCAGGGGACGCGGGGCGCTGCGGGGCCAGGGGCGCTGCGGGGGAGGGACAGCCACGGTCAGCTCATCCTTGGGTGGGGGTCCAGGCGACCCGGCGGAGGAAGGAGGCGTCGAGGTACTCGCGCTCGATGACCGCGGCCATCTCCTCGGCGTCGCGGAACTGGTCGTAGTCGACCTTGATGACGGGCACGGTCTTCGAGATGTCTTCGATGAAGCGGCCGTACTCGGCATGGAGGGCGGAGAGGTAGTCGAGCGAGATGCCGGACTCGACGTCGCGCTGGCGCATCCGGATGCGCTCCATCGACCGCTCGGGCGAGACATCGAGGTAGACGATGAGGTTGGGCCGGCACATGAAGTTCGACATGTTCCGGAACAAGGAGAGGTAGGTCTCGTAGTCGCGCTGCTCCATGAGCCCGAGCTCGACCAGCATCTTCGCGAAGACGGCGTCCTCGTAGATGGTGCGGTCCTGGACCCCGCCCCCGCCCCGCCAGATGATCTCCTGGTGTTGCTGGAAGCGGCGGTTCAGCAGGTAGATCTGGGTGGCGAAGGCATAGCGGGCGGTGTCGCGGTAGAAGTCGGCCAGGTAGGCGTTGTCGGCCACCGGCTCGTAGTAGACCGGGAGGTTCAGGTGGTCGCCGAGGGCGGTGGCGAGGGTGCTCTTGCCGGCGCCGATCATGCCGGCGATGCCGATGAAGAGGTCTTGAAGGCGGTCCATGGGGCTCCCGAGGGCTCGGACGGCTGCGCACGCGAGAGGGCGGCGCGGGGCCGGGCGTCTAACGGACCGAGGCGTTGTTTCCGCTGGCGTTCTTCGGCACGGTCGCGTCGACCACCCGACCGACCGTGCGGAGCAGCAGCGCACCGAGCCGGGCCCGGAGCCGCGCCCGACCGAGAACAGCCACGAGCAGGCCGTCTTGGGGCTTTCGCGCGCTCATGGGCAGCCCGCCGGAGCGGCACGGCAGCACCGCCACAGCGCCCGCGGACCGGGCACGGAGGCGACAGGGAGGAGGTCACGGGACCACGACAGGGACAGGACAGCCGCGCGCCGCGGCGGGCCAGACCAGAGAGACGGGACGAACACGGTGCTGGGCTCCTGGACCCCACAGGGGGGACGAGGGGCGCCTCCTCGGTTCCCACCATAGCCTGGAGGGGCCCCCGCTGGCCACGCCGTGCCGGGCCCGGGCTCATGCCCCGCTCCCCCCCAGCCGTTCCCCCGAGCGGGGCCTCCCGCCCCGGTGCGCCGCCTGCGAGGTGCCGTCGTGATCGACATCCACACCCCCCTCCCCTCGCCCCAGATCCCCCTCGCCTCCTCGGGCATCGGCGCCCCCCTGCTCCAGTCGGGCCAGACCGTGCCGACCCGGGGCGGCAAGTACGGCCTGGTCACGGCCAAGGCGAACCCGACCATCACCTACCAGGCCCCCACCGACACGGTGAAGATCAGCCGGGCGGCGATGGACATGGCGAAGGTCCACCGCGACCGCAAGGTGGGCGCCCCCGGCCGGCCGACGGGGCCCGTGAAGGGCTCGAGCAACGCCATGCCCATCCGGCGCCAGGGCGACACGGGCGGCTTCGAGCGGGGCAACACCTTCGTCGAGCAGGTGCTCAGCGGTAGCATGCCGACGAGCTGGCTGGGCTGAGCCCCCGGCTCGGTCCCCCGCCCCTGCCCGAGGCATCGCCATGCTCGTCTACTACGGCATCCGCCACTACGGTCCCGTCGACCGCATCGAGGGCCTCGGAGAGGTCCGCACGCGCTTCTTCCACATCTGGTTCGTGCCCCTCATCCCGCTCGGCAGCATGTTTGTCACGCAACAGCTCGACGACGGGGTCAGCGACCTGAAGATCGGCCTGAGCCTCAAGTCGGTGCTCGTGGCCTGGTCGCGCACCGCCTTCGTGCTGTCGCTGCTCGGGCTCGTGGGCTTCGGTCTCATCACGGTCATCGACGCGCTCATCGCGACCGAGGGGCTGGTGGAGGCGGTCCAGAAGACCGGCGATCCCATGAAGGTCTCCCAGCGCACCCTCATGGCGACGGCCAAGAGCTACGGCGGCCTCGGCGCCAGCGTCTGCGGGGTGCTGTTCAGCGGGCTCAGCTTCTGGGGCATCGGCCGGGTCTTCAGGGACGCCCGCGGGGCGCGCAAGGCCGAGCTCATGGACATGTTCGGCATGGCCCCGGGCCTCGAGGACCCGGTCGGCGACTGAGCCGCCGGGCAGCGCCGACCGCGCCCCCTGTGACGGGCCACAGACGGTGCTTCCGGGGCGCCAGCACCGCTGCGGTCAGCCTCGGGAACACCGTCTGTGAGGCCATCTTGGCCCACCGGCCAGCCCGCCTGGCCCAGGGGCCAGCGACCGAGTGTGGTGATGGAATCACCCTGCTGTGACCCAGCGATGACACAGAGAAATTGGGTCACCGTTAGGCCGCGCGGCCGAATCCTCCCCCAGGCTGCGCATGAACTCCCCCGCCCCCCTGCTCTGGACCCCCGGCGCCACGCCGGCGGCCTTCCACCCCTCCGAGCTCATGGCGCTGCTCCAGGACGTGCGCCAGCCCGCCACGGTGGTCCGCGACCCCCAGACCGGCGCCATCGGCCTCGGCCTCGGCGGCACCCTGTCGACCGCCGCCCCGGGCGTGGCCGGCTGGCCCGTCCTCGGCCAGCTCCCCGCGCTCTACCCCGAGTGGCTGGGCGACCGCAGCTTCAACGAGGTCCACGGCACCCGCTTCCCCTACGTGGCCGGCGCCATGGCCAACGGCATCGCCACGGCCCGCATGGTGGTCGAGATGGCCAAGGCGGGCATGCTCGGCTTCTTCGGCGCCGCCGGCCTCGACCCGGACCGGGTGCGCCGCGAGGTCGAGTGGATCCGCAGCCAGCTCGGCACGGGCGACGTGGCCCGGGGCGAGCCCGCCTGGGGCAGCAACCTCATCCACTCCCCCAACGAGCCGGCCATCGAGGCCCGGGTGGCCGCCCTCTACCTCGAGCTCGGGGTGCGCCGGGTGAGCGCCTCGGCCTACATGGCCCTCACCAAGCCCATCGTGCACTACGCCGCGACGGGCCTGCGCCAGGCCCCCGACGGCCGCATCCTGCGCCAGAACGCCGTCTTCGCGAAGATCAGCCGGCCCGAGGTCGCCGCCCACTTCCTGCGCCCCGCGCCGGCGGCCCTGCTCGACCAGCTCGTCGCCGAGGGCAAGCTCACGGCCGACGAGGCCCGCCTCGCCCGCCAGGTGCCCGTCGCCGAGGACTACATCGTCGAGTCCGACTCCGGCGGCCACACCGACAACCGGCCGCTCACGGCGCTGTTCCCGAGCATCCGGGTGCTGCGCGACCAGATCGTGCGCGAGCAGGGCTACACCCGGCCCATCCGCCTCGGCACTGCCGGCGGCATCGGCACCCCGGACGCCGCCGCCGCGGCCTTCGCGCTGGGCGCCGACTTCATCCTCACGGGCTCGGTCAACCAGGCCTGTGTCGAGTCCGGCCTCTCGGAGGTGGGCCGCGCCCTGCTCGCCAAGGCCGGCATGGCCGACGTCGTGATGGCGCCCGCCGCCGACATGTTCGAGCTGGGCGTCGAGGTCCAGGTGCTGCGCCGCGGCACCATGTTCGGGGTGCGGGCGAAGAAGCTCTACGAGATCTACCGCACCCACCCGAGCCTCGCGGCCATCCCCGCCGCCGAGCGGGCCCAGGTCGAGAAGATGCTCAAGCAGAGCCTCGACGAGGCCTGGTCGTCCACCCGCGCCTTCTGGCAGGGCCGCGACCCCCACGAGGTCGCGAAGGCCGAGCGTGACCCCAAGCACCAGATGGCGCTGGTCTTCCGCAGCTACCTCGGCCAGTCGAGCCGCTGGGCCATCGCCGGGGTGCCCGATCGGGCCATCGACTACCAGATCTGGACCGGCCCGGCCCAGGGCGCCTTCAACGCCTGGGCCGCCGGCAGCTTCCTCGCCCCGGTCGAGAACCGCACCGTGGCCATGGTCGCCCGCAACCTCCTCGAAGGGGCCGCCGTCATCACCCGCGCGGGCCAGCTCCGCGCCCTGGGCCTCCCCGTGCCCGCGGCCGCCTTCGACTTCCGTCCCCGTCCCCTTGCCTGAGAGACGCGCATGAGCTTCCACCGCCCCGACATCGCCGTCGTCGGCCTGTCCGCCATCTTCCCCGGCTCGACCGACGAGACGGGCTTCTGGCGCGACATCCTCGCAGCCCGCGACCTCATCACCGACGTGCCGTCCACCCACTGGCTGATCGAGGACTACTACGACCCCGACCAGTCCAAGCCGGACAAGACCTACGCGACCCGGGGCGGCTTCATCCCGAAGATCGACTTCGACGCCATGGGCTGGGGTGTGCCGCCCAGCATCATGCCCCAGACCGACACGAGCCAGCTGCTGGCGCTGATCATCGCCCAGAAGGTGCTCGATGACGCGGCCCAGGGCCGGGAGCTCGACCGCACCCGCATGAGCTGTGTGCTCGGCGTGACCAGCGCCCAGGAGCTGCTCGGCGAGATGGTGAGCCGGCTCCAGCGGCCCATCTGGGAGGACGGCCTGCGCCAGGCGGGCTTCACCGACGAGCAGGTCAAGCTGGCCTGCGACAAGATCAGCAGCCACTACGCGCCCTGGACCGAGGCCACCTTCCCCGGCCTGCTGGGCAACGTGGTCGCCGGCCGCATCGCCAACCGCCTCGACCTGGGCGGCACGAATTGCGTCACCGATGCGGCCTGCGCCAGCACCTTCTCGGCCCTGCACATGGCCATCCAGGAGCTGCAGCTCGGGGACTCCGACGCCGTCATCACCGGCGGTGTCGACACGATGAACGACATCTTCATGTACATGTGCTTCTCGAAGACGCCGGCCCTGTCGAAGTCGGGGGACGTGCGTCCCTTCTCCGACCAGGCCGACGGCACCATGCTCGGCGAGGGCCTGGGCCTCTTCCTGCTCAAGCGGGTCGAGGACGCCGAGCGCGACGGCGACCAGATCTACGCCGTCATCAAGGCCTGCGGCCCCTCCTCGGACGGCCGCGCCAAGAGCGTCTACGCGCCCCTCGCCCGGGGCCAGGCCAGCGCGCTGCGCCGCTCCTACGAGCGGGCCGGCTGGACGGCCGACACCGTCGAGCTGGTCGAGGCCCACGGCACGGGCACCAAGGCCGGCGACGCCGCCGAGTTCGGCGGGCTGAGCATGGTCTTCGGCGACGAGACCGAGACCGACAAGCGCCAGTGGTGCGCCATCGGCTCGGTGAAGTCCCAGATCGGCCACACCAAGGCCGCCGCCGGCGCCGCCGGGCTGTTCAAGGCCGTGATGGCCGTGCGCCACAAGGTGCTGCCCCCGACGGTCAAGGTCGACCGGCCCAACCCGGCCCTGGCCCTCGAGACCTCGCCCTTCTACATCAACACCGAGACCCGCCCCTGGGTGCGCTCCGACGACCACCCCCGCCGGGCGGGCGTCAGCTCCTTCGGCTTCGGCGGCTCGAACTTCCACGTGGCCGTCGAGGAGTACACCGGCGCGCAGAAGGCCCCCCGCCTCGACTCGCGCTCCCACCACCTCGTCTTCGTGACCGGCGCAGACGGCGCGGCCGTCGCCGCCCAGGCCACGGAGCACGCGGCCCTCGCCCGGGCCCACGCCACAGCCCTCGGCCACCTCGCCCGCGAGACCGCCCGGTCCTTCGACCACACGGCCCCGGCCCGCCTCGTCGTGCTCGCCGCCGACAGCACCGAGCTCGCGACCAAGCTCGAGGCGGCCGCGGCCCTCGTCGCCAAGGCCCCCGATCAGGCCATCCAGCGCCCCGACGGCATCTACTACGGCGTGGGCAAGGCCGAGGGCGGCATGGCCTTCGTCTTCCCCGGCCAGGGCGCCCAGTACGTGGGCATGGGCGGCGAGCTCGCCCGCGAGTTCGACGTGGCCATGGACGCCTGGGATGCCGCGAAGAGCGCCGGCCTGCGCACGGCCGAGGTCGCCTTCCCCCTGCCCGTCTTCTCCGAGGCGGACCGGGCGGCCCAGGCCGAGACCCTCACCGCCACCGAGAACGCCCAGCCCGCCATCGGCGTGGCCAGCCTCGCGACCCTCAAGGTGCTGCAGGCCCTCGGCCTCTCGCCCGACGCGGTCGCCGGCCACAGCTACGGCGAGCTGACCGCCCTGCACTGCGCCGGTGCCCTCGACCAGGACGCCTTCTTCGCCGTCTCGGCCGAGCGCGGCGCACGCATGGCCGAGGCCGCCGCCACCACCGAGGGCACGATGGCCGCGGTGCGGGCCAACGCCAAGAAGATTGCCAGTGTGCTCGGGGATGCTCATCCCGAGGTCGTTCTCGCGAACCACAACCACCCGCGCCAGACCGTGATCTCGGGCGCCGTGCCCGCCGTCGACGCGGCCCTCGCGGCCCTCGAGAGCGCCGGTGTGGTCGGCCAGAAGATCAACGTCGCGACGGCCTTCCACTCCCCGGTGGTCGCCGGCGCCAGCGCGCCCTTCGGGGCCTTCCTGGCCGAGACCGAGGTCGCCGCCCCCGCCATCGCCTGCTGGAGCAACGCCGAGGCCGCGCCCTACCCCGCCGACCCGGCGGCCGTGCGCACGGGCCTCGCCGCGCAGATCAAGAGCCCGGTGCGCTGGGTGGAGCTGGTCGAGGGCATGCACGAGGACGGCATCCGCACCTTCGTCGAGGTGGGGCCGGGCAGCATCCTCGCCGGCCTCGTCGGCCGCACGCTCAAGAAGAAGGACCACACCGTCGTCGGCACCGACCGCAAGGGCCGGGGCGACGTGCACTGCCTGCTCGACGCGGTGGCCCAGCTCGCCGCCGAGGGCCGGCCGGTCCAGCCCGCCGCCCTCGTCGCCGACCTGCGGCCCGTGGTCGACCCGCGCACGGTGAAGACCCCGCGCATGGCCATCGGCATCGACGGCACCAACGTGGGCAAGCCCTACCCGCCGGCCGAGGGTGCCGCCGGTCGCGCCCCCTCGAACCCCGTGCCCGTCGGCATCGCCGCCATGGGCCGTCCCGCCCCGGCGCCCGCGCCCAAGGCGACGGCCGCTCCGAAGGCCGCCCCGAAGGCCGCGGCCCCGGCCCCCCGTCCCGTGGCGGCCGCTCCGGCCCCGACCGCGCCCCGCCCGGCCGCCGCTGCCCCCCCGCCGGCCCGCCCGGCCCCCGCTTCCCCCTCTCCGGCCGCCCGCGCGACCGCCCCCACCCCGGTCCGCACGCCGACCGCTTCCCGCGAGGTTCCCATGTCCCACGAGGCCCACAACCTGCAGCTCGCCTGGGTCCAGGCCTGGCAGGAGACCCAGCGCCAGACCGCCGATGCCCACGCGGCCTTCCAGCAGTCCATGGCCCAGTCCCACAGCGCCTTCCTCAAGGCCGCCGAGACCAGCTTCATGGGCCTCGCGACCGTGCTGACCAACGCCGGCGCCCCGGCCATGCCCGCCCTCGCGGCGCCCGCGCCCGCGCTCGCCGCCCCGGTCGCGCCGGCCCCCGTGGTCGCGCCGGCCGCCCCGGCCCCCGTGGTCGCGCCGGCCGCCCCGGTCGTGGGCCCCGGGGCCGCCCCGGGCCCCGTGGGGGGGGCCCCCGCCCCGGCCCCCGTGGGCG
>CAXQUZ010000259.1:0-14801 GCA_964226865.1 Myxococcota bacterium | reverse complement strand
CCGAGGGACAGGCCCAGCGCTGTGATGCCCGCGAGGAGTCGGGAGGAGCGGTGACGGAAGGTCTGCATCGTGCAGGTACCTCGCTGCGCAGAAGAGATGCTCGAGAGGCCGGTGAGGACGCGGTCCGGGGGACCCGCGGACCCGGCGTTCGAAGGGTGCGGGCGAATCTCAGAAGTCGTACTGGCGGGGCTTCATCTTGGGGAAGAAGAGTCCGACGCCGACCGAGGCGATGAAGTTGTTGTTGAGGCGGGACTCCTCTTCCGGCACGTTCGGGTCGTACTGGGGCTTGGAGTCGATGTAGAGGTAGTTCCGCGCGTCGAGCTTCACGGCGACCGAGGAGCCCAGGAAGAAGTCGAAGCCGACCCCGAGGTTGACGGGCACCTTCGCCTTGTTCTGCTCGAAGTCGAGCTGGGTGCTGGGGGCACCGTTGGCGTCGGTGGCCCCGGGACGCGCGTAGTACTCCTTGATGCTGAGCAGACCCAGACCGGCGACGCCGTAGAAGTAGAAGTTCAGCACCCGCTCGCCGATGAGGTTGATCTTGCCGTAGACCGGGGCCCAGCGGGCGGCGAAGGTCGCGCCCATGACCATCTTCTCGACGGGCTGCTGGAAGGTGACCTCGGCGGAGTCCCCCTCCTGGGAGGCGATGCCGACCAGGGTGTTGGTGAGGCCCTTGAGGTCGTTCGCGCCCAGGTCGGGCGAGTACATGAAGGCGCCCTCGGCCGCGAGGGTCTCGGAGAAGTGGTAGGCCACGAGGAGGCCGCCGACGTACCGGACCGCGAAGGGGTTGTTCGGCACGTAGCCGGCGACCGGGGCCACCTCGAAGCGCTTCTCCTTCAGGAAGAAGCGGTTCTGGACGACGTTGTACTTCTTGGCATCGGACACGCCGTTCAGGGCATCCTCGGCGGGCTTCGCACCGGCATGGGCGACCGGGGCGAGGGCTGCGAGGCCGAGCAGCGCCACCGCGGGAGCGACTGTCTTCGTCAGCGAGGTCATCGAGGGATCTCCTGGGACTCCGGTGGGTGCGGAGCGGCGCGAAGGAACTTTTCGGGGGGGCAGCCCGCGGAGGATGGGGCTGAAGTGGGGAAGTCGGTCGGACGAGCCAGGGGACGAGAACGCCCTCGTGGCGGGGAACGAGAGCACCGTCGGCGCACTCGCTGGATCGACAGACCCTCCGAGGTCGGCGGAGTATAACGCGGGGTCTGGAGCGGTCGGCGCGGCGCGCGTGAAGCCCTGGAAAGACCTGTGCCGACACGGGCCCGGCGGCGAGCGGCCGCGTGGTCTGCGGTAGACTGGGGGCGCGCCGGCGGTGTCGACCTCCGCGGGGGCGGGCGGTTCCCGCGGCTCTGGTCCAGAGCGCGGGGGCTAGGCCCAGGATGCCGTCCAGGCGGTCATCTTCGTGTGTGTCTTCCCCGAGAGTGGCGGCGGCTGTGGCCCCGTCCCTCGTCCGCGGCGCCGGCCGCCCCTGCCCGGAGCAGATCGTGCCCCTCTTCCCGACCGCCGCCGCAGTGCGCCACGCCCTGAGTGCCCTCCTCCTGGTGGCCCCGCTGGCCGGTGCTCTCGCCGCGCCCCCGGTGGTCGTCGAGGCCGTGAGCGACGCCCGCGCCCCCGCGGTCCAGGTGAAGCCGGCCGGCAACAGCAGCGTGTCGATCCCGGCCTGCCGGGGGGTCGTCTGGCAGCGCTTCAGCGCCGAAGAGAACCGCTACGTGGCCGTGACCACCGATGCCTGCGGTCCGGCCGCGCCGGCCCTGGTGGTGACCGGCGAGGGCCGGCGCTTCGACATCGACGGCAAGGTCTCCGAGGGCGACGTGGTGCGGCCGCTGCTGGTGGTCGGCACGGGCTGCGCGGCCGCCCGTCCCTTCGACCTCGCGGGCTGCAAGGGCGTCGAGTCGGTGGAGGGGCCGACCATCACGGTGCGCGGGGACTGAGGAAGCGGGCGCCCGAGGGGGTGAGAGTGCCGTGAGCAAGGGTGTTCACGGTCGGTCCCTCGTGGGCCTCCGGGCGCAGCGGCGGGGCACGGTCGCGGCACGCTCCGGGGACGCCGGGACCTTGTCAAGAGCTTGTGGTTTCCGCCCACAGCATGGCCGGGCGCGGGGGGCAAGAGCGGGCGCTGCGGAGCCCACGCCCCGGCCGTGGCCCGTGCAGGACCGAGGTCGCCCCTCCACTCCGGCCGCCGGTGTGGCAGCGGCCCCGCGCCGACAGCCCCCGGGGCGGTCGCGCGGCGGGGACGGCGGTGGATCCGTGGGCCGGTGCCGGGACCGGTCGTGGCGGCTCAGTCGACCTGGAGGTGGACCGTGCGCCAGCCCATGCCCCCCCGGCGGTCGCGCACGACGACGACAACCATGCCCGTCCAGCCGGCGGTCTTCGGCGCGGTGTAGGCGACCGTGGTGTTCGGGTGGAGCGAGAAGGCCTGCTCGAAGGCGCCGCCCTCGGCGTACCAGGCGAAGTAGGGCTCTTCGGTGCGGGTCTCGACGGCGCCCGTCGAGGTCGTGAAGCGGTAGCTCTCGACGGCGTCCGCCGCGAGAACGACGTCGAGGTCGATCGTCTGGCCCGCGGCCACGGTGAGGGGCGCCGCTGCGGTGCCGAGGCCGTCGGCCGAGGAGACCCCGTCGACCACGACCGCGGCGACGTCGGGGTTGTGGTTCGGGGTCTCGGCCTCGCTGATGGGCAGCCGCTTGAAGGCCAGCTCGACCGCGTCGACGTCGTCGAGGCCGGCCGTGCTGTCGGCGGGCAGCGCCGTGATGTTCAGGGTGGCGGTGACCCCCTCCAGGCGGGCGGCGTCGTCGAGGCCGTCGAGGGCGTCGGCCGGCGCGGTCCACTGGGGCGGCAGGGCCGGCTCGAAGCCGACGAGTCCCGCCTCCTGGGCGGCGGCGTAGGCCTCGGCCAGCTCGGCCGTGCTCGCGGTCTCGGGGTCGAGGGCGCCCAGGGCCGCGAGGGCCTCGGTGTCGACGGTGCAGCCGAAGTCGGTGGCCGCGCCCGGCAGGCAGGCGAACCAGACGACGCCGCCCAGGGGCTCGTCGGCGGGGGTGTAGACGAGGCTCTCGAAGGAGACGGTCTCGCCGGGACGCGGCTCGGCGGGGGTGGCCCGGGCACCGAGCACCCGCAGGCGGTCGAGCTGCCACTCCTGGGCCATGTCGTCGAGGCCACAGCCGGTGAGCAGGGCCAGCAGGGAGAGCAGGGCGGGCCGGGGCGGCCGGCGGCCCGGCGCACGAGAGGCGGGCAGAGACATCGGGACCTCCGGCTCAGAAGGTGATGTCGGCCTGGAAGCCGACCGAGGGGATGAAGGGCAGGCCCGTGATGTAGCGGCGCTCGGTGCCGTCGTAGTTGTAGTCGACCTGTTCGGGGTTCTCGCCCTTGATGACGTTGAGCAGGTCGGTGTAGACCTCGAGCTGCCAGCGCTTGAAGGTGAAGAGCTTGTCGGCCCGCAGGTCGAGGGCCATGTAGGCGGGCAGCCGCTCGCTGTTCGTGTCGGCCGAGGGGTAGAGGGTGTAGTCCTGGGCGTCGATGTCGTAGACGCCGCCCGCGAAGGGGGTGTAGGGGTTGCCCGTGACGTACTGGAAGCGGCCCGAGACCTCGAAGTCGCGGGGCAGCCGGTAGCCCCCGACGGCCGTGAGGATGTGGGTCTGGTCGAAGTCGAAGCGCACCCACTCGTTGCCCTCTTCGGCCGTGCGGGTCGGGTAGGCGTTGCGCTCGCTCTTCGAGAGCGTGTAGCTGATCCAGCCGAACCAGCTGTCGACCAGGCTCTTGCGGGCCATGATCTCCATGCCGTAGATGCGGCCGATGCCCTCGTTGACGTAGAGCGGGTCGGTCTCGGGGTCTTCGTACTCGAGGTTGTCGACGATGAGGCGGTCGAGGTCCTTGTAGAAGCCCGTCAGGTCGATCTGGCCCGTCTCGGCGATGCGCTGCTCGACGCCCAGCTCGCTCGACCAGCCGCGCTCGAAGGTGACCGTGAGCTGGTCTTCGTTGAGGCCGAACTCCTGGCCCTGGGGGGGCTGGAGGTAGAGGCCCGTGCCGCCCTTGATGGCGGTGGTCTCGGTGAGCTGCCAGCGCAGGGCCAGCCGGGGGTCGACGTCGGCGATGAAGTTCGACGAGCCGATCTTGAGGGTGCTGAGGCGCAGGCCCGGGTTGATGAGCAGGCGGTCGGTGCCGCCGAGGGGCCGCCAGCGGGCGTCGACGAAGAGGTCGGGGGTGAAGAACCAGCCGGCCACCGTGTCGGAGTAGGGCTCGCGCTCGGCGAGGGGATCGAAGCTGGCCTCGGTGGGGAAGAAGGGCAGCGTGAAGTCGATCTGGTAGCGGGTGATGGCGCTGTCGAGGCCGGTCGTGAGGGCGAGCGCGTCGCCGGGCTCCCACTTGAGCTCGGCGCGGGTGTCGAGGGTGGTGAAGCCCTGGGTGAGCTCGATGGACGAGCCCAGGCCGGCCTGGATGGCGTCGTAGCCGAGGGCGGGCTGGACCATGAAGGACCAGTCCCCGCCGAGCTCCTGGGCGCACTTGAGCACGAGGCGGTGGGTCTCGTAGCGGGCCGAGACGTCGCCCTGGGTGTCGGGGTCGTTGCCCTGGGCCACGTCGTCGGGGGTGCTGAGGAACAGCTTGTCTTGGAAGCCGAAGACGAAGACCGACCAGCTGCCGCTGGGGTCGTCGTCCGCGTCGCCGACCTTGAGCTGGTAGTCGAACCAGCGGGGGCTGGCGACGAAGCCCGTGCCTGCCGTGAACAGCGGGATGAAGGCGTCGATGTAGGAGCGCCGGGCCGAGGCCGCGAGGCCCACGTCCTGGTCGGCGCCGACCCGCTGGGTGTAGAAGAAGCCCGAGTCGAGCACGTCCGTGCGCCAGGTGAGCTCGGGGCGCTCGGGGTAGTCGTCGCTGGTCTGGACGTCGATGACGCCGCCGGTGCTCTGGCCGTAGCGGACCCCGTAGCCACCGGGCAGGTAGTCGACGCTGTCGATGAAGGCGGCGTTGATGACCGAGCGGTAGCCGCCCAGGTGGTAGATGAGCGGGACCTCGCCGCCGTCGACGTAGACGTTGGAGTCTTCGGGGTGGGCGCCGCGGATGATGAGCAGGCCCGTGCCGAAGGGGCCCCGGGCGGCGCCGGGCAGGTTCTGGATGACGCGCACCGGGTCGCCGAAGGTGCCGGGCACCCGCCGGATCTCCTCGACGCTCAGGGTGCGGCGCGTGATCTCGGGCTCGCGCTTTTTCTGGTAGACGCCGACGATCTCGTTGTCGCGGTAGCTGAGGTTCTTCACCCAGAGCTTGAGGTCGGTGACCTCGCCCGCCGTGAGGGTGATGGCCTCCTCGCGCTCCTGGTAGTCGGGGGCCACGAAGCGCACGGTGACGGGGCCCACGGGCAGGCCGCGGAAGGCGTAGCGACCGCCAGCGTCGGTGGTGGCGCTCTCGATGGTCCCGTCGGGAAGCACGGCCAGCACGTCGTAGCCAGCGAGCTCGACCCGGGTGCCCATCTCGACGAGGGTGCCCTCGAGGTTGACGGGCAGGGTGGCCGGATCCGGGGCCGCGGGCGCCGGTTCCTCGGGAGCGAGCTCGAAGCCGTAGGCGAACTCGATGGCCACGGGCACGGGGCCGGTCTCGTCGACCGCTGGCGAGAAGCGGAACTGGCGGGCGGCGGCGGTGGCGGCCTCGTCGAAGCCGCTGCCGGCGGGCTGGAGCACCTCGACCCCGGTGACCGCGCCCGTCTCGTCGATCTCGATGAGCAGCAGGACGGTGCCCTCGACCCGCGCGGCCTCGGCCTCGGGGGGGTAGGGCGCCTGGACGAAGTCGACGAGGGCCGGGGCCTCGAGCAGCGGTGGGGGCTGCTCGTCGGCGGCGGGCGCGGCGGGGGGCGGCTGCTGGGCCTGGGCCGCGCCGAGGAGGAGCAAGGTCAGCAGGGACGGCATCAGTCGATCGCCTTGAAGGTGCAGTAGTAGGGCATGTTGGTGACGGTCACGGGCGTCTTGCCCTGCTTGCCGGGCTTGCAGCGGGCCTGCTTCCAGGCGGCCACACAGGCAGCGTCGGCGGAGGGGTGGAGGCGGCGGGTCAGGCGCACATTCTGCACCCGGCCCGTGCCGTCGACGTCGAAGACCACCTTGACCTGGCCCTCGACGCCGTCGGCGATGACGTCCTCGGGCACGGTGAGGGGAGGCTGGCTGCAGCGCGGGCGGGTGGCCACCGCGCCGTAGGCCACGGTCTCCTTGGCCTCGTCGATGGACATGGTCTCGGACTTCGAGCCGCTGCCGAGGGTCGTGCCGGCCCGGGCGGTGGTCCCGCTGCCGCTGCCCTCGGCGAAGGAGCTCGCGCTGAGGCCGACCACCCGGCGGACGGGCTTGGTGGTGGGCGGCGCGTCCTCGGGCTGGGGCTCGGTGGTGGTCTCGTCGAAGTCGACCTTCTGGGGCTCGGGCTCGGGCTTGGGCTTGGGCTTGGGCTTGGGCTTCGGCTTGGGCTTCGGTTCCGGCGCGGGCTCGGGCTCGGGAGGCGGCGGCGCCACGACGGGCTCGGGGGGCGGGGGCGGCGGCACCACGGCCAGCTCGACCCAGGTGTCGCGGCGGGGCGGCGGCGCACCGTCCTCGGGCAGGGCGGTCTTGGCAACCAGGAGGTGCAGCGCAGCGCTCACCACGAGCGCCCCCGGCAGCACCCAGCGCTGCCAGGAGGGGCTGGCCCCGAAGTCGAGGCGGGTGGTGCTCATCCGGCCCCGGGGGCGGCAGACACGGGCCCAGCCCCGCCGGCGGCCTCAGGGGGCAGCGGCTGGGGGTCGATGTTGATGGCGAACTTGGCGATGCCCTCCTGGCGCACGAGGTCGATGATCTTGACCACCTCGCCGTGGGGCACGGCCGTGTCGGCGCCGATGAGGCACATGATGTCGGCGCCGGTCTCCTTGCTGCGGGCCCGCTCGGAGCGGACCGTCGCCCGCAGGGCCTCCCAGGTGGTGGGCTCGCCGTCGAGGGTGAGCTGGCGCTGGGCGTCCATCTGGATGGCCAGGGAGATGGTCTCGGCCTGGTCGACGCTCTCGCCCGTGGCCGCCTCGGGCAGCTGCATCTTGATCGAGCGGTTCACGATGGTGGTGGTCGTGACCATGAAGATGATCAAGACCACGAGGATGATGTCGACGAAGGGGGTGATGTTGATGGCGACGATGCCGTCGTCGTCGTCTCCGCCGCCGAGGCTGGCGCCCATCAGGCCCCTCCGTCGGCGCCCAGGGCCCGCGCCGGGTCGTCCTTGAAGCGGCTCAGCACCATGTGGGAGAGGCTGGTGACCCGCGCCAGCAGCTCCTTGTTGCGCCGCTGGAAGAAGTTGTAGAGCACGATGGCCGGGATGGCGACCACAAGCCCCACCGCCGTGGCCACGAGGGCCTCGGAGATGCCGCCCATGACGGCGTTCGCGCCCTCGTCGCTGTCGAGGGCGAGGTTGTGGAAGGCCTGGATGATGCCGAGCACCGTGCCGAAGAGGCCGATGAAGGGCGCGTTCGAGCCGACCGTGCCGAGCACGATGAGGCGGCGGTCGAGCTTGACCTTCTCGATGGTGAGGGTGCCCGTGATGGCCTCCTCGGCGCTCGCGGCCCCGCCCCGGCGCCCGGCCTGGACCCCGGCCCGCAGCACCCGGGCCTCGATGCCCTCCATGCCCTCGAGCGACTGCTCCAGGTCGGCGGCGGCCCCGCCGCCCACGAAGGTCTGGAGGGCGGCCTGGAAGGGACCCGCGGGGGTGGCGTTCATCGCGGCGTAGACCAGCCGCTCGGCGGCGACCGCAACACACAGGACCGAGAGGGCGACCAGCACCCACAAGACCCACTCCGCACCGAGGAGCGCGAAGTTGGTCATCTGCTGTTCGAGCACGGGAGACTCCGTCCGGAGGGGCCGGGGGCAGGCTGCACCCGGGGGGGGCATGCGTGCGGCGGCTAACCTGAACACCGGGCGGGCAAGGCCGTGTCACTGGACGAAGGGCGCCGCCGGGGGGGCCGGGGGGACGGGGCGCTCCGGAGGGCCGCCGGGGCGGCGGAGCGGGCGCTGAAGCCGCTGGCCGCCGGAGACGCGGGAGGCTGAAGCAGCAGACCCCGCCGAGAGGGCGGGGCCTGGAGAGATGGAGGCGACGACCGGATTTGAACCGGTGAATACAGGTTTTGCAAACCCGCCCCTTAACCACTTGGGTACGTCGCCATGGGGGGTGGCCGCTGAGGCCGCCCAGTCCTAATGCGGTGGGGCGCTGCGTCAAGGGCCGAGCACCACAGATCGACCCAGAAACGCGCGGCGGGCGCCGGAGATGGCGCGCATCACGTTGTCTTGATGAGGTTCGGGAACCCATGCCTCCCATCAGTGTCACCATCATCGCCCGGGACGAGGCCGACCGCATCGGGGAGGCCATCGCGTCGGTGGGCTTTGCCGACGAGGTGGTGGTGGTCGAGAGCGGCTCGGTGGACGACACGGCGGCCGTGGCCCGTGCGGCGGGCGCCCGGGTGATCCAGACCGACTGGCCGGGCCACACCCGCCAGAAGCGGCGGGCGGTCGCGGCGGCCCGCAACGACTGGGTGCTGTCGCTCGACGCCGACGAGCGGGTGAGCCCGGATCTGGCCCGAGAGCTCGCAGGGCTGTCTCTCGCGACGGATCCGGCCGGGCCCGGCCCCTGGGGCTACCGGCTGCCCCGGCGCACCTGGTGGCAGGGGGCGCCCATCCGGCACGGCAGCTGGTCGCCGGATCTGCGGGTGCGGCTGTTCCACCGCGCGCATGGCCGCCACGAGGGGCCCGATCCCCACGACACCGTGGTGGTCGGCGGCCCCACCCCCGCGCTGCAGGGCCTGCTCCACCACCATGCCTACCGCGACATCGGCGAGCACCTCGCCACCATCGCCGCCTACTCGGCCACCTTCGCCGCCGAGGCCCGCGCCCGGGGCCAGCGCGCCCGCTGGGCCGACCTCCTGCTGCGGCCGCCGGCCCACCTCGTGAAGGCACTGGTGCTCAAGCAGGGGCTCCGGGACGGCGCCCGGGGGCTCTGCATCGCGGGGCTCGGGGCCGCCGCCGTGCTGCTCAAGTACACCCTGCTGATGCTGCCGCCGCCGGGTTCCCGCTCGTGAAGATCCACCTCCTCGTCCACACCGCCGGCACCAGCGGCGGCACGGAGCGCATCACCTGGGGCTGGTCGGCCTGGCGGGCCGACCGGGGCCACGAGGTCCACCTCTGGGCCCTGCGCGGCGAGCGGGCCCCGCCGGGGGTCATCCTGCGCCGCCCTCCGGGCCTCGCGCCGCGGGGCCGGCCCTGGCGCATCCACCGCACGGGCGGGCTCATCGAGGCCATCGACGAGCCGGGCCACAAGGTCGCCATGGTGCGGGCCCGGGGCGCCGACCTGTGGCGGGCGGGCGGGGGCTGCCACGCGGCCTGGCTCGCTGCCTCGGGCCGGCGCGGCCTCGCCGAGCGCATGGAGCTGGCGGCGGATCGGGCGGCCGCCGAGACCGCCGGTCGCATCGTCGCCAACAGCCACTTGGGCAAGCAGGGCCTCGTGGCCCACTCCGGCATCGATCCCGACAAGATCGTCCTCGTGCGCAACGGGGTCGACCTCGACCGCTTCCGGCCGCGCCGGTCGGGGGCCCCGGCGCCCTTCTCGGGGCCTTGGGTCGCCTTTCTCGGCAACGGCTACGCCCGCAAGAACCTGCTCGCTGCCCTGCGGGCCCTGCGCCGGGTCCCGCGCCTCGGGCTGCTGGTGCTCGGCGAGGATCCCCGGCCCCAGCGCTGGGCCGCCCACGCCGCCGCGCTCGGTGTGGCAGATCGCGTCTGCTTCAGGGGTCCGGTGGCCGCGCCGGAGGAACACCTCGTCGGGGCCCGGGCGCTCCTGCTCCCGACCCGCTACGACCCCTCGGCGAACGCCACCCTCGAGGCCATGGCCTGCGGTGTGCCTCCGGTCTGCTCCGCCATGGACGGGGCGGCCGAGCTCGCCCCCGAGCCCTGGATGGTGGTGGCCGACCCCCACGACGACGAGGCCCTGGCGATGACCCTACAGCGGACGCTCGACTGCCCCGACCTGCCGGACCGCGTGCGGGCAGTCGCCGAAGACTGGCCCCAGGCACGCTGCTTTGCCGGGCTCAGCGCCGTGCTCTTCGGGGAGGCCGTCGCATGAGCATCGTCCGCCGCTGGCTCGGCCGGCTCTTCGTGGGCATCGCGGGCATGGGCATCATCGGCCTCGCCGCTGGCGCTGCCCTCTACAAGACCGAGATCCTCGATGCGCCGGGCGACCGGTTCACCCGGTCGGCGGTGATGGCCATCATCGCCCAGGAGTCGCCGGTGCTCTACCGGGACGGGAAGACCCGCATGGGCGTCTTCTTCGCCGAAGAGCACCGCCAGTATGTGCCCTATGCCGAGATCCCCGAGCGCTGGGTCCAGGCCATCACCTCGGCCGAAGACCAGCGCTACTTCGACCACCCGGGCGTCGATGTCTGGGGCATCAGCCGGGCCATGGTGGCCAACATCAAGGCCGGGCGGGTGGTGGCGGGGGGCTCGACCCTGACCCAGCAGACGGCGAAGAACCTCTACTACCGGCCGGATCGGTCGCTCAAGTCGAAGCTCGAGGAGCTGCTCAACGCGCTCAAGCTCGAGGCCCACTTCGACAAGACCGAGATCCTCGAGTTCTACGCCAACCAGTTCCACGTCAGCGCCAACGGCCGCGGCCTCGCCATCGCCGCCCGCTACTTCTTCGACAAGGAGGTCGGTGCGCTGACCACGCTCGAGTGCGCCTTCCTCGCGGGCCTCGTGAAGGCCCCGGCGGCCTACAATCCCTTTGTCGGGGCCACCGAAGAGCGCCGGGCCGCCGCCCGGGAGCGCGCCCGCGCCCGCACCGGCTACGTGCTCGACCGGATGCTGGCCCACGGCCACCTCAGCGCCGCCGAGCATGCCGCCCTCGTGGCCCAGGAGATCCCCTTCAAGCGGGGCACCTTCCGCTACGACTCCAGCGTGCTCATCGACGAGGTGGCCGCCCGCCTCGAGCAGCCTCCCTTCTCGGAGGTCTTCGCCGCCCTGGGCATCGACAACCCGTCGACGGCGGGCATCCAGGTGGTCACCACCATCGACGCCGACGCCCAGCGCGAGGCCACCTACGCCACCTGGCACCACCTCAGCGAGGTGGGCGCCATCCTCGACGGCATCACGGCGGCCGCGCTCCGCCTCGACGCGTCGGCGGCCCCCCACCCCGACCCGGACCACCCGACCCCCGTGCACGGCTTCTCGACGGCCCGGGTGGTGGCGGCGGGCCCCGACGCCCTGACCCTCGACCTCGGCGGGGACCGCTGCACGGTCGACACCGAGGGCATGCGCCGCATGGCCACCATCCTGGCCAGCGCCGGGGCGAAGAGCTGGCGGCGCTCGGGCGACCGCAAGGCCCTCGCCGCTGCGCTTCCGGAGGGTTCCGTGACCTGGGCCAGCGTGCGGTCGCCCGGGGTCTGCGACCTCGAGTTCCGGCCGACCCTCCAGGGGGGGCTGATGGTGCTCGAAGAGGGCCAGATCCGCGCGATGGTCGGCGGCAACGACAACCGCAACTTCAACCGCGCCACCGAGGCCCGGCGCCAGCTCGGCTCGACCTGGAAGCCCCTGGTCTACTGGGCGGCCCTCCAGCTGGGCTGGACGCCGGCCGACCTGCTCGACAACCGCGAGGGGGTCTTCACCTTCGAGGGCACCTGGTACTACCCCCGGCCCGACCACGACCCGTCGCCCGTGGTCTCGCTCAACCAGGCCGGCGTGCGCTCGGAGAACCTCGCGAGCATCTGGCTGCTCTACCACCTGCTCGACGACCTCGACGCGACCACCTTCCGCGAGGTGGCCGCACGGTCGGGCCTCGTGCCCGAGGCGGTCGACAGCAAGGAGGCCTGGGTGGCGCTCGTCCGCGACACCTACGGGGTCATCGCCACCAAGGGCCGGGCGGACGAGGTCGCCTTCACGGCGGCCAAGCGCGAGGTGCTCGCCGAGCTCTCGCGCGACCCGGGGGCCAGCGGGGTGCCCGAGCGGCTCGAGCTCCAGGCCCTCCACTACGGCCGGGGCGCCGCCGGCGAGGCCCGCAAGCTGAGCGGCAGCCGCGCCCCCGCCCGGCGGCGGGCCGTGCGCTTCCACCACCAGCGGCTGCTGGGGCTGCTGCCCGACTGTGCCGCCCAGGTCCAGGATCTCGTGCGCTACCGGGCCGACGCCGTCGAGGCCGAGGCCCGCACCCGCCGCCTCGACCGCTTCGGCCTGGGCGGGCTGGGCGAGCGGCGCATGCCCGAGGCGCCCACGGCCGGCGAGGTCTCGGCCCTGCGCCACCGGGTGGTCGGCGCCGACCCCGTGCTCGGCGGCGGCACCCTCGAGCTCGCCTGCGGCGACGTGGACGACAGCTGGGCGCCGCTGGGCCCCGACCTCCTCACCCGCCTCGCCACCGCGGAGGGCCCCACCGTGCCCGCCGTGGACGCCGTGCTGCTCGACGGCCGGCTGCGCGTGGGCACCCTGCGCCGCCTCGAGCGCGTGCGGGCCCGGCGGGCGCTGGTCATCGCCGAGCAGGACCCCTACGACTTCGAGGTCCTCCAGCACCACCCCGACTTCCGCACCCTCGTGGCCCTGCGCTACGTCGCGGCCCTGGCCGACCGGCTGGGGGTGTCGGCCGACCTGCCGCCGGTGCTGAGCCTGCCCCTCGGGGCGGCCGAGCTCACCGTCGAAGAGGCCGCCACGCTCTACCAGGGCATGGCCACGGGCGCGCGCTACGACTTCCCGGGCACGGTGACCCTGCCCTCGGGGCCCGAGGCGGTGGCCGCCCCGGAACACTCCACCCTGCTCATCGCCGAGATCCGCGACGCGGACGGCAACGTGCTCTACCAGGCCCGGCCGCGGCCCCGCCAGGTGGGCGACCCCGTGGCCGGCCGCCTCATCGGGGATGTGCTGCGGAATGTGGTGCGCTTCGGCACGGGCCGGCGGGCGGCCAGCGCGGCCCGGGTGGGGCGCAGCGTCGTGCCCCTGACGGGCAAGACCGGCACGACCAATGCCTTCCGCAACGCCGCCTTCGTGGGCTTCGTGCCCCGGGCGGAGTCCGGCGCCTGGACCTGGGGCCAGGGCTACACCCTCGCCGCCTACGTGGGCTTCGACGACAACACCTCGATGAGCGCGGGCCGGGTGCGCCTCTCGGGGGCCAGCGGCGCCCTGCCGGCCTGGATGGGCACCGCGGCGGGCATGGCCGATGCCGGGCTGCTGGGGGCCGAGGCGCCGGCGACCAGCGAGCTGCGGGTCGAGGGGGGCTTCACCCGGGTGCCGGTGGTCGATGCCACGGGCCGCCTCGACACGGGGCGACCGGGCCAGGTGCCCGGCGACGACGAGAAGAGCGTGCTGGTCCACGGTGCGGGCCTGCTCGCGACAGGCGAGCTCGACGCCTCCCGGCGGGTCACGGTGCTCGCCCCGGCCGCGGCCCTCGCGCCGCCCGCCACCCGCCCCCTCGCGGCCCCCACCGGTGCCCTCGACGTGGGCGACAACGACGAAGATCCTGACGACATCGATGTCTTCATCCGCCCCGAGGGCGGTGGGGACGACCCCTCGGGAGTGGACGACTGATGCAGCTTCTCCGCACGCCGCGTGCGTCCCGCGCCGCCCTGGCCAGCCTGCTGCTGGTCGGCTGCGTGGTGAAGAGCGGTGGCAAGAAAGAGATCGAGGCGGGGCCCGTGGGGCCGCCGCCCCAGGACTTCTCCGGGGTCATCGACCGCACCCGCGATCTCATCGCCGACAACGACGACGCCGACCGCCGGGGCCGCCTCGACGCCCTCTGGGAGTTCGCCCTCGAGGCCGACCAGCTCGATCCGGCGGCCCAGGTGGTCGTGCTCCACTACCTTGACCGCCTCGTCACCATCGAGGAGCGGGTGCAGCCCGTCGAGATGCCCCTGGCGGCCGGGGTGATGACCGAGGAATTCGGTGACCCGGCGGTCATCGAGTCGGCCGAGCTGGCCGGGCCCGAGGCCCTCGCGGCCCCGCCCGCCCCGGTGGTCGAGGGCGACCTGCTCCAGCCCGACGCCGCCGAGCTCGGCGGTGCCGCGGCCGAGGACGACGCGCCCTCCGAGGACGAGAGCGCCGAGGACGCGGCGCCCCCGGCGCCCGCGATGCCGGCCGTCGACGTGGAGGCCGTGCTGGCCGAGGGCGCCCGCATGATGAACAAGGGCGACCCCACGGCGGCCATGGGCGTCTACGAGGTCTGCGCCAACCAGCCCTGCTGGCCCGCGGTCGAGGCGGCCCACGTCGCCGCCCGGGACGCCCACGTCTTCGCCCGCAAGGAGGCCTGCTCGGTGCGCTTCCTCGAGCTGCGCGGCGAGCCCTCGGTCAGCGCCCAGCGGGCCGGGCTGCTCCAGATCCTCGAAGAGCTGTCCACCCTCCGGGCCAGCTTCCCCGACTCCACCTGGTCCGGCGAGCTGGCCACCCAGATCTCTCGGGTGCAGCGCGAGCTCGAGACCCTGCCCGAGGACTGAGCCGCCGTGCTGACCGTCCTGGCCCTGCCCCTCGCCCTGCTCTCGGTGCTCTGCTCGACGGTGGCCCTGGCGCTGCTCGGGGCCCTCGCGTGGCTGGACGACGGCGGGGTGGCGCTGCGCGAGGGCCGGGTGGGGCCCGACGAGGAGGGGCGCCTGCTCGCCCTCGCCGGGCGGCTGCGGGTGCCCGTCTTGGTGCTGGTCTTCGGGATCAGCTTCGCTGCGGGGGCCTTGCTCTCGCTGCGGGGCGTGGCGGCCGACGCCACTTCGCAGCACTTTTCGGTTGACGCATCAGCCCCGACCCCAGAGATGGCGGGCGCTCTGCCTGGGTAGCTCCGGTGGTTAGAGCACACGGTTCATACACGGGTTGTCGGCGGTTCAATTCCGC
>CAXQUZ010000258.1:0-5273 GCA_964226865.1 Myxococcota bacterium | reverse complement strand
CAGACGTGTGCTCTTCCGATCTGCGCCGAGGAGATCGCGGGCACCAAGCGGGCCATCGGCCTCGATCCCGACCGCCAGTTCCAGGTCGACGACGAGGTCTACGCCTGGTTCCGCCGCGCCGCCGGGGACCAGCAGGCCCAGCGCGCCGCCTGGGAGGCCCGGGTGGCCGCCCACCCGCGCGCCGCGGACTTCCGCGCCCGGCTCTCGGGCGAGCTCGACCTCTCCGGGGTCGCCTGGCCGACCTTCGAGGCGGGCAGCTCCCTCGCCACCCGCAAGGCCAGCCAGGCCGTCCTGAATGCCGTGGCCAAGGCTGTTCCCAGCCTCGTGGGCGGCAGCGCCGACCTGGCCGGCAGCAACGGCTCGACCCTCAAGGTCGAGGACCACATCAGCCCCGCGGCCCCCGCCGGCCGCAACGTGCACGTCGGCATCCGCGAGCACGCCATGGGTGCCATCTGCAACGGCATGGCCCTGCACGGCGGCTTCCGGCCCTACTGCGCCACCTTCCTGGTCTTCCACGACTACATGCGGCCGGCCGTCCGCCTCAGCGCCCTGATGCGCCAGCCCGTCGTGCTCATCTACACCCACGACAGCGTCTACCTGGGCGAGGACGGCCCCACCCACCAGCCCGTCGAGCACCTCATGGCGATGCGCTCGATGCCCAACCTCTGGGTGGTCCGGCCCGCCGACGCCACCGAGACGGCCGAGGCCTGGCGCATGGCCATGACCCGCAGCGACGGCCCCACGGCGCTCTGCCTCACCCGCCAGGGGCTGCCCGTGCTGGATCGCAGCGTGCTCGGCAGCGCCGACGGCGTCCACCAGGGCGCCTACGTGCTTCGGGACGCGGACGCGGCCCAGGTGGTGCTGGTCGCGACCGGCTCCGAGGTCTCGCTGGCCCTCACCGCCGCCGACCGCCTGGCGGCCGATGGCATCGGCGCCCGGGTCGTGAGCATGCCCTGCTGGGAGGCCTTCTCGGCCCAGCCCGCCGCGGTGCGGGACGCCGTCTTCCCCCCCGGCCTCCCCCGGGTGTCGGTGGAGGCTGGCGTCACCTTCGGGTGGCAGGCTATCGTGGGTCTTGACGGCGCAACGGTCGGCATCGACCGCTTCGGGGCCAGCGCCCCGGGCAGCGTCGTCGCCAGCAAGCTCGGCATCAACGTCGAGAACGTGGTGGCAACGGCCAAGCGGCTCGTCGACGCCTCCTGATCCTGCCGAGCCGCGCCTGGGTGCCCCCTGGCCAAGCGCCGCGCCAGCAGCTCGTCTCCGTCCGCGCCCAAGCGCCGGTCGTCCGGCTCCCGCAGCCGGTCTCGTGCCAGCAGCGGGCGCTCTCGCTCGCGCAGCAGCAGCACCCGCCGCACGCGGGGCAAGCGCAGCAGGCGGGGCGGAGGCTTCAAGGCCTTCCTCCGCAAGCTCGGCCGCTTCGCCCTGACCACGACCCTCGGTGCCGCGGTGGCCGGCGGTGCCGTGGTGTGGGCGCTCTACCACCAGGCCGAGCAGGACGTGGCCGAGCGCCTCGCCGGCCCCGTCTGGTCGAGCAGCGCCCGGGTGCTCAGCGCGCCCATGGAGCTCTGGCCCGGCCTCGCCATCAGCCCCGGTGAGGTGGCCGCAGATCTCCAGCGCGCCGGCTACGCGCGGGTCGCCCGGGCCAGTGCCCCCGGCGACTTCGAGATCAGCGGGAACGACCTGCTGATCAAGGTTCCGAAGGCGTCCGGCCCCGGCTGGGAGATCCCCGGCGGCGACGTCCACCTCGCCTTCGGCAGCACGGGCATTGCAGCGGTCAGCCCCCGCAAGCGGGCACGCCTCGCCCCCGTCGAGCTGGCCGAGCTGCGCGGCAGCGACAACGAGGCCCGGCGTCCGGTCTCGCTCGACCAGCTCCCGAGCCACGTGCCCAACGCCGTGCTGGCGATGGAGGACGCCCGCTTCTACGAGCACCGCGGCATCGACCCCTTCGGCATCGCCCGCGCCCTGGCCCGCAACCTCGTCCAGGACGGCCCCCTCCAGGGCGGCTCGACCCTGACCCAGCAGCTCGTGAAGAACCTGCTGCTCACCCAGGAGCGCACCCTCAGCCGCAAGGCCCGCGAGGCCCTGCTGGCGGTGGCCCTCGAACAGCAGCTCGACAAGGACGAGATCCTCGAGCTCTACCTCAACGAGATCTACCTGGGCCAGGGCGGCGGGGCCTCGGTCTGTGGGGTCGACCAGGCCGCCCGGGTCTTCTTCGGCAAGCCCGCCACCCGGCTGAGCATCGCCCAGGCCGCCACCCTCGCGGGCATCGTCAGCGCGCCGAACCGCTACTCGCCCCTCCAGCACCCCGAGCGGGCCCGCGAGCGCCGCGACCTCGCCCTCCAGCGCATGGCCGAGCTGGGCCACATCACCGCCGCCCAGCACGCCGACGCCAAGGCCGCGCCCCTTGGGGTCCACCCCAGCGTCGGCAGCCGCCACGCCCCCTGGTTCGTGGACGCGGCGGTGGACCACGTCGAGGATCTGCTCGGCGAGGGCAGCCTCATCGCCCGGGGCGCCACGGTCCACACGACCCTCCAGCCGGCCCTCCAGCGCCTCGCCGAGCGGGTCGTGGCCGAGAGCGCCGCCGAGCTGGACCGGGAGCACCCCAAGGCCAAGGGCGCCCAGATCGCCCTGGTGGCCGTGCGGGTGTCGGACGGCGCGGTCGTCGCCATGGTCGGCGGCCGCGACTACGGCACGAGCCAGTTCAACCGCGTGCTCCACGCCCACCGCCAGGTCGGCTCGACCATCAAGCCGCTCACGGCCCTGGCGGCCTTCGAGCGCGACCCGGCCCTGTCGCCCGCGACCCTCATCGACGATGCCCCCATCGAGCGCACCATCGCGGGCAAGCGCTGGGCGCCCCGGAACTACGACGGCCGCTACATGGGCGAGATCCCGCTGCGCACGGCCATCGCGAAGAGCCGCAACACGCCGGCGGTGCTGCTCGCCGAGGAGGTCGGCATGGACCGCCTCGCCATCTGGTGGCACCGGCTGGGCCTCGTCGAGGCCTCGGAGCTGCCCGCGGCGAGCCTGGGTGCCTTTCCGGCGACGCCGCTCGAGCTGGCGACGGCCTACACGATCTTTCCCGGCCAGGGCGAGCGCGCGCGCCCCTACCTGGTCGCGGCGACCCAAGACAGCGCCGGCGCCGCCCTCACCGCCGCGCCGCCCGGCCGGGTGCGCCAGGCCGACGCTGCCTCGACCTTCCTCACGACCCGGCTGCTCTCGGCGGTCATGACCGAGGGCACGGGCCGCAAGGCGGCGGCCTACGGCGCCAAGGGAGCCGTGGGCGGCAAGTCCGGCACCACCGACGAGGCCCGGGACGCCTGGTTCGTCGGCTTCACCCCCGAGCTGGCCGTGGCCGTCTGGGTGGGCTTCGACAAGTCCAAGCCCGTGGGCCTCACCGGCTCCCAGGCCGCGCTCCCGACCTGGGCCCGCTTCGTGGCGGGCTCGGGCACCGCTGGCGGCCGCTTTCCCGTGCCCAAGGGCGTCGAGACCCTGCGCTTCTGCACCGAGGACTGGGAGCCCGCCGGCAGCAGCGACTGCGCCAGCGTCGAGGAGTATGTGCGCAGCGGCACCCGTCCCCGCACCGGCCACGCCGAAGAGCAGGGCCCTCTCGGGGTGGCCCTCGACTGGCTGCTCGGGCGGGACGAGGACGCGCCAGATCCGGCGCCCGAGGGCACAGAGAAGCCCCGGCGCCGACCGTTCTGGCGGCGCCGGGGCGACTGAGGACGGGCCCCGGGGCGGGGCCGGTCACGCTGGCTCAGTAGACCTTGAGCAGCTCGACGTCGAAGACCAGCATGCCCTGGGGCGCGCCGGGACGGCCCTTGTAGGCGAGCTCTTCGGGGATCCACAGGCGGGCCTTCTCGCCCTCCTTCATGAGCTGGAGCCCCTCGGTCCAGCCAGGGATGACGCCGTTGAGCGGGAAGGTGGCCGGGCGGCCGCGGCTCACCGAGGAGTCGAACATCTTCCCGTCGGTGGTCCAGCCCGAGTAGTGGACCTGGACGCGGCTGGTGGCCTCGGGCTTCTTGCCGTCGTCCTTGCCGGGGGACAGCACCTTCCAGGCGAGGCCGGTGCTGGTCTTCTGGGCGTCGGCGGGCGGGGCGGCCACGTCGGCGGGGGTCTCGGGCGGCGGCGGGGGCTCGGTGATGCTCACGAGCTCGACGTCGAAGACCAGCATGCCGGCGGGCTTGCCGGGGCGGCCCTTGTAGGCGAGCTCCTCGGGAATCCAGAAGCGGGCGGTCTCGCCCTTGCTCATGAGCTGGAGGCCCTCGGTCCAGCCGGCGATCACCCGGTTGAGGGGGAAGCTGGTGGTCTTGCCGCGCTTGTGGGAGGAGTCGAACATCTTCCCGTCGGTCGTCCAGCCCGTGTAGTGGACCTCGACGGTGGCGCGCTCGCTGGGCTTCTCGGCGCCGTCGCCGGCCTTGAGCACCTTCCAGGCGAGGCCCGAGGCGGTCTTCTGGGCGTCGGCGGGGGCGGCGGCCACGTCGGCGGGGGCCTTCTTCCAGTCGTCGTTGGCCGGGGCCTCGGCCTTGGCGGCGCCGTCGGTCTTCTCGGCAGCGGCGGCGGGGGCCTCGGCGGGGGCGGCGGCCTCGTCGGCGTCGCCACAGGCGACGAGCAGGGCACAGGCGAGCAGCAGAGAACGTGCAGTCATGGGGGTTCTCCAGGGCCCGGGCCGGGGGCCGGGCGAGGGGAGGGGGGCGCAGGGCTGCGCAGGGTCGCGGCAGGCGCGGCGAGGGTGGCGCGCCTCCCGGGAGCGGGGGGCGGCGCTGGCCCGGCGAGATAACGCGCTGGCGAGGGGTCCCGGGACCCCCGGGTGAGGTGCAGCGTGGCGGGTGCGGAGCAAGATCGACTGCGGGGCCGGCGGAGCGGTGGTCCCCGGTCGCACCGGGGCGGTCCCCGGGGGGGCGGCGACCGGGCGCCCGCGGCGACCGCCCACCGGGGAGACCGCGCCGCCCTGCGCGACGCCCTGCGGGCCCGAGACGGCCGGCCCTACCCCGCCTACAAGGATCTCCGCGGCACGTGGGACCTCTCCGAGGATGCCCCGCTGACCTTGATCATCGACCACGTCCAGGGCGACCCCTATGCGGCCCCGAGCCGGGTGCGGCTGCGGCTGCCCACGGGCATCTCGGCCGCGCAGTGCGCCGCGCCCGACAGCCGGGTGGCCGCCGAAGACTGGCTGCTGCGCCGCTTTGTCGCGGCCTGCCTGGGGGCGGAGCGCCGGGGCAGCGGCCGCTCGGGCGCCCTCGAGCTCCAGCAGCCCGGCCCCGAGATCCGCCGGCGCT
>CAXQUZ010000257.1:0-6901 GCA_964226865.1 Myxococcota bacterium | reverse complement strand
AGTTCTACACGTCTTAAGACACTCTTTCCCTACACGACGCTCTTCCGATCTATCCGCGACGGCCGCTGGCACGGCCCCCTGGTGGCCGAGCTGCCGAGCTGGCAGCGACCGAACCTCCACAATGCCCCGGCCACGGGCATGTTCCCCGGCGAGACCCCCATCGTCCAGGGCCCGGCCGGCTCGGCTCCGGGCCTCGAGGCCCCCGAGGCCAACCCGGGCTGGTCCAAGCTCAGCTGGTCCGCGCTCCAGCAGCCCGCGGTCAAGCCCGCCGCGCTGACCGTGCCCGCCGAGGTGGCCCTCTCCGTGCCCGGCGCCGGCATCCCGCTGCCCGACGGCTACCAGGAGTGCCGCTACTGGTCCCCCGAGGACGCCGCCAAGGGGCTCTACCGCTTCGCCGAGGCCAAGAAAGAGATCTGGCCGCGGCTGCCGGCCGCCTACGACCTCGCCGCCGCCGGGCTCTACACCGACTCGGCCCGGCTGATGTACGACATCTATGAAGAGTGGCGGGACGTTCTCAACAACGGGGCCGGCGAGGATGCCCGCCGCCAGGCCATCGCCGGCATGGGCATGCGGCTCGCCGACTGGCGCCCCTTCCTGCTCTTCACCCGCGACCACTACCACGCCGCCCGGGCCTGCCACGGGCTCCAGAAGTCGGCGCCGGACGAGCGCGAGCGCACGGCGAACCTGCGCCTGTCCTACCCGGTGGTGGCACCCAACGAGATCTGGCGCCACAGCCAGCGCTACGACGTCGACCCCTTCTTGATCATGGGCATCATGCGCCAGGAGTCGACCTACCGGAACGCCGCCCTGTCCCCGGTGGGCGCCATCGGCCTCATCCAGGTCATGCCCCGCACGGGCGCCCGGGTCGCCGCCATGCTCGGCGAGCACCGCTACAGCCCCGGCGACCTCGAAGACCCGAACACCAACCTGCGCTACGGCATCTACTACTTCTCGCGGCTGCTGGACCGCTTCGAGGGCAGCTTCCCCCTCGCCGTGGGCAGCTACAACGGCGGCCCCCACAACATCTCGCGCTGGTACAAGGCCCACGAGGGCAAGATCCCGATGGACGTCTTCGTCGAGCAGATCGAGTACGACGAGACCCGCGACTATGTGAAGAAGGTCTCGGGCCACTATGCCCGCTACATCTCGATCTACGAGGGCGCCGAGGCCCGGGTGGCCGTGCCGCCGGCCCCCACGGGCAACCACGCCGACATCATCGACTTCTGAGGGCTCAGCCCTCGCCGTCGCCCGGCTCGGTGCGGGCCGCGGGGGCTCCCTTGGCCTCTGGGGGCTCGGCCTTGCTCGCATCGGGCTTGGCGGCCTCGGCCTTCTGGGCCCCGACGCCGATGGCCGCCGTCAGCCGCGCCCACCAGGCCCGGGGCTCTTCGCCCTGCTCGTCGGGCAGCTCGACGACGACCTCGGAGGTCTCGGCGATGACCGCCGCGGGACCGACCCCGACCCGCCCGTCGAGGGGCAGCAGCAGCCCCCCCTGGAGCAGCAGCCCGGTCACCTGGTTGCCGGCGCGGTCGATGACGAAGTCCTGCACGGCGCCCAGGGCCCGTCCGCGGCGGGTGATGGCCTGGGTGCCGCGGTAGGCGCTGGCCCAGGCGCGGCCGTCGACCACCCCGATGCGGCCGCCGGCCCACTCCACGTCCCGCTCGGCCTGGATGATGGCGATGTCGCGCCCCAGCAGCAGCAGATCCGAGGCCTTGACGCCGCCCGTCCGGGCAAACATGCCCGCGGCCTTGAGGCGCCAGCCGTAGATGCGGTGGGACTCCAGGTCGAACTGGAAGTCGTCCAGGCGTCCGACGAAGGCGCCCTCGGCCATCGTGGCAACTTGTAGGTTCTGCGCACGCTTCCACGTCTCGAGCTGCATCTCTGCTCCGGGCTATCAGGAACCTGTGGCGGCGCAGGCGCGCGCCCCGCAGGTGCTGCCACCACCGTTTACTCTGATCCCGCCCGGTGCCACCCCCCCTGTGCCACCGCCGCCGCCCGGAGCCCCATGCCCGCCCCTCCCTCCGTGCCCGTCCTCGTCGCCCTCGCGCTGCTTGCCGGCTGTGCGGCCGACCCGAAGCCCTCCCCGGCCACCGGCGCCGATCCGGGCACCGACGACAGCGGCGTGGCCCCGGCCGACCCGGCGGGCCCGACGCCCTGGGATCCCGACGCCTACCTCGACGACCCCGGCGCCTCGGCGGCCTTCGATCCTGTCGCCTTCGAGGCGGGCCTCACGGTGGGCATCGCGGCCATGATGTCGGTGACCCCCGACCCGGTGATCGACGCCTACGATGCCGCAATGGACGAGCAAGAGGCCTACTGCCCGGCCTGGTACGAGGTAGACGGCAACACCTTCTGGTACTCGTCCTGCACCACCAGCGGCGGCACCTGGTACAGCGGCTACGGCTTCGACACGGTCTACGAGAACGCGGCCATCGACGAGTCGGGCAACCTCTGGGACCTGCGGGCCATCTCGGGTGCCGCCACCGTGCGCACGGCGGCCGGCCACGCCTTCCACCTCGGCGGCAGCGTCCAGCGCGGCGCGTCCACCGGCGAGGACGGCTGGGAGCTCCGGGTCAACGCCGTCCAGGGCAGCTTCGCGAGCGACGACCCGGCCGCCGCCGACACCTGGCTCGGCGCGGGGGTCGCGCCCTACCACTACATCTACGCGGCCGCGAACCCGGGGGTCGGCCGGACCGGCGCCCGCTACCTCTTCGCCCAGTCGACCCTGGGCAACCTCGACGCCAGCGGCCTGGCCATCAGCACCCCCTCGCTGCTCATCGGCACCGAGAGCATCGGCTGGCCCTGCGAGGCCGAGGCGTCGGGGAGCATTGCCCTGCGCATGGCGGACGGGGCCTGGTTCGAGCTGGTCTTCGATGTCGTCGAGACGGCCTCCGGCGGCTGGCGCATGGACGGCGACTGTGACGGCTGCGGCGACGTCTTGGACGCCAACGGCGAGATCGTGGGCACGGCCTGCGCCGACCTCGCGCCCCTGCTGGACTGGGAGGAGAGCCCATGGGACGACTGATCTGGACCCTGGCCCTCGTCGGCTGCGCCACGGGCGGCGCCGACAAGGAGCCCGGGGCGACCACGGACGGGTCCGGCGGTGGCGACGAGACCGTGCCCGCCGGCACGGCCGACTTCGACAGCGCGAGCATGCCCCGCATGGACGACGCCCGGCTCCTGACCCGCATCTCGCTCGACCTGCGGGGGGTGCGCCCCAGCGCCGATGAGCTCGACCGCATCGCCGCGGATCCGGGGGCGCTCGACGAGCTGGTGGCCGCGTTCCTCGCCGACCCGCGCTTCGGCGACCGGGCCATGGACATGTGGGCCGAGGTCTACCTCACCCGCGCCGACGCCTTCGGCTTCTCGGCGGCCGACTTCGGCCTCGACGACAACGCCGCCTTCGCCCGGGCCGTCGGCGAGGAGCCCCTGCGCATCCTCGGGCGCGTGGCCGCCGAAGACCTGCCCTGGACCACGCTGGTCACGGCCGACTGGACCATGGCCGACCCCCAGCTCGCCGCCGCCTGGGGCCTCGACCACAGCGGCGAGGGCTGGGCCGAGGCCCGCTACACCGACGGGCGCCCCGCCGCAGGGGTGCTCGCGACCAACGGCATGTGGTGGCGCTACAGCACGACCAGCTCGAACCTGAACCGCAAGCGGGCCAACCAGATCGCCCGCATCCTCACCTGCAACGACTACCTGGTCCACCCCATCGACTTCGACCGCGACCTCGACCTGCTCGACGAGGCCGCCGTCGAGAATGCCGTGCGCAGCGACCCGGGCTGTGTGGCCTGCCACGTGAGCCTCGACCCCATCGCGTCCTACCTCTTCGGCTTCTGGACCATCAACAACGACAGCTGGCTCGACGCCTCGCGCTACCACCCCGAGCGCGAGCGCATGGGCAGCGATCTGTTGGGGGTGGCCCCGGCCTGGTACGGCGAGCCTGGCGACGGACTCGCGGCCCTCGGTCGCCAGATCGCCCGCGACCCGCGCTTTGTCAGCTGTGCGGTCGAGCAGGCCTGGACGGCGATGATGCGGCGCCCGCCCACGGTCGAGGACCAGGGCGCGCTGACGGCCCACCGGGAGGCCTTCCTCGCCGGCGAGCTGCGGCTGAGCGCGCTGATGGCCAGCCTCGTGGCCGACCCGCGCTACCGGGCCGGCGACAGCGACGACGCCCGCACCACCGACCACGGCGGGGTGCCCACGAAGATGGTGACCCCCGACCTGCTCGCGAGCGAGGTCGAGGCCCTGACCGGCTTCCGCTGGACCTATGCCGGCTACGACATGCTCCAGAGCGACCTCGTCGGGCTGCGCACCCTCGCCGGCGGCGCCGACGGGGCCACCGTGGTCCAGAGCGCCACCAGCCCCAACGCCACGGTGCTGCTCGTCCAGGAGCGCCTCGCCGAGCTGGCCGCCGTGCACGCCGTCGAGCGCCAGCTCTCGGGCGAGGCCCTGCCCCTCTTCGTCGTCGACCTCGAGGCCGACCCCAGCGACGACGAGCTGGTCGCCCAGATCCAGCACCTCCACCGCGTCGTCTTCGGGCGCAGCGTGGCCGAAGACAGCGAAGAGGTGGCCGCCAACCGCGCGCTCTTCGCGGCCCTGCACGCCCTCGACGGCAGCGCACCGGCCGCCTGGGCCGGGCTGCTCACGGCCCTCCTCCGCGATCCCGACTTCCTCCTCTACTGACGGAGCCCCCATGCACACGCCCAAGCTCAACCGGCGCGGCTTCCTCGGGGGCACGGCAGCCCTGGCCGGCGGCCTGTCCACCGGCCTCGCCTGGCCCCGGCGCGCCCGGGCGGCCTCGGCTGCCGACCGCCGCTTCCTCTTCGTCTTCAACAACGGCGGCTGGGACCCCACCCGGGTCTTCGCCCCCGAGTTCGCGAACCCGCGGGTGGCCATGGAGGCCGCGGCCGCCCGGGCCACGGCGGGCAACCTCGAGTACGTCTCCCACCCCGACCGCCCGAGCGTCGACGCCTTCTTCGCGGCCAACCACGCCGACATGCTCGTGCTCAACGGGGTCCAGGTGCGCAGCATCGCCCACGAGATCTGCACGATGATCGCCCTGACCGGCGACACCAGCGGCTTCAAGCCCGACTTCGCGACCATCATCGCCAGCCACGACCAGACCGGCGCCACCCTGCCCCACCTCGTGCTCGACGGCCCCAGCTTCACGGGCGCCCTCGGCACGGCCGTCGCCCGGGCCGGCGTCAGCGGCCAGCTCGAGAACCTGTTGTCGGGCGAGATCCGCAACTGGACCGACACGCCGGTGAGCCAGCTGCCCTCCACCTACGAGGGCCTCGTCGACCGCTACGTGGCCCGCCGGGTCTCGGCCCGGGCCGCCGCCGCCCGCAGCGTGGTCGACCGCCAGCTCAGCGGCGACCTCGCCGACGCCTTCGACAAGGGCCTGGGGCTCGAGGACTTCCGCTACGCCATGGACTTCTCGACGACCGGTGACCTCGCGAGCCAGGGCGAGGTCGCAGTGGACGCCCTGGCCACGGGCCTCGCCCGCTGCGTCAGCCTCGCCTACCCGGGCTTCGCCGGCGGCGGCCTCGGCTGGGACAGCCACGCCCAGAACGACGACACCCAGTCCACCCTCTTCGAGGGCCTCTTCGCCGCACTCGGTCCCATCATCGAGCTGCTCCGGGCCACCCCCGGCCACAGCGCGCCCTCCCTCTTCGACGAGACCGTCGTGGTGGTGCAGTCCGAGATGGGCCGCACCCCCGCCCTCAACGCCACCCTCGGCAAGGACCACTGGCCCTACACCTCGGTGATGATGCTCGGGGGCGGCCTGACCACCGACCGCATGGTGGGCGGCTACGACGACGGCTACGCGGGCCTCCTGGTCGATCCGGCCTCGGCCGAGGCCCGCGACAGCGGCAAGGTGCTGTCGGCCGAGTCGGTGGGGGCCGCGCTGCTCGCCCTCGCCGACATCGACCCCGCAGAGCACATCGCTGGCGCCGACACCCTCGACGGGATCCTGCTGTGAGCGCCCGCAGCCTGGCCCCGGCGCTGCTCGCGCTCGGACTCGCCGCCTGCGGGGGCGACAAGGGCGACACGGGCACGCCGGCCGACGCAGGCACCGACGAGGACGGCGGAGAGGGCGCGGCGGACGACGGGTCCGCCAGCGATGACAACACCGTGATGGAGCCCATCTCCGACGACCCCCTG
Source organism: Myxococcota bacterium (assembly GCA_964226865.1). Classification (GTDB taxonomy): domain Bacteria; phylum Myxococcota_A; class UBA796; order UBA796; family UBA2385; genus CAXQUZ01. The sequence goes on along the minus strand of CAXQUZ010000257.1, from coordinate 736 downwards.
TGCGACGGCGCCCCGGTCGTGACCTGGGCCAGCTGGGGGGAGGGCTTCGTCATCGGCGCCTGCCAGGCCTGCCACAGCGCCACGGCCGTCGACCGCATCGGCGCCCCCGCCGGGATCGACTTCGACACCCGCGACGAGGTGCTGGCCGCCAAGGACCGCATCCTCGCCCGGGCGGCCGGCGCCGCCCCCTCCATGCCCCCCGAGGGTGGCGTGCTCGACGACGACCGCCAGCTCCTCGAGATCTGGCTCACCTGCTGGGAGTGACCATGGCTGCCCTCTTCCGTGCCGCGGCCCTCGGCCTCTGCCTGCTGCCCCTCGGCTGCAGCGATCCGAAGACCGCCGACGACGACGTCTCTGCCGACCCGGGGGCCGACGCCAGCGACAGCGACGGCGACAGCGAGACCGCCGACGACGAGGAGATCGTCGCCCCCTCAGACGCGCCCTATCTCTCCGACGAGGACGGGCTCGACACCCCGGAGCTCGGCGCGGGGCTGGTCTCGGGCATCGAGGCGACCCTCGCGCTGCTGCCCCAGCTCACGGCCGACGTCATCTTCGCCAGCTACGCCGAGGCCACCGCCGATCAGGACGCGGGCTGCCCGGTCTGGACCGTCGACGAGTCGGGCGCGCCCTACTGGTACGGCAGCTGCCAGACGACCGCCGGCACGGCCTACGAGGGCTACGCCATGCTGGCCGACATGGACGGCCTCTACGACGGCAGATCGGAAGAGCGTCGTGT
>CAXQUZ010000256.1:0-7536 GCA_964226865.1 Myxococcota bacterium | reverse complement strand
GGCCCCCGTCGCCGCCCCCGTGCCGGCCCCCGCTGCCGCCCCTGTGCCGGCCCCCGCCGCTGCCCCCGTGCCGGCCCCCGTCGCCGCGCCCGCCCCGGCCGCCGCCGCCGCCCACGCCCCGGCCCCCGCCGCCGCCCCCGCCGGCCCCGGTCGCCGCTTCCGCCACACCCAGAAGCGCCAGCCGACCGGCCTCGCCCTCTCCCGCGAGCAGCTGCTGGTCCACGCCAGCGGCAACATCAGCGAGATCTACGGCGAGCAGTTCCGTCCCCAGGACGCCTTCCACCGCCAGTGCCGCATGCCCGAGCCGCCGCTGCTGCTCGCCGACCGGGTGGTGGGCCTCGACGCCACGCCCGGGAGCATGGGCCTCGGCACCATCTGGACCGAGACCGACATCACCGCCGACGCCTGGTACCTGCACGACGGGCGCATCCCCGCGGGCGTGCTCATCGAGAGCGGCCAGGCCGACCTGATGCTCATCTCCTACCTGGGCATCGACCTCCAGCACGACGGCGACCGCGTCTACCGGCTGCTCGGCTGCACGCTGACCTACCACGGCGACCTGCCCCGGGTCGGCGAGACCATCCGCTACGACATCCACGTGGACGGCCACGCCAAGCACGGCGACGTGCGGCTCTTCTTCTTCCACTACGACTGCTTCACCACCGACGAGAACGGTGAGAACGGTCTCGGGCGGCCCATTCTCAGCGTGCGCGAAGGCCAGGCGGGCTTCTTCACCGACGCCGAGCTGGCCGAGTCGGCCGGTGTGCTCTGGACCCCCGAAGAGCAGGAGATCGTCGAGAACCCCCGCCTCGACGCCCCCGTCGCCGTCACCGACAAGCGCGCCTTCACGGCCGCCGAGGTCGCCGCCGTCGCCGAGGGCCGCCCCTGGGAGTGCTTCGGCCCGGAGTGGGACGCCGCCCGGCCCCACGTCTGGACCCCCCGCTTCCAGACCGAGCGCATGCTCTTCCTCAAGGAGGTCACCCACTTCGCGCCCCGGGGCGGCCCCTGGAAGCGCGGCTACCTGCGCATCGAGGTGCCCATCGAGGCCGACGAGTGGTACTTCGACGGCCACTTCAAGAACGACCCCTGCATGCCGGGCACCCTCATGTTCGAGGGCTGCCTGCAGGCCATGGCCTTCTACCTGACGGCCATGGGCGTCACCCTCAAGCGGGACGGCTGGCGCTTCCAGCCCACCACCGACGAGCCCTTCGACCTCAAGTGCCGCGGCCAGGTCGACCCGGGCACGAAGCTCCTCACCTACGAGATCTTCGTCGAGGAGTTCCACGACGGGCCCGTGCCCACCCTCTACGCCGACCTGCTCTGCACCAGCGACGGCCTCAAGGCCTTCCACGCCCGCCGGGTGGGCCTCCAGCTCGTGCCCGACTGGCCCATGAACCGGCTGCCCCAGATGGTCGAGCGCTTCCCCGAGGTCGCGCCGCTGCTCGACCCGAACTTCGAGGACGCGGGCCCCGTCGCCGAGATCGACGGCTTCAGGTTCGGCTACCACTCGATGGTGGCCTGCGCCTGGGGCCGGCCCAGCCACGCCTTCGGCCCCATGTACGAGCGCTACGACGGCGGTGCCCACGTCGCCCGGCTGCCCGGCGAGCCCTACCACTTCATGACCCGGGTCACCGAGATCAAGGGCGAGATCGGCAGCTTCCGCGCCGGCAACACCATCGAGATCGCCTACGACGTGCCGCCCGACGCCTGGTACTTCCGCGAGAACGACTGCGAGACCATGCCCTTCTGCGTGTTCCTCGAGGCGGCGCTCCAGCCCTGCGGCTGGCTGGCCTGCTTCGTGGGCTCGACGCTGACCTCGGACGCGCCGCTGTTCTTCCGGAACCTCGACGGCACGGGCACCATGCTCACCGAGATCGTGCCCACCGCGGGCACCTTCCGCACCATCGTGACGCTCACCAACATCAGCCGCTCCGGCCCGATGATCATCCAGAGCTTCGACGTGCAGTGCCTCGTGGGCGACACCCCGGTCTACGCGCTCAAGACCGTCTTCGGCTTCTTCCCGGCCGAGGCCCTCGCCAACCAGGTGGGCCTGCCCTGCCAGGACGCCGACTTCGCCCTGCTCACCGAGCCCTGCGACGTCAACATCGACCTGAAGAGCCGCCCCGAGCGCTTCTTCGGCGGTGCCCCCAAGCTGCCCCAGCCCCGCCTCTGCCTCGTCGACCGGCTCACGGGCTGGTGGCCCGAGGGCGGCAGCCAGGGCCTCGGAAGGCTGCGCGGCGAGAAGGACGTCGACCCGAGCGAGTGGTACTTCAAGGCCCACTTCTACTCGGATCCCGTCCAGCCGGGCTCCCTCGGCATCGAGGCGCTGATCCGGCTGCTCCAGATCGGCTGCATGCTCAAGGGCATGGGCGAGGGCATGGCGAACCCGCGCTTCGAGCCGCTGCGCATCGGCGAAGAGATGAGCTGGAAGTACCGCGGCCAGGTCATTCCCAGCAACAAGCTCGTCCAGTCCACCCTCGACATCGTCGAGCAGGGCGAGGACGAGCGCGGCCCCTACCTCGTCGCCGAGGGCAGCCTCTGGGTCGACGGCAAGCGCATCTACGAGGTCAAGAAGATGGGCATGCGGGTGGTGGACGGCACCCCCGAGGGCCCTTCCTCCGGCGGGCCCCCCAAGGCCGGCAGCAGCCGCCGCCACCGCACCCTCGACCCGGAGGTCGACACATGGCTCGGTGACCACCGCCCCACCTTCACGGTGCCCTCCGTGCCGATGATGGGGGTGGCCGAGCTGCTCGCCGAGGCCGTGCCCGGCACCGTGACCGGCCTCAAGGACGTGCGGGTCACCGGCTGGCTGACCGTCGAGGGCCCCCGGCGGCTCCGGCGGGAGACCGAGGCGGCCGTCGGCGGCACGAAGGTGCGGCTCTACGACGACCAGAGCGACACCCTGCTCGCCGAGGGCACCGTGCTGACCGGCGCCTTCCCGGCCGCCCCCGCGCCAGCGGCGGTCTCGGGCACCGCCCCGGTCGCCGACCCCTACGCCAGCGGCCACCTCTTCCACGGCCCGGCCTTCCAGCTGCTCCGCCGCCTCGAGCGGGGCCCGGGTGTGGCGGCCGGCACCCTCGACCCCACCCCGACCGCCGTGCCCGTGGGCCGGCTCCACCCGGCCCTGCTCGACGCCGGCACCCACCTCATCCCCCACGACGCCCTGGCGGCCTGGGGGGCCGACGTGCCCGCCGACAAGGTCGCCTACCCCGCCCTGCTGCGCAGCCTCCGGCTCTACGGCCCGGCCCCGACGACGGGCGCGGTGACGGCGACGGCGCGGCTCGTGGGCATGGTGGGCGAGCTCGTGCGGCTGTCGATCCAGTGGTCGACCCCCGACGGGCTCTGGGCCGAGGCCGAGCTGCTCGAGATGCCCTTCCCCAAGGGCCCCATCGGCAGCGCCCCCGCCGCGGCCCGCATGGGCTTCCTGCGCGACCACCGCTTCTCGGAGGAGGTGCGCCTCTCCCGCGACAGCGACGGCGAGACCATTCTCGAGAAGGCCGACGTGAAGGGCTCGGACTGGCTGCCCGGCACGGTGGCCGCCACCTACGGCAGCGCCGACCCGCGCAGCATCGCCCTCCAGGAGCACCTCGCCCACCACAGCGCCGGCGCCGGCGGTGGGCTCCACCCCCGGTTCCTGCCCGCGGGCCTGCCCCTCGCCGGCCCCGCCCCCACGGTCATCGAAGACGACCTCTCGGTGCGGGTCCAGGGCCCCGTCGCCCTCGACCTCGGCCCCGTGAAGGACTGGTGGGCGCGCTGGTTCGGCCAGACCAGCTGGCCCACCGAAGACCTCTACTACGGCCTCATCGAGACCTTCGTCCGCCACGTCTTCCTCGCCGACCCGGCGGCCTTCGCGGCCGTCCAGGGCCGCCCGGCGCTGTTCCTGGCCAACCACCAGACCGCCGTCGAGAGCCTCGTCTTCTCGATCGTGGCCAGCGCCCTCATCGGCACCCCCACGGTCACGGTGGCCAAGGTCGAGCACCAGCACACCTGGCTCGGCCACCTCATCCGCCAGGGCTTCTCGTGGCCCGGCGTCGAGGATCCCGCGGTCATCACCTACTTCGACCGGGACGACAAGGCCTCGCTCATGGGCGTCATCCAGGAGCTCTTCGTGGGCCTCAAGGGCGGCACGAAGAGCGCCATGGTCCACGTCGAGGGCACCCGCAGCTTCGACTGCACCGCCCCCGTCCAGATCATGACGGGCAAGTTCATCGACCTCGCCCTCGAGGCCGGCGTGCCCATCGTGCCCGTGCGCTTCACGGGCGGGCTGCCCCGGGCGCCGCTCGAGACCCGCACCGAGTTCCCCGTGGGCCACGGCAAGCAGGACCTCTGGCTCGGCCGCCCCATCCTCCCCGAGGAGCTGGCCGGCATGCCCTATGGCGAGCGCAAGAAGGTCGTGCTGCAGGGCATCAACGCGACGGGGCCCGCCTGTGCGGACGAGCAGCCCCTGCCCGGAGACCCGGCCCTCAGCGCCGAGGTGGAGCGCATCGTCGCGGCCACGGGCGCCTCGGCCGAGCACGCCACCCTCCGCGCCCTGCTCGCCCGGAACCCCGCGCCCTGTGCCGCCACCGCCCGGCTGCTCGCCGCGGTCGACGAAGGCCGCACGGATCTCGGCGACGACCCGGAGGGCGCCTGGCTGTCGACCGTCGCCCGCTGGTTCCTGCCCGCCTGAGCCGCACCGCCCGCACGGGCGCCCGACCGGATGGAAGGGTGCGGTTGTGGAGGGGGGCTGCCGACTCTCGGCGGCCCCCCTCTCTTGCGTCTTGCGGTGTCCCCCCCGCGGCCCGAGGCTGGGCCCCTCCGCGGCGGGACCGACCGGGCAGGCCGCCCTCAAGCCCGCCGGCCAGGAGCCGATCCCCGAGCACACGGGAGGCGCGCGGTGCCCATCGACGTCCACCACATCTCGGTCCCCGCCGACGGTCCAGCGCTCGCAGAGGCGCTGGCGGAGAGTGGTCTCGCCGCGCCCGCCCTCACGATGCTCTTCGCGAGCACCGAGGGGCCCCTCGCGCCCGTCGCGGCGGCCGTGCGGGCGCAGGTCACGGGCCCCGTGCTGGCCTGCACCACCGCCGGAGAGCTGGGCCCGGGCGGCGTCCAGGCCGGCACCGTCGTCGGCCTGCAGCTCGCCGGTGACCTGCGGGCGACGGTCTTCGCCGTGCCCCGGGTGGGCAGCGTCCAGGCCCGCGACCTCGGCCAGGTGACCGAGCAGATCGCCGCCCACATCGCCCGCCAGCCAGCCGGCTGGAGCCTGCTGGGGGTCGTGCTGGTCGACGGCCTGAGCGGCGCCGAGGAGCGGCTGATGGCCGGGCTGGGCGCCGCCCTGCCGGGGCTGGAGCTGGTCGGGGGCAGCGCCGGCGACGCCCTGCGCTTCGAGCACACCGCGGTCTGGTGGGAGGGGGAGTTCCGCCAAGACACCGCAACCATCGCCATCATCGCGTCCCCTCACCCCATCCGGCGCATCAAGACCCAGCACGTCCGCCCCCGCGGCGCGCCGATGGTCATCACCGCCGCCGACCCCGCCCGGCGCACGGTCCACGAGATCGACGCGCTGCCCGCCGCCACCTTCTACGCCCGGCTCGTCGGGCTGCCCGAGGCGGAGCTGGGCCCGGCGGTCTTCTCCCAGCATCCCCTCGTGCTCAACATCGGGGGCGACCCCCACGTGCGGTCCATCCAGCGGGTCGGGGCGGACGGCAGCCTCGTCTTCTTCTGCGCCATCGACGAGGGCCTCGTGCTCTACGAGGGCGAAGCGGACGACCTCGTGGCCGATCTCGATGCCGCGCTGGCCCGGGCCACCCAGGGCCTCGGTGAGGCACCGGTGGTCGTGGGCTTCGACTGCATCCTGCGGCGGCTCGAGATCCTCGACAAGGGCATCGGGCCGGCCGTCTCCCGCATCTCTCGCGCGCACGGCCTCGTGGGCTTCCACACCTTCGGCGAGCAGCACGGCAGCGTGCACGTCAACCAGACCTTCACCGGCTTCGCCCTGGGCACCCGATGAGCGACCAGCCCCCCGACGACCGCAGCCGTGCCGAGCTCCTCGCCGAGCTGGCCCGTCTCCAGCGCATCAACGAGGTGCTCATCCGCCGGGTGCAGCGCTCGGTGGACTCGGCGGGCAACGACTTCGGCCTCTTCGAGCAGAACCTGCGGCTGGAGAGCCTCGTGCGCGAGCGCACCGCCCAGCTCGAGGCCCGGAACCGCGAGCTGCAGCGGGCACGGCGGGTGGCCGAGTCGGCGGCGGCCGCGAAGTCGCGCTTCCTCGCCCGCATGAGCCACGAGCTGCGCACCCCGCTCAACGTCGTGATCGGCGGCACCGAGCTGCTCGAGGCGGACGACAACCCGCTGTCGCCCTCCCAGGAACACATGCTCGGCGTCATGGGCCAGGCCAGCAGCCACCTGCTCGGGCTCATCGACGACATCCTCGACTTCTCCCGCGCCGAGGACGGCAAGCTGGGTCTGCGCACGGGGCCGCTCCAGCTCCGGGGCATGATCGCCGCCACCCTCGACGCCCTCCGCCACATGCCCACGGCCCGGGGACTGACCCTCAGCGCCGAGATCGACCCGGCCGTGCCCGAGACCATCGCAGCGGACGAGCGACGGCTGCGCCAGGTGCTCGTGAACCTCGTGGGCAACGGCTGCAAGTTCACCGACACCGGCGGGGTGAGCATCCGGGTCGGGCTGCGCGACGGCACCCTCCACTTCCGGGTGCGCGACACCGGGGTGGGCATGTCGCACCGCGCCCAGGAGCGGCTCTTCGAGCAGTTCACCCAGGGCGACGGGGGCGACGCCCGGCGCCACGGGGGCGCGGGCCTGGGGCTGGCCATCTGCCGCCAGCTCGTGACGCTCTGGGGCGGCGCCATCTGCCTCGACAGCCGCCAGGGCGAGGGCACCTCGGTGCACTTCACCCTGCCCCTCACCGAGGTCGAGACCCCGGCCCTGCCGGCGGCCCCCCCGGCCCCGCCGCCGGCCACGACGCACGACCAGCCCGTCGTGCTGCTGGTGGACGACAACGCCATCAACCGGCTGGTGGCGCGGCGCATGCTGGAGCACCTGGGCGCCCAGGTCCACGAGGCCGACTCGGGCAAGGCCGCCCTCGACCACCTCGATGCCTGCGCGGCGCCCCCCAGATGCCAAGATCTCCGTGTTTGACCCTGGACTCCTCTACGGGGATGGTGTTTTTGAAGGAATTCGGATTTATCACAGCCGTGTCTTCAAGCTCAAGGAACACATCGAGCGACTTTACTATTCGGCCAAGGCCATCCTGCTGACGATTCCCATGACACCGGAAGCCATGGCTGAGGCGGTTCTGGATGCATGCCGACAAAACCAGTTGGAAAACGGTTACATCCGACTCATCGTCACACGTGGAGCCGGCTCTCTTGGTCTGAGTCCCAACTCATGCGAAAACCCTTCGGTCATCATCATTGCCAATGAAATCCAGCTCTACCCTCCGGAGCTCTACGAGAAGGGGATGGAAATCATCACTGCAGCCACCTCCAGGAATTTTGTCAATGCCATCAACCCGGCCATCAAATCACTGAATTACCT
>CAXQUZ010000255.1:0-14830 GCA_964226865.1 Myxococcota bacterium | reverse complement strand
GCCTCGTGGAAGGGGTGCTTGCCCGCCTCCGAGAGCCGCGCGTACTCGTTCTCGGACGCGCCGAGCTTGCCGGCGGTCGCGAGGGTGCTCGCGATGTACCACTGCATCTCGTAGTAGTCGTCGGCGTTGGGGAACGGCTTGAGGTAGCGCTGGTAGGTGTCGGCGGCGGTCTGGAAGTCGGCCGCGCTGCCGCTGTCGATGGCGGCCGAGTTGTAGCCCACGGCGACCGCGCCCAGCGAGCGCTCGATGTAGCTGCGGGCCGTCGCGAGCGCGTCCGGGTTGGCACGGTTGGCTTGGTACCAGGCGGAGCCCTCGCGGAAGCGGGCGTCCAGCTCGGCAACCGCCGCTTGGGAGGCCTCTTCGTTCGGCGGCGACTTCGTGTTGTGCAGCAGCGCAATCTGCCACTGGAAGTCGGGGTTGTCGGGGTCGTTGGGCCAGGTCGTCTGGAGGTGGGTGTAGGTCTCGATGGCCTCGTCCCACTGGGCCTGCTGCTCGAGGACCTTGGCCAGGCGCTTGTAGACCCGGCTCTCGTACTCGCGCCCCCCCTTGTCGGCGTAGAAGGCCTTGGCGATGGCCAGGGGCGAGCGGTCGTCGATGGAGGCGAGGTCGGCGATCGAGATGGCCGTGTACTCGATGGCCTCGGGGGCCATCGACGACTCGCGACCCGTGCGCGCCTGGTAGATGTCGACCGACCAGTCGAGCAGCTGGTTGAGCTGTTCGAGCGCCGTCTCGTAGCGACTGAGGCGGTAGTTGGTCCAGGTGAGCTTGTAGAGGCCCTCGTCGTAGAGGGAGCCGTCCTGGCCCTCGAGGCGGACCACCGCTTCGTAGTGGGGGATGGCGGCGTCGAGCTCGTAGTAGTCGAAGTGGTACTCGCCGATGCGCAGGTGGGCGATGGCGGCCACGTCGGACTCTGGGTAGCTCTCGACGATCTTGCGGTACATGTCGAGCGAGGCGGGCTCGTCGTACTGGACGGCCGTCGGCTCCCCGAGGGTGTAGCCCAGCATGTAGTAGCAGCCGGCGATGTCGCGGTAGTCCGGGTGCTGCTCGATGATGCGGCGGTACAGCGCGATGGAGCGGCTGTAGTCGCGCTGGGGCTCTTCGGGGATGACGTCGAGGTCACCGCCGTTGTCGAGGGCCTCGAGGGCCTCCTGGAAGCGGTCGTCCGCCGCGAGGAAACGCTCTTCGGTCTCTTCGTAGTAGAGCTCGGCCAGGCGGAACATGACGTGGGCGCTGTGGGGGGCCCGCGGGTACTTGCCCAGGAACTCCTCGAAGCGCCGGATGGCCGTGGCCCGCAGCGCCAGGTCGTCTTCGCCATACTCGTCGAGGATGGCGGCATAGCTACGGTTGAGGGTGCGGCGCTCTTCGGCCTCCCAGCGGTCGACCTCGGCCTTCGCCTCGCCCGGGAACTCGTCCATGCGCGCGGAGAAGCGCTCGACGGTCTGCTGGAAGGCCTCCAGCTCGGCTTCGTCGCCGCGGGGGATCTCCGCAGCACTGACGGGGAGGCCCAACAGCAACAGGAGCGCTGGCTTCAGCGAGGGCCGGACGGGGCGCATCATGTCACTCCTCCAGCTTCTGCCGGATCAGGCCGAAGCGCGCATCCAGCTCGGAGAGGCGCTCGGCGCGCTCCTCCTTGAGGCGGGTGCGCTCGTCCACCACCTCGGTCTTGCGGAGCCAGTAGACGTCCACGATGCCCATGTCAGCATTCAGAATGGTGTCGTAGAGGGTGTTCTCAAGCTGACCCAGACCCCAGCGGGTGATGTCGACCGCCAGGGCCTCGGCCCCCATCTCGGCGCGACCGACCTCGGAGTGGAGGGTCTCGACGAGGCCCTCCTGCTCGTCGAGCTCCTTGCGGAGAATGGCCACCTCGACCTTCTCGGCCTCGTCCAGCACCGTCTTGGTCGACACCGCGCGGGCGTCGAGGTCGGTGAGGCGCAGCCACTGCTGGTCGACCCGAGAGAAGGCCCCAGCGTCGGCGGCGGCGACCTGGCCCCGGGGGCCCCGGAGCGAGCGGTGGATGGCGTCGAGCTTCTGGGCGATGCTGCCCCGCTCGGCGTCGCCCTGATCGTCACGGGAGGCAGGAATGCTCGCCATGATCGAGCGGTGGGTGGTGTCGGACTGCACCTTGGTGAGGCCGTCCTGGATCTCCCCCAGCTCGGTCTCGACGCGGTTCAGCTCGGCGACGAGCTCCGCGGCCACCGAAGCGGAGAGCTGGTTGCGGCGCTGGTCGAGAAGCCGATCGACCGATGCGAGCTCGCCCTGGACCTCGGTGGCGACGAGGCCCACACGGGAGGCCTCGCCCTGGACCACCCGGACCTGGTCTTCGTAGGTGCTGTAGCGGTCGGAGCGGCTCGACTCGGCGCCCTGGATGGCCTGGACCTGCATGGTCGCGTACTCGAGCTCGGTCCGGGCCTCGGAGACCGGCGCCTTCACCGTGCTGCCGCCGACCTCTTCGAGGAGGCCCAGCTCGGCCTTGAGCAGCCGGATGCGGAGGGCCCGGGAGTCGTCCCGCACCCGCTGGAGGCCGGCCCGGCCCCGGTTGAAGGTGCCGACGGAGTCGCCGGAGCTGCGGAGGACGGCGTGGACCTCGTCCACCGTCTCGCGGGCCTGGTCGACATCGGCGGCCTGGCTGCCGAGGGCCTGGCTGGCGACCACGACCCGATCGAAGCTCTGCTCTTCGCGGAGCAGCTGGACGGCGTACTCGGGCAGGGACTGGGAGCCCACGCCCACGTCGCGGGCATTGTCGACCACGAGGCGCTCGAAGAAGGCCGCGGGCTTCTCCCGGTCGGCCTCCCAGTCGGCGATGAGGTCGCGAACCGGGGAGTAGTCGTCGACGACGCCCTCGTAGGAGGCGAGCGCACGCTCGAACTCGCCGGCCTTGCGGTGGAGGTGGCCCTGGTAAAGCTTCATCCGCAGGGTGTAGCGGTGCTCGGGGAAGGCCACGATGAAGATCTCGACGTTGTCGAGGGCCTCGCGCCAGGCACCCTTCTTGATGTAGGTCCAGGTCAGCTCGTAGAGCTGGTCGGCGAAGTAGGGCGAGTTTCCGGGCAGCTTCTGGTAGGCGGCGACGGCCTCGCTGTAATTGCCGAGCTCGTAGTGGACGCGACCGAGGGCGAGCCAGGACTGCTGGCGCACCGCCTCGGGCGCGAACTCGGCCGCCGAGGCGCGCTCGAACTCGAGCTGGGCCCCCGCGAGGTCGCCCTCGGAGGCGAGCATGGCGCCGTTGAAGTAGCGAGCCCGGGCGAACTGGGAGGACTCCGGAGGGATCTCCTGGAACATCGCCTTGGCCCGGGCGAGCTCACCCTGGCGGTAGAAGCTCTTGCCCACCGTGTACTTGATGACGTCGGTGGAGGGCACCCGGTTCGAGAGCACCCAGGTGCGGTACATGCGGCTGAACTCGGCAGAGTTGCCCATGATGCCGTGAATCTCGAGCACCCGGCGGACGGCGTCGGCGAAGTAGGGGTGGGGCTCGCCGGCCTCCATGATGCGGCCGTAGGCGTCGAGGGCCGTGTTCCAGTTGCCCATCTCGAAGACGCACTCAGCCAGGTACCACTCCGAGTCCTGCTGGAGGGCCTTGGTGGTGAGGGCGTCGGAGCGCACGAGGGTGTAGAAGGACAGGGCCGCGCGCTCGTACTCGCCCAGCAGGTAGGCGTAGACGGCGTTCTCGTAGCGGAAGACCGCGTCTTCTGCGCCGATCAGTCCCCGGCGCTGGCCGTACTCGCGGGCGAGCCGATCCATGCGGGCCTGGACCTCGTCCGCGTCGGCCGTGACCCGATCGAGACGCGCAGAGACGTCACGCTGGGCGGCCAGGGCGGGCACCGAGACGGCAAGGAGCGCAGCGAGCGCACCTCGGGTCAAGGCCGTCCGCCACCGGGGAGAGAGGTGCATGCTCACTGCTCTCCGGAGACGTCGGTGCTGCGCACACACTGGGTCTGGAACTCGACCCGGGGGCGCTCGATGAAGGAGCGGCCGACGCCCTTGCGCTCGTCGACCGTCGCCCGGACGGCGCAGTCCTTGCCCTCCTCCGCGAGGAAGGCCGTGCTGGCCTGGACGCTCATCTCGATCTTCTTCACGTAGGAGAAGACCCCGAAGCCCGTGCCGCGGAGCTTCAGGCTCACGGTCAGGTTGTGCTCGCCCGGAGGCAGCGCACCCTCGAAGACCTTGAACTCCTTCATCTGATCCAGCCCACCCGACGGATCGGCCTTGGCGAACTTGCCCTGGCCGTCGAGGTAGTAGGTGATGGACTCGATGCGGTAGGCGCGGCCGAGCTTGTTCTCGTGCCAGACCGTCGCCCGAGAGCCCGCCGAGGAGCCCTGGACCACGATCTCCTTGAGGAGCTGGAGGGTCGCCTTGGACCGGAACACGCGCTCCTTGAGCGTGTGCACGTCCTCCTCGACCGACCGGAGCTGGCGGTTGAACTCGCTCGTGTCGACGGCGACGGTGTCGGAGGCCGGGGCCTCTTCAGTGGTGGCCGGTGCCGCGGCGGCGTCGGCGCCGTCCTGGGCCAGGGCCGGGCCGGAGAAGAGGAGCAAGGCCCCTCCGCCCATCAGCAGCTTTTGCATGCTGGTCATCGCATTTCTCTCCGAAGTGCTCCCCGACCTGTCGATGCCCGCTGCGGCGCCGAAGGCCCGTGTCGCTGACCCGCTATTCCGTCCAGCCCACTCGCACACATTTCCCCGCCGAGACACGCCCGTTTCCACTCGGCCTCCAACGACCATCGACCGGCGAACCGGTTCCTTGAGCCCCATCGACATTAGCGCACCTTCCTTCGCCACCGGCCCGATGCAAGGGCCTGCAAGGACAGCATGGTGTCAAGGCACCGTGTCAGCGGCGGGTGCGGGCGCCACGCCCGTCCAGGCCATGATGGCCTCCCCGATCTGGTCCTGGAGCGCCCGGGCGGGCCGGGAGCGGCGCAGGTCGTTGGCCATGAAGGTGAAGGCATAGACCTTGCCGTCGCCCCCCTGGACGAAGGCAGCGAGGCAGTAGACCCCGTTGAGGCTGCCGGTCTTTCCGCGCACCCGGGCGGTCTGGCCCTCGTCGTTGAAGCGGTGGCGCAGGGTGCCGTCGACGCCGCCCACGGCGAGGCTGGCGAGGAACTCGGGGCGCAGTGCTGGGTCGTGGTAGACGTCCATCAGCACGGCATTGACGTGGCTCGGGGCCAGCCGGATGTCGCGGGACAGGCCCGAGCCGTTGACGAGCTGGACCTGGTCGAGGGGCACCCCGAGGCCCGACAGGTACTCCTTGACCACCAGCAGGCCCTTCTCGGTCGTACCGGGCTTGTCGTGGACCACCGCACCCATGGTCTTCATGACGTGCTCGGCCATGAAGTTCGACGAATACTTGTTGGTGTGGTTGAGGATCTCGTGGAGCGGCGGGGACAAGAGGCTCACGAGCACCTGGGGCTCGTCGGGGGCCTCGCCCGTGCGGAAGCGGCCGGTGTACTTGATGCCCTCGGCGCGCACGAGGTCGGAGAAGGCCGACATGGTCCATGCGAGGGGGTTTCCGACCGCGCGGTAGTGGCGCTGCGGGTCCGAGCCAACCGGCACCTCGCCCTCGAGCTTGAAGGTGACGACGTGGGTGCGGGGGTCGATCTCGCGCTCGATGACGATCCAGCCGCGGCGCCGTGCCTTCACCGTCTCGAGCTTCTCGGTGTCGAGGGCGATCACCTTGGCGGGGGTCTCGAGGACGACGCGGGGCGGCTCGCCGGGCTTGGGCCCGGGGGTCACCACGATCGAGACGGTGTTGAAGTTGAAGGACAGGGCCCCGATCGGCGCAAAGTAGGCCGGCCCGGCCTCCATGTCGGCCTTCTTGTCCCAGCCGGCGATGAGGTGGTCCTGATCGAACCAGCTGTCGTCGAAGATGATGTCGCCGTTGATCTCGACCACGCCGGCGACCTGAAGATCCTTGAGCATCTTCCATAGCTTCTCGACCACCAAGGTCGGGTCGCCCGTGCCGCGCACATAGAGATCCCCCTCCAGCACCCCATCCTCGTCGATCTCCGTGTCGTCCTCGGCGAGGAACTCGGTGGAGAAGCGGTGGGTCGGACCGAGGGTGCGCAGGCTGGTGGCGGAGGTGACGACCTTCATCACCGAGGCCGGGACGAGCAGCTCGTCGCCCCGGTGGGACCAGACCTCTTCGCCCGAGTCGACATCGACAACCTGGACGGCGACCGAGGCCTCGGTGAACAGCGGGTTCTCGAGGAGCGGCGCGAGCACCGGATCCAGGCGGTAGCTGGGCCCCGCGGGCACCGGGGGCGGGGCGTCCTGGGCGTGGGCGGCGGGCACCGCGGCGGTGATCGTGGCCAGCGCGAGCAGGAGCGCCCGGAAGGCACGGGCGCCGGCGGCCGGCCACAGCCGGGCGGCACCGCGGAGACCTGCGGACGGAGCCGGGGAGTGCATGGACAAGGCGGGGTCCGAGGCGGGGAGTGGGAGGAGGGACCGGGGGCGCACCGAGGCGGGGCGCCGGATGGGGTCGCGCCGGCAGCCACACGGGCGCTCAGCGCGGGGCCCACCTGGGGAGGCGGGCGCGGGGAGACTCCAGTATCGGTGTTTGGGGCGGGTGTTCAAGTTCTCGGCGCCCGGCGATCGATGGATGGCCCGGACAGCGCCGGCACCGCCCAGGGCCTGTGCGCGTGCGGCGGGCGCCGGGGCGAAACGAAAACCGGGCCGTCCGGACCGGCCCGCGCCCCCCGCTCCCCTGCCCTCTCGTCAGCGGCCGGCCGCCAGAGCGGTGCGGTGCGACCAGCGGGATAGGCTGGCGGGCCGGCCCCACACACAGGCCGCACCTCTGACCACTCGGGTTGCCCATGTCGCCGTCCCTGCTTGTGTCTCTGCTCCTCCACTCTGCCGTGGCCCAGGGCAGTCCCGACCGTCCGACCCTCCCCGGCTGGTCGGTGGCCGGAGACGACGGCGCGGCAGCACTCTGGTCGAACATCGCCAACCTCGGCCTCGACCCGGATCCGAGCTGGTACTTCCAGGGCAGCAGCCTCGTGGCACCGGGGGACGCTGGCGACCAGAACAGCATGGCCCTCGCCCTGAACGGCGGCCCCTTCGCCACGGGGCTGTCGTGGAGTGGCGGCCCGGGCACGGCGGACTGGTGGTCGGTCTCGACGGGCCTGGGGCTGCGCCTCGACCGGGGGCTCAGCCTCGGCGGCCGCTTCGCCTGGCAGCTTCCCGAAGGTGCCGAGAACAACTTCGCCACGGGAGATCTCGGCCTGAGCTGGCGTCCGATGTCGTGGCTCGGGCTCTCGGGGGTGGCCTGGAACCTCGGCGGCCGCGAGAACGGCGACGGACTGCTCGGTCCGCGCATCGGACCGGCCCTGGCCCTGCGCCCCTGGGAAGACCGCATCTTGCTCGGCGTCGACTGGACCATGCCGCCCCGCACCCCCGAGGACGGGCGGCTCCAGGCCAGCCTGCGGGTCCGTCCGGCGGAGGCGGTCATGATCCGCCTGTCGGGAGACCAGGAGGGCACGGTCGGACTGGGCCTGGAGATCTTCCAGGGCCCCGCGGGCCTCGGCGCCCACGGACGGGTCCAGGCCAGCGCCCCCGACCAGGGCCCCATGGCCATCGTCACCGCCCGGGCCTCTCCCGACCGGGCCGCGAGCCTCGGTGGGGGCCCGCGCATCGCCCACTTCGAGGTGGACGGCGCCTACCCCTACCGCAACGCGACCGGCTTCCTGGCCCGCCCCCAAGAGACCTGGCTGGGGCTGCTCGGCCGGCTCCGCATGGCCTCCGAAGACCCCCGTGTCGAGGGTGTTCTCGTCGAGGTGCGACGGGCGCCCAGCTCGCTGGCCAAGCTCGAGGAGGCCCGCGCCGAGCTGCTGCGCATGAAGGCCAGCGGCAAGAAGGTCGTGGCCTACCTCGACGGCGCGGCCAACAACAGCACCTACTACCTCGCCAGCGCCGCCGACCTCGTCGTGCTCCACCCTGCCGGCGAGCTCGAGCTCATCGGACTCAGCGCCGAGTCCATGTACCTGCGCGGGGTGCTCGACCGGGTGGGCGTCCAGCCCCAGTACGCCCGCCGCTCGGCCTACAAGTCGGCGCCCGAGATGCTGATGAACACCGAGGGCTCGGCGGCAGCCCGCGAGCAGCTCGACGCAATGCTCGACGATCTCTCCGCGGTCTGGAGCGGCGCCATCGGGGCCTCGCGGGGCCGGGACGCCGAAGAGATGGCCCGGCTCGTCGACGACGGGCCCTACACCCCGGAGGAAGCGAAGGAGGCCGGCCTCGTCGACCACCTCGCCTACCCCGACGAGCTGGAGGCCCTGCTCGAGAGCGAGTTCGGCAAGCGTCCCCGCATGGACGAGAACTACGCCCGCAGCCGCGAGACCAGCGGCTGGCGCAACCCCCGGGAGATCGCCGTGGTCGTGATCGACGGGGCCATCGTCCGGGGGCCCAGCTCGGGCCCGGGCTTCTTCGGCGGGGGCTTCACCAGCGGCTCCGAGACGGTCGTCGCCCAGCTCGACGAGGCGCTGGAGCGGGACGCGGTCAAGGCGGTGGTGCTGCGGGTCGACAGCCCGGGCGGCAGCGCCTTCGCCTCGGACGAGATCTGGCGGGCCGTGCGGCGCCTCGAGAAGGCCGACAAGCCGGTCATCGTGAGCATGGGCGCCGTCGCCGCCAGCGGCGGCTACTACGTGAGCGCGGGCGCCCGCTCGGTCTTCGCCCAGCCCTCCACCATCACGGGCAGCATCGGGGTCTACGCGGGCCCCTTCCTCGACATGAGCGGCCTCTTCGAGAAGGTCGGCCTCAACACCGAGCTCCACACCCGCGGCCGCAAGGCCGGCATGTACAGCAACAGCAAGCCGCTCGACGAGGTCGAGTTCGCGGCCCTGGACCACATGGTGGGCAACACCTACGCCCAGTTCAAGGGCCGGGTCGCCGAGGGACGGAAGCTGTCGCCGGAGGACGTGGAGGCCGTGGCCCAGGGCCGGGTCTGGACGGGCAAGCGCGCCCAGAAGCAAGGGCTGGTCGACGACTTCGGCGGCTTCTTCGACGCCGTGGCCCGGGCCCGCAGCGAGGCCGGCATCTCCGAGAAGGCCGAGGTCGACCTCGTCAGCTACCAGTGGGTCAACGGGCCCGGCTCGCCCATGGTCGCCCGCCAGGTGGCCGCCCCGCCCGCCCCGTCTGCCGCAGCCCGGCTCGGGTGGCGCGCGGGCTACCGGCCCCCCTCCCGTCCGCTCTCCGAGCTCGGCCTGGTGCCGGGCGTCGACACCCTGGCCACCTGGGCGGCCCTCGAGGACGAGCGGGTCTGGGCGGTGATGCCCATGTCCATCGAGCTGGAGTAGGCCGTGGACGACGCGCCGGCCGCAGGCAGCACCGCCCACATCCTCGTCGTCGACGACGAGCGTGCCGTGCGCTCGGCCCTCCGGGTGAACCTGGGGCGGGCCGGCTTCTCGGTCGAGCTCACCGCCTCGGCCGAGGAGGCCCTCGCCGCCTTCGAGCAGCGGCAGCCCGATCTGGTCCTCACCGACGTCAAGATGCCGGGCATGGACGGCCACGCCCTGCTCGACCGCATCCGCAGCCTCGCGCCCGACCTGCCCGTCGTCATCATGACCGGCCACGGCTCGGTGCCCGACGCCGTCCAGGCCATGCGCGCCGGAGCCGCCGACTACCTCATCAAGCCCGTGCGGCGCGACGAGCTCGTGCTCGTGCTCGAGCGCGCCCTCCGCACCGGCCAGCTCGTCGCCGAGGTCCAGAGCCTGCGGGCCCGCCTCGAGCAGCGGGACCACTACGAGACCCTCATCGGCGCCACCCCGGCGATGCAGGGCGTCTACCAGCTCATCGACGCGGTCGCGCCGAGCGAGGCCCTCGTGCTCGTCACCGGGCCCACCGGCACGGGCAAGGAGCTCATCAGCCACGCCATCCACTCCCGCAGCCGCCGCGCCGGGGGGCCCTTCGTGGTGGTCAACTGTGCGGCGCTGCCGGAGGGCCTGCTCGAGAGCGAGCTCTTCGGGCACGAGAAGGGCGCCTTCACCGGGGCCATCCGGCGGCACCGGGGGCGCTTCGAGCAAGCCGACGGCGGGACCCTGCTGCTCGACGAGATCGGCGAGGTGCCCCTGGCCACGCAGGTGCGGCTGCTGCGGGTGCTGGAGTCAGGCGAGCTACGGCGGGTCGGCGGCCAGGAGACCATCCAGGTGGACGTCCGGGTGGTGGCGGCGACCAACCGCAACCTCGAGCAGGAGGTGGCGGAGGGGGCATTCCGGGCCGATCTCTACTACCGGCTCAACGTCTTCCGCATCCAGGTGCCCTCCCTCGCCGAGCGCAGCGCCGACATTCCCCTGCTCGTCGACCACTTCCTGCGCAAGCACGCCGCCCGACACGGCCGCCCCGCCCGCAGCGTCTCGGGTGCCGCCCTGGCACGGCTCATGGCCCACGACTGGCCAGGCAACGTGCGCGAGCTCGAGCATGTCATCGAGCGGGCCCTCATCCTCTGCCCTGGCAGCGAGATCCTGCCCGCCCACCTCGCCGGCCTCGAGCCCCAAGGTCCGGCCGTCCCTCCGCCGCGTGCCCCGGCTGCGTCCCCTGCCCCGCCGCCGTCCCCGCCCCCCGCACCGGCGGCGGCCCGAGACCTCGTCGACCAGCTCACGGCCCTCGAGCGGGCGCTGATCATCCAGGCCCTCGAAGACAACCAGGGCGTGCAGGCCCAGGCGGCCCGCCAGCTCGGCATCTCGCGCAGCAACCTGCACTACCGCATCCGCAAGCTCGGCATCGAGCTCCAGGGCATCCGCTTCGGCTGAGGGGCCGCGCGCCTACTCGAGCGCGTAGAGCGCCCGCAGCTCGTCACAGCTCGTGGCGGTCGCCGTCGTGCGCTGGAGCGCCGTGCTCCCCTCTTCGCACTGGGCGAGGGCGTCGTCGAGCTCCCAGCTCTCCAGCTCGGAGCGCACGTCCGACCAGTTCTCCCGGCACTCGTTGCGGTAGGCCACGCGCCCGCCGGCCCCGAGCTCGTCCCAGGTGACCGGCCAGTCGTCGACGCACTGGTCGAGCAGCAGCGCCACGTCCTCGCAGAGCGACTCGCACTTGTCGGCGCCGCATCCCGAGATGGACGCGAGAACGACGAACGCCGGCACCCAGAGCGGATGCCGGCAAACGTTTGTGGTGGCCAGGGACGGAGTCGAACCGCCGACACGCGGATTTTCAATCCGCTGCTCTACCAACTGAGCTACCTAGCCATGAGGTCAGGCCTCGACAACGAAGGGGCGACGTTGCTGCGACTGCAGCCCGGCGGCTTGCCGGGTCGTCCCGAGGCGGCGCGATGACCGCCCCCGTCCGAAGCGCCAGCTTTATACTGCGGCCCCCGGAGAGCGTCAACGCGATTCTGTCCAAGAAACTCCCGCGTCGATCAGATTTCCCCATTCCCCCCGACTGCAGGGCCTTCTCCATGTCCTCCGCCCCCGCAACCTCACCGGCCGCCGGCGACCTGCTCGCTGGCTGGCGGGCCCTCTGTGTCGACCTGGACGGCACCCTCGCCGAGGTCGAGCGCCGACGGGCGCGGCTGTGGCCCCAGCTCTTCCGCAGCCCCCGGATCCTGCTGGGCCTCTCCCCTGCTCTGCGCTCCCTGCGCGGACGCCGCCACCGCGACCTCGACGCGGCCCTGGCCGAGGCGCTGGCCGTGCGCACCGGTGCCGCGCCCGCCGCCACCCGCCCCACGTCCGACGCCCTGCTGCGCCAGCACTGGCCCGCCACCTTCCACGACGCCCAGCCGCCCGCTGCGGTCGCCCCCTGCTCGCCGCCGCGCGCGCCGCCGGGCTGCCCACGGCGGTCTTCTCCGACCACCCCGCCCTCGAGAAGCTCCGACAGATGGGAGCGGACGGCTGGGACGCCGTGGTCGACGGGCATGCCCTCGGCGCGCTCAAGCCGCTTCCGGACGGGCTCCACGCCGTGGCGGCCCAGCTCGGCCAGCCCGTGCACCGCATGCTCTTCGTGGGGGATCGCGAGGACACCGACGGGCGCGCCGCCGCCGCGTCCGGGGCCGGCTTTCTCTCGGTCGCAGACCTCGCCCGACTGCTGGGCCCCGGGGCGCTGTCAGGGCACCGACAGGCACATGACAATGGCGTCCGGGGCTGAGCGGGAGTACCATCCAGCCGCCCCCAGCTGCGTCCCGGAGATGCCCGTGCCGACGTCCCGCTCCGCCCGTCTCCTGCCGCTCTGCCTGATCGGCGGCCCCCTGAGCGCCGCCCTGCTCACCCCCGCGACCGCCGCTGCCCAGGAGCTGCTCCCGGCCGGTGAGCCGGTGACCGACGCGGCCATCATCGACATCACCCCCGAGGGCTTCACCGCCATCACCGGGGTGATCCCGAGCCTGCTGCCCGACGACCTGCCCATCGACCCCATCGGCGAGGAGTACGAGGGCGCCCTCGGCCAGTGCTGGCTGGGCGGCTACGGCTACGAGGTCTCGAACATGCTCATCGACGTCGAGATCCCCTCGGCGTCCATCGTGCCGCGCAACGGCTACCTCGAGCTCAGCTTCGACATCCAGGTCGCGATCAACGACGCCAGCGATCCCTTCCGAGTGTGGACCACCCTCGAGTGCATCGACTCGACCTGCGACGCCTGGGTCAAGCCCTTCACGGCGACCATCGACACCTACATCGACATGCAGGTGGTCGAGACCGCGGACGGCCCGGCCCTCGACGCCACCGTCGGCGACATCTCGCTGAGCTACGACCTCGACGGCGACAACATCTAGCTCGACGGCTGCGCCCTCGCGACCATCAACGACATCCTCGACTTCTTCGGGCTCAACCTCTTCGACATCGTGCTGAGCTTCGCCGGCAGCTTCATCGACGACGCCATCGGGGACTTCGCCCCCGAGATCGAGGCCGTGCTCGAAGACAGCTTCTCTCAGGCCAACATCGAGCAGGAGATCGACCTCGGCGGCGTCACGGCCACTCTCCAGCTCTACCCGGGCGACATCGAGATCAAGCCCGAGGGCATGCGCCTCGCCATGGACGGCGGCATGGAGGCCGGCGCGCCCGCCGAGTGCATCGCCACCTGGGACCCGGGCGGCTCGGTCCGGGTCGACGGCGAGCCCCCGGCCATCGGCGCGCCCGGTGCCACCACGAGCCCGGGACACCACCTCGGCATGCTGGTCTCGGACGAGTTCGCCAACCAGCTGCTCTACAGCGTCTGGCGGGGCGGCCTGCTCTGCCAGGCCATCGACGAGGAGCTCACGGGCTTCCCCCTCAACACGGCGCTGATGGGCCTCTTCGTGGGCGAGACCGCTGGCGAGGTCTTCGCCTCTCTCACCGAGACCCCCTCCGACCTCCTCATCTTCACCCGCCCGGAAGTCGCCCCCACCCTCGTGACCGACGGCGACCACGACGTGGTGGTAAAGGTCGAAGACCTGGGCCTCGACTTCTACGGTGCGCTCGATTTCCGCACCTCGCGCCTGCTCGGGGTGAACCTCAACGCCGACGTCGGCGTCGAGCTGCCCTTTGACGGGGCCACCGGCGAGCTGACCCCCGACATCATCTTCACGGGCGAGACCGTCAGCCCCGAGGTGGTCCACAACGAGTTCGCCACGGGCCTCGACGCCAGCATCTCCGACGGCTTCCGCGGCGTCGTCGACACCCTGGTGGGGCCGATCCTGGCCGACCAGCTCGGCGGGCTGGCCGTCGCCCTCCCGGCCATGGAGGGCCTCGGACTGACGAGCCTCGAGGTCGACGAGGCCGGCCCCGAGGGCGACTGGCTCGGCATCTACGCGAGCATCGGCGCGGTCAGCTACGCCGGCGCCGGCTGTGGCGACAGCAGCGGCTGCGGCGGGGGCTGCGCCTCGGGCGGCCACGTCAACGGCCGGCTGCTGCTCTTCGCGCTGCCCTTCGGCCTGCTCATCGCCCGCCGGCGCCAGCAGCCCTGAAGGTCGCGAGCAGGGCCCGCACCATGGGCTCTGCACCGACGAGGGTGCCCTCCGGGTAGTGCACCTCGAGCTGGAGCACCCCCGTGGGCAGGGGGTGCATCCACGCCATGACCAGCGGCGTGGCCGGGTCGTCGGGCACACAGCTCCCGATGCCCGTCTCTCGGTTGCCGGGCAGCCCCTGGTAGGGCCCGACGTCCGTGAAGCTCCAGAGGCAGTCGGGACGGGGACGGGGCGCCAGGCTCGCGCCCTCGAAGGCCCACAGCTCGAGCATCACGCCGGTCTCGTCGTGGACCATGCGCATGCGCAGGGCGTCGGCGTCCCGGCCGATCTGGAGGATCCACGAGGCCGGCCGGGCCAGGCTGAAGCCGTGCTGGGCGTCGACGTAGCGGCCCCCGTCGAGGCGGCCGGCGGGCGGCGGGCCCTTCGGCGGCGGAGGCACGACCTCGGGCGCAGCCTCGGGCACCGTGCGGGGGCAGCCCGTGGCGAGACCCCACGCGAGCCCCAGCAGGAGGCCCCGGAGCGCCGCCCGCCTCACGGGCGACCGTGGGGCGTGCGGGCGAGCGCGGCGACGTGGGCGGGCCCGCCCCCGAGCGAGAGAAAGGCCGCCCGCTCTTCGTCCACCGAGGGGCCCCGGGCCAGCGACACGGCGGCCCGGATCGCCTCTGGGGGCAGCGCCGCGACCGCCCGACAGTGGGCCAGCGCCGCAGCATGGGCCGTGCCGGCGGGCACCACCGCATCCACCAGGCCGAGCGCCCGCGCCTCGTCTGCGGGCACCAGCCGGGCCCCGCTCAACAGCGCGAGGGCCCGGCGGGGCCCCACCTGGTCCACCAAGCGCCGGGCCCCGCCCCAGCCGGGCGACACCCCCAGGCGGGCGTGGACAAAGCCCACCCGGGCCGCGCTGCCCGCGACCACGTGGTCCGCCACCGTCAGCAGCTCTGCGCCGCCCCCCACCGCCGCGCCCTCGAGGGCGGCACAGACC
>CAXQUZ010000254.1:0-8458 GCA_964226865.1 Myxococcota bacterium | reverse complement strand
GTTCAGACGTGTGCTCTTCCGATCTCATCACCAAACCTCGTCCCGGTCTTTACTGGTTCGTCTAGTACTGCATTAGGTGTAGGGCTAGTGTATTTCGACATACCAACCTTCGCTGCCGGTAGATCGTCAACCGGAGATGGTGAACCTACTGGTACATCCGGTGCTGAAACGTTAGAACTCTTACTAAACTTAGGACTTACATCTATATCAGCCCCTACCGGTTCATCGCGGACAACTGGTATGTCGGTATTTTGCGAGGCGACTGGCTTATCAGTCACTTTCTGGAACGGCTTACTAGCGGTAGGTTGAGTATGAGCAATCGGCGGTTTCTCTAAGGGTGTAGGTACTGATACAGGTGGTACCTTAGGAGACAGCCGTGGAGAAACGCTTGACAGACTATCTGTTGCATCCTGCTCGCCGCCTTCCCCCTCGTCCTCCCCGGTGACCGGCAGATGCTCTGGGTCGACCAGCTCCGCGATGCGGGCCATGACGTGGTCCGTGAAGCCCCGGAAGGCCGGCCCGTGGGCCTGGCCGGCGGCGGCCGTGAGGGGGGCGAAGGGCGCCCGCACCCTGAAGGCGGCGACGGCCGGGTCGTCCAGCAGGATGGGCGCGCCCACCCGGTAGGTGATGGTGGCCCGCGACGGGTAGGGGCTGTTGCCGGGGAAGGCCCGGTGGGAGCCGCTGCAGCCCACGGGCACCACGGGAACACCGAAGTGCTGGGCAATCTGGGCAACACCCACGTGGCCCCGGCCCAGCCGGATGCGCCGGGTGCCCTCGGGGAAGATCTGGACGTGGAGCCCGGCCGCGAAGGCCGCCCCCGTGAGCCGCACGGCCTCGCCCGCGAAGGCACCGAAGCGCGCGTCGACCCGGGCCGGCCAGTCCTCGTGGCCCGCGCTCTCGAGAAAGGCGTCCACTTCGGGATCCCGCTCGGCCGCCGGCACCGGCAGCCCGTCGGCGAGATCCTTGAGCTGGCGGTAGACCCGGGCCGTGGGGGGCCGCCCCAGGTGGCGCCGGACCTCGGTGGTGACGACCCAGCCCCGGCTCGCGAGCGGAATGTTGGCGGTCTTCTCCATGAAGCCCGCCATCGCGCTGCTCTCGTAGTACTTGGCCTTGACCCAGCTCGCCAGGTAGCGCAGCCCCAGCTCGTGCATGCGCACCTGGAGCGGGAAGTAGTTGTACCGATCGGTGTGGTTCATCGCCAGGATGACCGGCCGGTGCTGGGGGATGTGCTCGAGGCCGATCACCCGCACCCGCAGCCCCCCCAGCCGGTACATTGTGCGCAAGACCTCGGCCAGCACGAGCTGCCCGGACGGCCGCGCCGAGAGGCGGATGCGCTGCATGCGGGCAAGGTCGAGCATCGGGTCGCCTCCTGGTCGTGCCGGGCGCCCCGGGCCCCGCACCCACCTGAGTTGTGTCGCAGAGAGCCGGCGCCCCGCGCCGCTTCCCGCCCCTGACCGCTAACCGAAGCCCCTCCCTCCGGAGCGCAAGATGACTGGCCAGACCCCCGCTTCCTCGCGCCTTGTGGTCGATGCCCCCCCGCACGACCTCCGCCCCTTCGCCGTGACCTACCACAGCAACCCGAGCCAGGCCGAGCTGCGCGCCCTGGCTCTGGCCCACACCCCCTACGTCTTCGAGACCAGCACGGGCAGCCTGGTCAAGGTGACGCGCAACAAGGCGCGCATGGCCAAGTACACCCACGTGGTCGCGCCCGCCGCGCATGCCGACCGCTACTCCCACCAGCTCATGAGCCGGGAGCGGGCCGACGAGCTCATCGCACGCCAGCGGGCCTACATCGAAGAGAAGGGCGCACTCATCGAGGTCCAGGGCTTCCAGGGCCTCGGCGCCCGCGCGGTCGGGGTCCAGTGGCTCTACACCCTCGAGGGCGCCAACATCGCCGGCATGCAGTCCGTGCTGCGCTTCCCGGTCGCCGACGTGCTCGGGCCCGACGAGCCCTTCCAGCCGGCCTTCCAGATCGTCTACACCCCCAACCTCTTCCTCGACGACATGCCCGGCCGCCAGGCCATCATCGTCGACCTGGCCAACCTCCGCACCCACATCATCGGCCCCGACTACTTCGGCGAGTCGAAGAAGGCCGCCCTGCGCATGCTCAACGAGCTGAGCTACCAGAACGGCGGCCTCACCCTCCACGCGGGCGCCAAGCTCGTGCACGTGGGCGAGAACGACGTGACCATGACCATCATGGGCCTGTCGGGCACGGGCAAGACCACCACGACCTTCTCGAAGCAGGGCAGCCTCACCCAGCCCATCCAGGACGACATGGTCACCCTCTGGCCGGGCGGCGAGCTGTCGATCACCGAGAACGGCTGCTTTGCCAAGACCTTCGGCCTCACCGAGGCGGCCGAGCCCACCATCTACCGGGGCACGGTCAGCGCCGACGCTTGGCTCGAGAACGTCTACCTCGAGGCCGACGGCAGCCCCGACTTCTTCAAGGAAGACCTCAGCCCCGCCGACGTGGCCCGGCTCCGGGAGGCCCTCGTGGGCACGGGGGCGCCCGCCGAGAACGTCGACCGCTACATCGCCGGCGAGGTCTCCATCGCCGATGTCTGCGACGCCCAGGGGGTGCTGCACGACGGCTGGGACTTCGTGCGCTGGACGGCGAACGGCCGCAGCATCATCCCCATGGCCCGGGTCGACGACGCCGCCGACCTGCACGCCATCCCCCCGGTCCACAGCATGGGCATCCTCAACCGGGACGAGGGGCACGACGCGGCGACCCCGGGCATCGTGCGCTTCACCTCGCCCGCCCAGGCCGCCGGCTACTTCATGCTCGGCGAGACCACGAAGACCTCGGCGGCGGGCAAGGAGGTGGGCAAGACCCGCTCGCCCTTCACCCAGCCCTTCTTCCCCCGGGCCTTCGGCCTCCAGGCCGGCCGCTTCTCGGAGCTGGCCGCAACCATGCCCGCCGTCGACCTGTGGATGATGAACACGGGCTACGTCGCCGGCGACCAGCGCTCGGTGGCCGCCGGTGTGGGCTTCAAGGTCAAGATCCGCCACTCCAGCGCCATGCTCGAGGCCCTGCTCGCCGACCGCATCGTCTGGCGCCGCGACCCCGACTTCGGCTACGAGCTGGTCGACGTGGACGCCCCCGAGAACGCCGCGCTGCTCGACGTGGTGCCCCTGGCCATCCTCGACCCCTCCCGCCACTTCGCCGACCAGGGCCAGGCGGAGCTCCACCGGGCCTGGGTCGCCCAGATGAAGCGCGAGCGCCGCGCCTTCCTCGAGGGCTACGGGGTCGACCCCGCCATCACCGCGGCCGTCTGCGGCTGAGGGGCGGGGGCGCCGCGCGCCCGGGCGGCCGTCGTCGTCCCGCGCGCCGGGGGCCCCAAGCTCGGGTCAGACCTCGAGGCAGTCGCCCTCGGCCGGGGCCAGGGCCTCGGTGCGCGACTTGCGGGCCGCGAGGGCCTCGCGCACGGCATCGAGCTTGCGGTCGATGTCGTCGTCGTTCTGGGCCGGGTCGTGGTGGAAGATGCACAGCCGGTGCACCGCCGCCCGGTGGGCCAGATCGGCGACCTGGCTGACACAGGTGTGGCCCCAGCCGACCTTGCTCGGGTACTCGGCGTCGGTGTAGGTCGTGTCGGTGATGAGCAGGTCGGTGCCGCTGAGGAACTGGATCAGCCGCTCGACGTACTCCTGGGTGTAGAAGGGCGAGCCCGGCAGGTAGAGCTCCTGGTCGGTCACGTAGGCCACCGAGCGCCCCGCGTGGCGGAAGCGGTAGCCGAGGCAGACGCCCGGATGCATGAGCATCATGGCCTCGACCTCGATGTCTTGGATGCGGTAGCGGCCCTGGCGCAGGTCGGTGTAGGTCAGGTCGGCGCCGAACTCGCGCGGGGTGATGGGGAAGAAGCGCCCGTCCATCTGGGCGGCGACGAGGTCGCGCACGCTGGCGCCCGGCTGGCTCGGCCCGCAGATCTGGAACTGGTTGCCCGGCACGAAGAGCGGCGCGAAGAAGGGCAGCGCGTTGATGTGGTCCCAGTGGGGGTGGGTCAGCATGATGGCGCCCGAGAGGCGGCCGTCGGTCTTGCCCAGCAGCTGGTTGCCCAGCACCCGGATGCCCGTGCCGGCGTCGAGCACGAAGAGCTGGCCCCGGGGGAACTCGAGGCTCACACAGCTCGTGTTGCCGCCGTAGCGGATGTTCTCGGGGGACGGGGCCGGCAGCGTGCCCCGCACGCCCCAGAAGCGCACCTGGATGCGGTCGGCGATGAGCCGGTCGACCGTCTCGTAGAGCTTCTCGACCCGGATGGGCTTGGTCACGTAGGCGTCGGCCCCGGCCGCCATCGCTGCCTGGCGGTCGGCGTCGTAGACCTTGGCGCTCAGCACGACCAGCCTCGTGTCGTCGAGGGCGGGCTCGGCACGCAGCCGGCGGCAGAGCTCGACGCCGTCCAGCCCGGGCATCATCACGTCGAGGATGACGAGGTCGGGCAGGGTCTCGACGATGCGGGCGTGGCCCAGGGCGCCGTTGTCGCTGGTCTGGACCTCGTGGCCGCGCAGGCGCAGGGCCTCGGCCACGAGCTGGAGGATGGCCGGGTCGTCATCGACCACGTGGATCCTGAGCGGTCGCGTCATCCGGCCTGAACCTCGTGCTGGCACCGACCGCGGCGGGACGCGGCCAGGCGGTGGGGGACGGTGGCCGCCCGGGGGTGGGGCGGGCCGATCCAGCGCCGCGGCCCCTGCTCAGGGTGCGGGCTCTCCCGTGGCTTCACCCTATCTCATCGCCCGGGGCGCGTCCGCCTGGGGGGCCCGGGCGGGCCGACCCCGGTGGCGCGGCCCTGGCCAGGCGATCGGGCCGGGCCCCCGTCTCGCTCTGAACCCGGGCGCCCGAGACACGCGACGCCGCCCACGGCACGGAGCCGGGGCGGCGTCAGCGGGGCCGACAGGATGACCGAAGACACCCTGCTGACCGCCATTGTCAGCGACCAGCACCCTGGCGCATGCCCGAGGGACAGTCCGGCTCGGACTCGATGCGGTAGTAGCCCACCTCGTCGGCCCAGTACTCGCCCTCCCAGGGCCAGGCCCGCTGGTTGGCCTTGACCCGGTCCTTGCGGTTGACGACCTTGCGGGCGTCGAGCATCTCGCCCTGGGCGGCGGCCTGGGAGTAGAGGCGGGTCTCGAAGTCGAGCATGTCGAGGGCCGACAGCTCGGCGGCCTGCAGCATCTCGCGCAGCTCGGTGGCCATGCGGGTGGCGCGCTGCTGGATGCGGGTGCCCTCGGCCGCGACGAGCACGGCCCGGCGGGCCGCCACCTGGTCCTTGGCCCAGTCGCTGAAGGGGTTGGCCGCCACGTTGGCGAGGCGCTTCGACTCGTCGTCGGCGCTGCGCACGGCCGTGAGGCTGTCGTTGAAGCGGTCTTCTTCGAGGTAGCGGCCCCAGATCATCTCGGGCAGCTCGGTCTCGTCCTTCTCGATCTTCGCGGCCATGGCGCGGAAGAGGGCCTGGGGCTCCTTGGCCGCGACCTCGTCGAGCACGGGCACCTTCTCGCCGTAGTCGGCCCGGAAGGTCTCGATCTGCTTGCTGGCCTCGGGGACCTTGCACATGAGGAACAGCGAGTAGATCCGCAGCAGCGCGGCCTCGGGGAAGTACTGCTCGGTCAGGAAGGGGCTGACGTGGGTCTGGAGCTGGGAGAGGGCGCCGTTGGTGTCTTCCAGGCGGAAGAAGGACCAAGCCCGCTCGAACTGGGCCTCGGGCCACGAGAGGCTGTCGCGCTGGACGTTGCCGAAGTACTCGATGGCGCGCGGGAAGTTGTTCGCGCCGTAGTAGGCCCGGGCCAGGTTCAGGTTGATCATGTCGTGGAAGCGCTGGTCGCGCCCCAGGGCCTTGCCCGAGCCGAGGGCGACCTGGAGGGGCACGAGGGCGTCCTGGTGGCGGCCGAGCTGGGCCATGGCCACCCCCTCGAGGGCCTTCGCCTCGGGGAAGTAGGGGTCGCTGGCGTCGACCATCTTGAGCGTCGCGAGGGCCAGGGGGTGGATGCCCCGGGCAAAGCTCTCGCGGGCGGCGAGGTAGGCCATGCGCGAGCGCACCTTGGCGTCGACCTCGAGGCCAAGGTTCTTGCTGAAGACGTCCTCGAGCAGGGCCGTGTCGCCCACCTTGTCGGCGAGGGCGATGGCCTTGGCGGCGGCCTCCTTGACCAGGGGCGCGTCGGTGGCGAGGGCCTTCTCGTAGGCGACCAGGGCCGAGTAGGGCAGGTCGAAGCTCTCGAGCAGCCCGCCGAGCCGGTAGTAGGCCTCGGCGTGGAACTGGGCGTGGTCGGGGTTCTCGACCACCTCCACGAGCAGATCCGCGGCCTCCTTCTTGCGGCCGGCATCGAAGGCCTCGTCCACGGCGCCGAAGACCTCGGCCCGCGCAGCGAGCATGGCCTCGACATCGACCTTCTCGGGCTCTTCGGCCGGCTTCTTCAGCCGGGAGCGCGCGTCGGCCGTGCCGGGCAGCCCGACCGCACAGATCCCGGCCACCAGCAGCAAGCGGACGATGGCGCGTGGGGACATCACTTGCCCTTCCCGGTCAAGAAGCTGTAGCCGATGGTGATGCCGGCGTTCTGCTTGAGGAACTTGGCCTGGGTGTCGGCCGTCTTCACCCGGTTCTGGATGAGCAGGTCGTCGCGGAACTGGAGCTTGAGGAAGGAGTTGGGGCCCGTGAAGACCCGCATGCCGACACCGAGGGCCACGCCCGGGGAGAAGGTGGTGGCGCCGTCGGGCATCATGGCCTTCTCGAGCGCCCCGCCGACACCGCCGAGGAAGTACATGTCGTGGTGGATGACCTTCTTGCCCCGCCAGCTGAACTTGGCGTAGATGGGCGACCACTGGGCGTCGGCGAAGACCCCGACGAGGTGGGCGTAGGCATCGGGCTGGATGCCGTAGGCGTCGCTCTCGAGCTGCTTGTAGGTGAAGTTCTTGAGGGCGTAGCCGCCGTCGAGGGTCAGGCCCGCCGCCCACTCCTCGGAGAAGTGCCAGCCGCCTGTCACCGCGCCGATGGGGGTGGTGGTGTAGCTGTCAAAGGGCATCCAGCCGAGGGCGAAGCCATACTCGGCCTTGCCCTCCTTCGAGAAGAGCAGCTTCTGCACCACGCGCATGTCGCTGTTCTTGATGACCCCGACGTCGACCGGGCTGGGGCTCGCGGCCCCGTCATCGGCCGCGAGGGCGGTGGCGGGGAGGACAGCGAGGGACAGGGCCGCAGCAAGGGGCGGCAGGGACAGACGCATCGGCATCACCAGGGAAATGGTGCGGTCTCGCTCCCGCGGGGGGAGGGACGGCGGCGCAGCGGGGGAGGGCCTAGAAGGGGAGGTCGCGGGGCCGGCCCTCGAGGGGGCGGTAGAAGATCTCGACGTCCGCGTTGAAGTCGGGCACCCAGCTGCCCCAGAAGGAGACCGCGTTCTGGGAGGGGTCGTAGCTCCAGCCCTGGTCGTACTCGGCGTCGGTGCCGCCCGCCTCACCGCTCACCAGCGAGGCCTTGGGCACCTCTTCGCCGTCGATCCACACCTGGATGGTGGAGACGTCGGGCACGCTCTGGAGCTGGAAGGCGGTGTCGAGGTTGACCAGCAGCGCGCCGAGGTCGCGGAGGGGCACCGAGAAGTCGGTGTTCTCGCAGTCGGAGCCCGTGACCGGCTCGTTGATGAAGCTGTAGAAGCCGCCCGAGTCGTTGCTCACGCCGTAGAGGCGCTCGATGGCGTAGAGCGGGGGGGTGCCCGAGCCCTGGGAGCCGCAGTAGACGTTGCCGGTCTCGACCTCGAAGTGGGGGCCGATGGTCACGACCTTGATGGGACGGTCGAACTCGGCGAAGGCCTCGAGGTAGGGGGCCGGGTCGGTGTCGGCGCCGACGAAGCGGGGAGAGGCCGCGTCGCCCTCGTCGGTGACGATGACGATGACCGCGGTGGCCCCGTCCCGGAGGAAGCCCGGGTTGGTGTACTGCTGGGTGTCTTCGAAGATGCCCACGCTCTCGAAGCAGACGTCCGGCGGGTCGTCAGAGGCCCGGCAGAGGGCCATCAGGGCCGACTCGAGGTGCTGCTCCTGGCCCGTGCCCGCGGGGTTGTCCCAGGCGCCGTCGCCGCAGAAGCAGTTGAGGAACTCCTGGGTGATGACGCCGTCCTCGGGGAGGGTCTCGCAGGAGTCGAGGGTGCCCGTGCCGCCGATGGGCGGGTTGTCCCAGTAGCCCGTGTCGCAGATGAGCAGGTCGAGGAAGCGGGCCTCGACGTCCGGGTCGTCCTTGCTGATGATGGCGTCTTCGGCCGAGTCGCCGATGAAGGTGCCGCCCTCGCCCGGGGCCAGGATGCCGTCGCCCAGCTCGTCGCCTGTCGCCGTCGTGATGGCCATGCGGTAGTCGAGGAAGCGACCGCGGTCTTGGGTGTAGGTGACGTAGTTCTCGACCGCGTCGGTGAGCGTCTCGGTCACCTGGGCGGCGCCAGATCGGAAGAGCGTCGTGTAGGGAAAGAGTGTCTTAAGACGTGTAGA
>CAXQUZ010000253.1:0-18081 GCA_964226865.1 Myxococcota bacterium | reverse complement strand
CTGGCGCGCCCGCACCCGCCCCTCGACCACGGGGTTCACCGCCTCGAGGTGGGAGGGGTTGAAGGCCAGCGAGATCATGATCTTCTCGCCGCCGAGGGTGGAGTACTCGTTCGAGTAGCCGAGGTGGTACTTCACGTCGCCCGAGCCGGTCATGCTCGCGGAGGGCGCGTGGCCGTCGAACTCCTCGACGATCTGGCGCACGGGCTTCTCGAGGATGTTGGCCAGCACGTTGAGGCGGCCGCGGTGGGCCATGCCGATGATCACCTCGTCCACACCGCGGCTGCCGGCGGCGCCGAGGATGAAGTCGAGCAGCGGCACGAGGGTCTCGGCGCCCTCGACGCTGAAGCGCTTGGTGCCCGGGAAGCGGTTGTGGAGCAGCCGCTCGAAGTTCTCCGAGTCAGAGAGCAGCCGCAGAGCGCGCATCTCCTCGTCGCGGGAGAGGATCGGGGCGTCGTGGAGCGTCTCGATGCGCTCCTGCAGCCACCGCTTCTTGCGGATGTCGCCGATGTTCATGAACTCGACGCCGAAGCCGCTGCAGTAGGCCTTGCGGCACCGGTCGACGATGGTGCGCAGGGTCGTCATCTCGGGCACGCCAAACAGCGGGCGACCCGAGACCTGGACGTCGAGATCGTCGTCGCTGAGGCCGTAGAAGTCGAGCTGGAGCTCGGGGTGGGGATCGACCTGGCGGTTGCCGAGGGGGTCGATGTCGGCCTCGCGGTGGCCGCGCACCCGATAGGCGTTGATCAGCTGGGCGACGCCGGCCTGGCGGTGGGCGCTGCGCGAGTCGGCGGGGGCGGCGCTGCCCCGGCCGCCGCCGTGGAAGATCGAGCGGGGCTGGAACCGGGGGCCGTCCGCAGGCGCCAGGCCCCCGCCGTCGGCCCTAGAGAAGTAGTCGGCCCAGTCTGCCGAGACCGAGGCCGGGTCACGGCACCAGTCGGCGTAGAGCTGGTCGAGGAACGCGGCGTTGTCGCCAGAGAGCAGGCTGGCGGGGTCCGGAGCGCTGGGGGTCGACATTCGCGTCATCTCCGATGCAGCAGGGGGGCGGCGCGGCGGCCGGGCACCCGGTCGGGCGGTGACCGGGAGTCTCGGGCGGGGCGGCCGTACCTTGAGCGAAGTCCTGCTGGCCTCGTGAGGTTGGGGGCCCGCGGGGGGAGCGGGCGGGGTCGCGCAGGCGGGCACAGTCCCGCGCCGCGCAGGGCATGCGGAGGGGGGAGCTGGTGGCCGACACGCAGTCCGTCTGGCGGGCTGCCGCGCCCCTGGGGCCGGTCCAAGTCCGACCCCCGTCTCCCCGTGCCGCCCCGCCTATCCGGTTTGCCCCGGTCCCGGGCCCCGAAGCCCCCGCGCTTCTTGCCGCGGCGCTGCCCCGATGCCCCCCGCGGGGGCCGGCGGACCGGCAGGCCGTCCTGCAATGACACAGACACGTCGCGCGCCTTGACGACGTCGGGGCAACGCCGCAAGTTGGGGGCGACCTCTCGAGAGCGGGCCCCCCGGCGCGGCCCGTGCCCCTGACCGGCCCCGCGACCGCGGTCCCTGCGGCGCGCCACCAGCCCGACCCCGACCCGGGGCGGCGTCCCGCGGGCGCCCGGCCCCCACGCTCCGCTTCTCCTCTTCGCTGGAGTCCGCCATGCCCTCGACCCCCCGCCTCTTCGCCCTCGGCCTGGCCTGGTGTCTGGCCACGCCCGCCCTCGCCGGGCCCCACCGCGACGCGGTCATGCACGAGCTCAACGGCATCGAGGATCCGCCCAGCGCGGCGCGCCTCAAGGCCATCGCCCCCGACGTCCACACCGAGCTCATCGAGATCCTCGGCGACGCCAGCGCCCGCCACTCGGCCCGGGCACGGGCCGTGCACGCCCTCGGCTGGTTCCCCAACACCACCACCCGCCCGGTGGTCGAGGCCGCCCTGAAGGGCGACGATCGTCTGCTCGCCCGCAAGGCCGCCTACGCCCTGGCCAACGGCTGGGGCGTCGCCGCCCTGCCCCAGCTCACCGACGCCCTCGCCGCCAGCGACGCCCAGCTCCGCGAGGCCGCCGCCCACGCCCTGGGCAACATCGACGACAAGGCCGTGCTGCCCGTACTCGACGCCCGCTTGGCGGTCGAGGACTCGGCCGCGGTCCGCGAGACCATCGAGGGCGCCCTGGCCCGCCGCCGCTGAACCCTCCCTTCTCTTGCCTGCGCGCGTGCGGCCGCTGGCCCGCGCCCTGGAGTCCCCCCATGCGCAAGCCCTCCCTGTTCGAGCAGAGCATCCTGCCGCTCTCCATCGCCCTCGCCGTCGGCTGGGCCTGCAAGGACGACAAGGAGCCGCCCTCCCAGACCGAGGACCTCGGCACCTACGTCACCGACACCGGCGGCCTGACCAAGCCCATCACCCTCAACGTGCCCGAGGGCGCGAGCTCCGTGCTGCTCGGCTGTGGGCCCTGGGGCTACGACCTGCTCGGCACCGCCTGGGAGATCCGCGATCCCTCCGGCGCCCTCTACTACTCCAACGAGCTCCACGAGGACCACGCCCAGACCGACATGCGGGTGGGCGTGATGGACGACTACCTGCCCATCCTGATGCCGGTCTCCCCCGACCACAACATCACGGCCGG
Source organism: Myxococcota bacterium (assembly GCA_964226865.1). Classification (GTDB taxonomy): domain Bacteria; phylum Myxococcota_A; class UBA796; order UBA796; family UBA2385; genus CAXQUZ01. Next base: position 15,493 of record CAXQUZ010000253.1, on the reverse strand, counting down.
CAAGTGGAAGGCCCGCATCTGGGTCGCCGCCGGCGGCGAGCCCGTCGAGGTCAGCTGCACCCAGGTCACCCGCACCAGCGCGGCCGGCGGCTCGGGCGTCATCGACCTCAACATCGTCTTCGTCGGTGTCGACGGCCTCGATGCCGGCTCGGCCGAGGGCAACGCCAACCTCCAGACCGCCCTCGACAAGGTCGAGTCCATCTGGGCGAAGGCCGGCCTCTCCATCGGCGAGGTCAACTACGAGAACTTCTCGGGCGACGTCGACCGCTACACCGTCATCGACGCCAGCTCCAGCAGCACCGAGGCCGGCGAGCTCTACGAGACCGTCAGCGGCACCAGCGGCACCGAGCTCACCATCTTCCTCGTCCAGGAGATCACGAGCGACAGCGGCGCCACCATCCTCGGCCAGTCGGCGGGCCCCCCGGGCGCCGCCACCCTCGACGGCACCAGCAAGTCCGGCATGATCGTCGGCACGGTCGACCTCGAGGACGACGCGCCCTACGTCGGCCTGACCATCGCCCACGAGGGGGCCCACTTCCTCGGCCTCTTCCACACCACCGAGAAGAGCGGCTCCGAACACGATCCCATCGGCGACACGCCCGAGGGCAGCTCGGGCGAAGACAACTTCATGTATTGGGCCCCCGCTCCCGACACCCCCGCCGACGTCACCGACGGCCAGGACTGGGTGCTGCGGCGCAATCCCGCCGTTCGCTGAGCCCGCAGCGGCGCCCCTGCTGACGGCTCCCCCCGCGGGAGCCGTCCTGTGTCCGGGGCCCCCGTCTGGCATTCTGGGCCTCCCGCCGCGCCGCCGGCGCCCGCCCGTCCTCCCCCCGCGCCCCACCGGACTGCGAGCCCTCGATGCCGCCCACGCCGTGGATGCTCGTGCTGCTCGCCGCCCTGTGGCAGGCCCTCGCCGCCCCCCTGGCCTCGGGCCAGGCCGAGGGCCGCCCCCCCTCCATCACGAGCATGGACGAGGCGGCCGCGGTCGAGGACCCGCGCACCCTCGAGCGCGCCGCCGACCACTGGCGCGACCACGGCCAGCCTGCGCTCGCCCGCCAGCTCTACGAGAAGGCCCAGTCCCTCGAAGAGCTGCAGAAGTACATGAGCATGCGCCCCTATGTGCGCGAGGCGCTGCTGCGCGAGCACATGGGCGACCACGACGAGGCCGCCGCCCTGTGGCGCCGGGGCTGGGACGGAGAGGGCGGCGATGACGACGTCCTGATGACCATTCTCGCGCTCCGCATCGACTCGGAGCACCCCGAGCGCGGGGCGCTGGTGGACGAGGCCCTCGACCACGTCCGGGCCCTGGTCGAGACGGCCCGCGCCGGCGGTGACGCGCTCATCTACCACACCTCCAAGGGCGACCCGCGCCACCTCCAGGTCATCCCCGACGACCGGGCCCTCGAGGCCCTGCGCAGCGCGCCGGGCGGCCGGCTCTCCTACTGCTACATCGACCACCTCGACCTGAGCCGCGTGCCCCAGGAGGCGATGCCCGCCGACATCTTCCTGAACCGCTGCGTGGTGGGCTCGATCCGCATCAGCGACCGCCACGTCGACGACTTCAAGATGAAGGCCATCGTGCTGGGCGACGTGGACCTGGGCAAGACCTGGTCGGGCAAGGTCAACGCCTCGGCCGCCATCCCGGGCTCCCGCTTCGAGACCCTGATGATCCGCGAGAGCGTCATCCTCGGGCGGGCCAACTTTCAGGAGGTGCAGGTCACGGGCCGCATCGCCTACTGGGTGCTGTCGAGCTTCGAGGGCCTGGCCGACTTCCGCGACACCGAGATCCAGGGCATGGCCGACTACCGCTTCTCGGTCTTCGGTGGCGGCGCCAACTTCAAGAACGCCCTCTACACCGACCAGGTCTACCTGGGCCACACCCGCTACCGGGCCGACACGACCTTCCGCGGCATGTTCAGCGAGCAGATGGTCTACCTCAACAGCGTCCACTTCGAGGGGGCGGCCTCCTTCGACCAGTGCGAGTGGGCCCGGGACGTCACCTTCGAGAACGGCCGCTTCGCCGGGCCCGTGTCCTTCCGCAACACCGAGGTCGGCGGCCGGCTGAACATGAGCCGGGCCATCTTCGAGGACGAGCTCCAGATGAAGGAGATGCTCGTCGGCGGCATGGACTTCATCGGCGCCTGGCTCCAGGCGCCGGCGAGCTTCGTCGACGTGGTCTTCGCCGGCAAGGTGCGCTTCTCCCTCGACGACATCACCCGCGCCCAGCACCTCGACGACCCGACGCCCCTGCTCTCGCTCTACCGCCAGTGGCAGGGCGACAAGGACCAGGAAGAGCCACTCACGGCGCGCTCCAGCTACGGCGTCGAGGCGGTCGACGACCTCATCGCGCGCATCGACAGCGACATCAGCTTCGCCAACAGCGTCTTCGAGGGCTTCTGCATCTTCGAGCGGGTGCGCTTCGGCCGCCCGGGCACCCACGGCCGGGCCGAGTTCTACAACACCCAGTTCCAGGGCGAGACCCACTTCGAGCGCACCACCTGGCACAGCGCCGCCGACTTCACGACCATCTTCTCGAACGAGCTCTCCTTCAACGAGGCCACCTTCCACCACAGCCTCATCTTCGACGACGCCAACGTCGCCGGCCGGCTCACCCTGACCGACGCCCGCTTCCGGGACGGCGCCGACATCAGCCTCTACGGCGCCGAGATCGAGAGCTTCCAGATCTCGCGCGAGCAGCTGCTCGATCCCCGCCGCGACGGCATCTTCGCCGAGGGCCACCGCCTCTTCTACGAGCGCTGCGCCGAGGGCGACACCGGGCCGGCGGTCATGGAGGACGTGCGCATGCGGCGGCTGCTGCGGAGCCACGAGCTCGGCCCCGAGGCGCTGCGGCGGGCCTGCCACGACCGGGCCATCGACGAGTTCGTGTCGCTCAAGAGCAGCTTCGGCGACCGCTCGATGACCACCGACGAAGACTGGGCCTACTGGTGGATCAAGCACACCGAGCTGAACGAGGCCCGGCGCGGGCTGCTCGGCCTGCGCGAGACCGTCGTCGCCTGGGTCATCGGCTGGCCCATCTTCGAGCTGGCCTTCGGCTGGGGCGTGCGCCTCGGCAACCTCGCCTGGACCCTCATCATCACCACGGTGGTCTTCGCCTGGATCTACCGGGTCTTCTGCCCGAACACGATCGTGGCCTACCGGGGCGACGACGTGCCCCTGCGCGACATCCCCTGGCACGGCCTCATCTACATCTCGCTCCAGACCATCGGCGCCTTCAACACCGGCTGGGACTTCGGCGAGGACGACTGGCGCTTCCAGTACCTCAACACCCTCGAGACCTTCCTGGGCATCATCATCCTCACCTTCTTCGTCGGCGCCTACACCCGCATCATCCTGGCCTGAGCCCCCGGGGCCGACCGCCGGGAGAAGGCCCCGAGAACGACGACGCCCGCGCCATCTCCACGAGACGGGCGGGCGCCGGGGCCAGAGGAGCGGCGGCGGCCTACTCCTCGTTGAAGCCCTCCATGTTGCCGTTCTCGGTCTTCTTGAGCGACTTGCCCTTGCCCTTCTGCTCGGCCTTGGGCTCGCCGTCCTTGTCGGCCGCCTTCGACTCGCAGGCGGTCTTGGCCTCGCCCTCGAGCTTGGAGCAGTCCTCCGTCTCGGGGGTCTTGTCTTCCTTGGCGCTGTCGTCGGCCAGGGCCACACCAGCGGTGGCGAAGCCGAGCACGGCGAAGGCAGCGATGAGGTTCTTCATGGGAATCTCCAGCGGGCGGACCGGGCAGAGGCACCGGCGAGGGGGACAGCGGGCCCGCAGGGGCCCGTTGGGGGCACAGGCCCCGCGCCTCCCACACTATGTCGGCTGCGCCCCCACCGGCAACGGGGATTGCAAGCCGAGACCGCAGATCTCACCGACCAGGCGGGCGACGGCGGGGCCCGGGAGGGCGGGCGGCAGTCTGCCCCAAGCGGGGGGTCTCCGGACTTGCCGCACCCTTCCAAGGGGCCCCCGCCAGGGATGGGGCCCGGCCCGGCGCGTGTCCCCGGGGCGCCCTCGTCCCTCGACGAGGCCAGACCAATCCGGTAAGGCCCCGGCCGAGATTGCGCCGCCGGACGCCACCCTCCGGAGCGGCACGCCCCCCACCCCGCGTTCACCCCGAGGAGATCCATGGTCTCGGCTCTCGCCCTCGTCTCCACCCTGGGCCTCGCGCTCGTCTCTGCTCCTGCGTCGGCGGCCAACTGCGCCGCCATCGCCAAGAGCGCCGCCACGGCCAAGGGCCCCGAGCTGGTGGACGCCTTCGCCAAGCTCGCCGCCTGCGACAAGTCGCTGGCCGAGAACGAGTACAAGACCTTCATGAAGAACGCCACCGACACCGACACCCTCCACGGGCTGTCGATGGCGGCCCTCGAGGCGAACGTCTGGAACCCGGTCTGGAAGCAGCTCGAGTTCCTCGACTACGGCGTGCGCGACAAGGTCACCGTGCGCATCGGCGAAGAGTGCAGCAGCAACGAGAAGGTCGTGACCTTCCTCACGAGCTCGTACCTGGCGCTGCGCGACATCGAGTTCCAGCGCTGGGAGAAGGCCTTCCAGAACTGCGACAACGAAGCCCTCGACAAGTGGATGGTCACCCAGGTCGAGAGCCCGCCGAAGAAGATGTTCGACGAGAAGTACAACGGCGTCGTGTCGACCTACGTGAAGAAGAAGCGGGCCGCGGCCCTGCCCAGCCTCACGAAGGGGGCCATCCAGGCCGCCGACGGCGGGCCCTACGACGCCCTCCTCGCCCAGATGGACGAGGCGGTCGCCGCCGAGCTCGGTGGCGAGGTGAAGCCCGAGGACCAGAAGGCCCTCGAGACCGCCCTCATCGAGGTGGCCAGCAGCGTCGATGCCGAGAAGGCCCGCGCCGTGGCCGACCGCCTCGCCAACGCTGGCGCCGGTGACGCCGCCGCCAAGCTGCTGCCCCGCATCTACCCGGACCGCCTCCAGGACAGCGGCGGCTTCCTCTACGGCGCGGCCGCCGTCGAGAGCGGCGAGTGCAAGGGCGAGAAGACCGCCGTGCTCCACGTCGCCGAGGTCGCCGAGCCGGGCAAGCGCTGGCTCATCATGGCCGACGTCGAGTCTGCCATGAAGACCATCAAGCCCAAGCTCAAGAAGTGCGACGGCACGGGCGGCGACTGGCCCGTGGCCACCACCCCCGAGCCGGTGAAGTCCGCCAAGGACATCGACGGCTGGGTCGAGCAGCTCGAGAAGCAGTGGGCCGAGAAGGGCTACACCGTCTCGGTGAAGGCCGAGAAGGGCGTCGCCCTGAACTGAGCCTGCCCCTCCGCTCCCCCGCGCGCCGCCTCTCCCCGTGACAGGCGGCGCGCCGCGTTCTCGGGTCCCCGTGCGCCGCCCCCCGACGCGCCGGAGCCGGGCCCACCTCACGGCACTCTCACAGGCCGAGATCCGGGGTGGGCAGCCGCAAGTCAACCCAATACACCGCCGCCGGCTCCGGGTCGCCGCGCCCGCCGTCGCGCCCCGCGGGCGGTCCCCTGCCCTGCCCTCCTGTCAGCACTGTGTCGGGCCTCACCTTTCCCTTGAGGCACCCCCTTGACACGTCGACAGAACACGCACTACCTTCGCCCAGCCCGCCCCGCCTGCCTCCCCGCCCCGGACCCCACCATGGCTCGCTCGCTGAACGTCAAGCACGAAGAGGCCCCCGCCACCTCCTCCCTGCTCAATGTCTTCCTGCTCATCGCCTTCGCCTGGCTCGGCCTCTCGGCCCTGAGCGCCGCGGTGGCCGAGACGCCCGACGCTCCGGTGGCTGCCGAGCAGCCCTGAGCCCCCGCCCGCGGGGCGCCCCCCCAGAGCCCGGCCGCTGTGCCGGGCTCTGGTCGTCTTGGGCACCACCGGGGCAGCGAGGGGCGCACCGACCGCTCAGGGCCCGAGCGACCAGAGCGCGTCGCCTTCGCCCACGTCCTGGCGCGGGCCCAGCAGGCCCTCGATGCGCCGGATGGCCTTGGCCGGGGTGCGGCAGCGGTCGCGGTGGAGCACCAGCCAGCGCAGCCCGGCGGCCCGGAGGGCCGCCAGCTCGCCCTCGAGATCCGCCGGCGCCCCCAGCCCCCGCATCTCGGGGGGCGGCTGGTAGTAGGGCGGCAGGGTCGTCGCCACAGAGCAGGCCTCGTCGAGGTGGGCCACCAGCGCGGAGCGGGCGAGCAGGGCGTCGACCCCCTCGTAGTTCTCCGAGATGGGGCGGCCGTGGAGGACCTGCCAGCGCTGGTAGATGCGCGGCGGCTCATCAGAGAAGGGGCGCCGCCCGTTGTCGAAGGGCAGCTGGACGAGGCCGCCCGGCCCTGGCGGCAAGGCCGCGAGCGAGGCCGGCAGCACCAGGGGGGTGGTCGACCGGGGCCAGGCGGTGGCCCCGCCCCAGCCCGCGTCGGCCACGATGGCCGCACAGAGCACAAAGACGCCACCGCGGCGCCGCACGATGGGCACCGCCCCCACCGCCGCCGCCCCCGCCAGCAGCACCGTGGCCGGCCCGAGGGCCCGCTGCCAGTGGGACAGGCCCAGCAGCGCCGGCACCGCCTCGACCAGCAGCTTGGCCGGTCCCGGGATGCCGAGGGCCACCCCGCCGGCGGTCGGCCAGTACCCGGCCGCGAGCGCGACGAAGGGCAGGGACGCGAGCACCAGCCACCGGGCCGCCCAGCGTCGCCCGACCCCCACCGCCGCCAGGGCCAGCAGCACCAGCCCCAGGTAGGTCGCCTTGCTCGGGTGGACCGCCGCGGGGTGGGGCAGGACGAAGGTCAGCAGATCGGCCCCGAAGACCGGCAGCTCGCCCCAGTCCGGTCGGGGGCCCGGGGGACCGGGGGCCGGCAGGCGCATGCGGGGCGTCCAGCGCTCTCGGACCGCGAGGAAGCGCCAGAGGGCCGGTGCGACGAGCACGGCGGCGACGAGGCCCTGCCAGATCAGCCCCGGACGGCGGGCGCCCCGGCGCCAGGCCACGGCCCCGAGCACCGGCACGGTCACGGCGGTGAAGACGAGGCCAAAGAATGCGTGGTACCAGCCGCTCAGGGCGACCAGGCCCAGGCAGAGGCCCGCGAGCAGGGCGTCGCGGGGGCGCCCCGTCCGGGCATGGCGCAGCAGCAGGGCCAGGTGGAGGCCGAAGCAGCCGAGAGGCCAGCTCTCGGTGATGCCGAAGTCCATCACCCCGGCGAGAAAGGGCGCCGTGCCCGCCGCCACCATCGCCACCGTCGCCGCCCGGGGCCCCACGAAGGCCCGCGCCAGGGCGTGTCCGCCGGCCATCGCCAGCGCGAGGTTGGCGAGCACCAGCGCGCGCCAGCCGGCCGCCGGACCGGCCACCGCACCGAGGGCGTAGGCGGGCAGGTTCACCGGGTCCATCAGCGGGATGTCGACGCCCACCGGCAGGTTCGCGACCGGCGCCGTGTGGCCGAGCAGCCGCAGGCGCGCCCGCCAGAACATCCACAGGTGGTTGGCGCCCTCGCCCAGGGGGTCGGCCACCAGCGCGTCCGGGCCCGCCGTCGCCGAGACCATGCCCAGCACCAGCACCACACCGGCCCAGACCAGGTGGTGGTCGAGCAAGCGCAGCAGCGCAGCCAGGCGGGGGGACGACGTCACGGGGCAGACCTCGGGGAGCGAGAGCCTACCCTCCGGGCCCCGGTCCATGCCGGGCTTGCCGGTGGGCACCGGTCCACGGCATCATCCCGCCTCCCCCCGGTCCCCGAGACGTCATGCGCGCCCCCGCCCTCCGCCCCCTGCTCCTCCTCGCCCTGCTCACCACTGCCTGCGCTGGCGACGAGGCCAAGCCCGGCGCGGGCGGCGGCGACGACGGCGCGGACGGCACCGACGGCGCGGACTCCGGACTGCCCCAGCCCGTGCCCATGACCGCCGGCCCCCCGGTCGCCGGCATGGCCGAGGGCCACATCCACATGCCCGTGGGCACCCCCCTCGGCGGCTACACCTCGCGCTGCAAGTGCTTCGGCGGTGTCAGCATCGCCCGCGACGAGCTCGACAACCGCGACAGCGACTACACCCACTCCTTCATCCCCTCCTTCGGGGTCCAGACCCGGCCCCACGCGACGGCCCTCTGGCTCGAGAACGGCGACCAGGCCGTGCTGATGATGAAGACCGACATCATCTACTCCTTCGAGGGCCTCGTCTCCGCCCTCGAGGACCGCATGACGGCCGAGACGGGCCACGACATGACCGGCCAGGTCATCGTCGCCACCACCCACACCCACGCCGGCCCCTCGAACTACGACAAGGGCATGACCTGGTTTCTCGGCGGCGACCGCTACGACGAGGAGGTCTTCACCCGCATGGCCGGCCAGATGGGCGACATCGCGGTCGAGGCCTGGTCGACCCGCCAGGACGCGGCCATCGGCGTCGGCCTCGCCCAGGACTGGGATCTCGAGGATCGGGTCTACCGCGACCGGCGCGAAGACAACGACGACCTCGCCTTCTTCGACGACATCCCGGCCGGCCCCTACAAGGACCCGAACCTCACGATGCTGCGGGTCGACACCGCCGACGGCACCCCCATCGGCATGTTCTACGGCTTCGGCATCCACGGCACGGTCGAGGGCGAGGCCAACCCCCTGGCCTCGGTGGAGGCCGGCGCCCACACCGAGCTGGCCCTCGCCGAGAAGTTCGACGATCAGATGGTCGTCGGCATGTGGCAGCACGGCGGCGGCGACGCCTCCCCCGCCGGCGTCGACCGCAGCTTCGCCCGCATGGAGAGCATCGGCGACCTAGCGGCCGACGCCATCTACGCCCTCTGGGAGCAGACCCCCACCAGCTCCGAGCCCATCAACCTCGAGACCGTGGGCCGCGCGATCCCCACCAGCCGGGACGACATCCGGGTGACCCGGGACGGCACGACGGATCTCTTCTACGCGCCCTATGTCGAAGATGGCGTGCCTGACGAGATCCTCTACAACGAGGACGGCAGCATCGCGAGCCCCGTGGACGAGTTCAACACCCTCTACGGCGGGGCCTTCTGCGGCGACGACGACCCGCTCATTCCTGGCTTCGGCGTGGGCTCCGAGGTGCCGCCCTACAGCTCGTGCGTGAACGTCGACGCCATCGGCTTTGTCATCGCGGGCTTCTTCGGCCTGGGCGAGCCCAACCTGCCCCTCCAGGAGAGCGAGTGGGCCAGCGTCGCCGCCTCGCGCATGGGCCCCCTCCCGATCCGGGAGCCCGACGGCACCATCGTCGAGGACGACGTGCTCTGGGCCTTCTTCCCCGGCGAGACCACGGCCATGTACACCGAGCAGTTCCGCCGCCGGGCCCAGGCCGAGCTGGGCTTCGACCACGCGATCCCGGTCGGCTACGCCCAGGACCACGAGGGCTACCTGCTCATCCCCGAAGACTGGCTGAAGGGCGGCTACGAGCCCAACATCAACATCTGGGGGCCCCTCCAGGGCGAGCACATCATGGAGGGCCTGCTCACCATGGTCGACGAGCACCTGCTCACGACCGACCTGCGCGAGCCCATCGACCCGGCCAACCTCTACACGGGCTCGGTCTACGGCGACATCCCCCAGGACGGCCGCAGCCCCGACCCCACCCCCGACGCCGGCACCGCCGCCACCGCCGTGCCCGACGAGCTGTGGCTGCCCATGCCCGAGGGCTTCGCGGCCGCCGTCCAGCCCCCGGCCGAGGTGCCGCGGGTCCAGGGCATCGCCCAGTTCCAGTGGTTCGGCGGCGCCCCGGCGGTCGACGACCCGACCGTCACCCTCGAGCGCCAGGCCGAGGACGGCTCCTGGGCGGCGGTCGAGACCCACGCCGGCCGGGTGATCACCGAGGCCCACCCCGACATCCTGCTGCTCCACCTGCCCGATCCGCTCTACCCCTCGAGCGAGCTCCAGGCCCACTCCTACTGGGCCGCCTGGCAGGCCGTCGGCCACGTGCGCGACCGCTCCGGCATGCCCGCCGGCACCTACCGGCTGCGGGTCCAGGGCGCCCAGCTCGCTGGCGGCGACGCCTACCCCTGGGACGCCGAGCCCTACGAGCTCACGAGCGACAGCTTCGAGCTGGTCCCGGCCGAGATCACCGTCCAGCTCAGCGGCACCACCCTCTCGGCGGCCATCGAGGGCCCCGACTGGGGCTACCGGCTCGTCGACGTCGAGGGCAGCTCCCGGGGCGCCAACCCCGTGCGGGAGGCCACGGCCCGCTGGACCCTCGACGACGGCAGCACCACCGAGGAGGCGATCGTCCTCGCGGCCGAGGGCGGCTGGGGGGTGGCCGAGATCACGGTGCCGGAGGGCGCAGTGGACCTGACCCTCACCGACGCCTGGGGCAACAGCGGCACGGTGGCCCTCGGCGCTGGATAGGGGGCCGCTTTCCTCCCGCGCGGACGCCCCCCAGACCGAGGTCTCCCGGTGAAGAAGTTCATCGCCGTCGCCGGCAACATGGGGGTCGGCAAGACCTCGCTCGTCCAGTTCCTGCACAGCCACTACGGGCTCGAGCCGGTCTGGGAGCCCTACATCGACAACCCCTACCTGGACGACTTCTACAAGGACATGAAGGCCTGGGGCTTCCACTCCCAGCTCTTCTTCCTGACCCACAAGTTCCGGCTCCACATGGAGCTCAACCGGAACGACATCACCTGTGTCCAGGACCGCACGATCTACGAGGACGCGGAGATCTTCGCGACCAACCTCTACCGCTCGCGGCGCATGAAGAAGCGGGACTACGAGACCTACATGGAGCTGTACCGCACGATGCGGACCGCGCTCCAGCCGCCGGATCTCGTGATCTACCTGCGCTGCAGTGTGCGGGCGATCCGCAAGCGCATCCACAAGCGCGGCCGGGCCAGCGAGCAGGAGATCCCCGCCCGCTACCTGCGCCGCCTCAACGACCTCTACGAGGAGTGGATCGGCGGCTGGAAGCAGAGCCCGGTGATGGTCTGGGACAGCGAGAACATGGACTACCTGACGGATCTCGCCGACCGCATCGAGTTCCAGCGCAACATCGAACGCTTCCTCTAAGAACCGCGAAGACGCCGTGCTCATCGGCATCTTGGCACTGTCTCCGGCCGGCGCTCAGTGGACGTAGACGTGGCCCCGGCCGCCGTCGACGGTGATCGACTGGCCGTCCCGCAGCACCCGGGTGGCCTCGGGCACGTTGACGACCGCGGGAAGCCCCAGCTCCCGGGCCACGACGGCGCCGTGGGAGAGCATGCCGCCGAGCTCGAGCACGAGGCCCCGGGCCCGGAGGAAGAGCGGCGTCCAGCCGGGATCGGTGGCCCGGGCGACGAGGATCTCGCCGTCTTGGAGCAGGTGGGCCTCGCCCAGGTGGCGGATGACCCGCACCATGCCCCGGGCGGTGCCGGCGCTGATGCCGAGGCCCTGGAGCCGCCCCCCGGGGGCCCGCGCCTCCTCGGCCCCACCGGCCCGCAGGAACACCGGGGGGCTGTCGCCGGCGGCCCACCGTCCACACTCCGCCTCCCACTCGGCCCGGCGGCGGGCGATGCGCTCCCGGGCGTCGGCCCGGGCGAGGTCGCGGCGCAGCACGGCCCGGGCCTCGTCCTGGTCGAGGAAGCGCAGGGCCATGTCCTCCTCGGCCTCGAGGAAGGTCCAGGCCGCCTTCCACCGGGCGAGCAGGCGATCGAAGTGGAAGCGCTGGTCTTCCCGGAGCTGGAGGTAGCGGCGGGTCAGCCGCAGGGCCCCCGCGAGGCCCGGCCCGAGGCCCGCCATGCGCGCGTCGGCCTCGGCCACCCCCCGGGCGACCTCGATCATCGGGTCGGGACGCCCGACCATGGCCGCCGCGAGGGTGTCGACGAGCGCCGGAGACTCGCTCCAGCGGGGCGCAAAGAGCGACCATGAGCTCGACGAGCGGTGGCCGAAGTCCCGCAGCAGCGCGTCCCGAGACCGGGCGCCGTGGGCATGGGCCCAGAGGGCCTGGGCCGTGCGCACGGTCCAGGTCGGGGCGGCGGGCCGGAGCAGCAGCGCCGGATCCTCCTGCTCCTGGGCCTCGAGCAGCGCCCGGCAGCTCTCGTAGCCGATGTTGGCGTAGAGCAGGCTGCAGACGTGGATCTTGACGTAGTCGCGGGCGAGGCCCAGGCACTGCTCGGTGCGCGCCATGGCCGTGGCCCGGTCGCCCGGAGGGCCCGCCATGCCGTCGAGGGCCGCCGCCAGCCGCTCCACGAAGGCGTCCCAGTGCACCGGGTTGCGGACCGGGTTCCAGCGGAAGCGCCGCCAGCGCCGCTCGCGCAGGGTCGTGCCGATGATCGCGCCGTAGACCCGCAGATCGGGCATCTGGGCCCGGCGGCGCAGCCAGGCCTCGGCCTCGTCGGGGGGCAGCAGCTCGAGCATGAAGTGGGGCGGGCGGGCCCCGGGCGCCTTGAAGGCGAGGTGGCGGAAGACGGTGGTGTTCAGGTACGGCGAGCAGCGGTGGAGCCGCGAGGCGGGGGCGCCGCCGAGGTGGCGCCGGCTGACCTCGGGGTAGGCGATGAACCAGTCGAGCAGCCCGCCCATCAGCGACCAGCCCAGCGGCGTCGCCGGCTCGGTCCAGCGCTCGCCGACGAAGCGGCGGGTCCAGACCACGTCGCCGGCGGGCCGCACCTCTCGGGCCGTCGTGACCGGACGGGCCTGCAGCACAAAGAGCTGGCCCGCCTCGTCCATGGCCCACTCGATGTCTTGGGGACGGTGGCTGCGCGCCTCGACCCGGAGCCCCAGCCGACAGAGGCGGAGCAGCTCGTCGGTCGAGAGCTTCGCGGCCTGCTGGCGCTCGGCGGGCACGGGCTGCTCGTCCACCCCGCCGCCGACGACCACCAGCTGCCGATCCTGGGGATGGACCACCCGGCTGTGTTCGTGGAGGCGGGCCCGAGCGGCGACGCGCTGGACCACCCGGGGCAGGCGCCGCGGCCGCCGCACGGCGTAGAAGTCGGGCACCACCCGGCCGCTGACCACCGCCTCGCCCAGGCCCCAGGCCGCCTCGACCGTCATCTCCGACCACGAGCCCGTCGCCGGGTTGATCGTGAAGAGGACCCCGGCACAGCGGGGCGAGATCATGGCCTGGACCACCACGGCCATCGGCGGCACCGTCGCGCTGTGGCGGGCCCGCGCCGAGCGGTAGGCCCGGGCATGCACCGAGAAGGCCGAGGCCCAGCAGCGGAGAACGGCCTGCTCGAGGTCATCCCCGGGCTTCACTCCGAGCATGGTGGAGTACTGGCCCGCGTGGCTCGCGGCGGCACCGTCCTCGCCCACCGCCGACGAGCGCACGGCGAGGCGGGTGCCGAGGCGGGCCCCCACCGCCCGCAGCGCCGCCGCGAGGGCCGGGTCGAGGCGGGTCGCAGGCAGCGCCTGGGCGATGCGCGCCGCGTCCTGGACGCCGGGCACCAGCCCCTCCCGCGCGAGGTGGGCCGAGAAGGCCGCTGCGGGCACCACCACGGCCGGCGGCACGGGCAGCCCGCTCGCGGCAAGGCGCGCCAGGCCGGCAGCCTTGCCCCCGATGCGGCCCGCGTCTTCGGGCCGCAGCTCGGCGATGTCGAGCAACACATCGGCGCTGGGCACAGACACCTCCCCGGACAGCGGCGCGCCTCTAACGGGCAGCGGCGGCGACAGCGGACCAGAGCCGCCGGGGATCCGGTTAGCCTCGCCGTCCTGGCGCCCCGGGTCGGTCCCTCCGTCCGCCCCGGCCCCCGCCGCGTTCCCGTCCCGCCACCCCGACCCCGCTGGAGTCCCCATGAGCGCCCACGACGGCATCTTCCTGCCGCCCCGCCCCGAAAACGAGCCGGTGATCCCCTACCTGCCCGGCTCGGCACCGGTCCGCGCCCTGCAGGCCGAGCTCGCCCGCCAGAGCAGCGAGGTGGTCGAGATCCCCTGTGTGGTCGGCGGCGAGGAGATCTTCACCGGGCGCACGGTCGAGATCACCATGCCCTGTGACCACGGCCACGTCCTGGCCCGCGCCCACCTGGCCACCCCCGAGCTCGTCCAGCGCTCCCTCCAGGCCACCCGCGCCGCCGCGCCCCAGTGGGCCGCCCTGAGCTGGGACGCCCGGGTCGCCGTCTTTCTCCGCGCCGCCGCCTTGCTCGCCGGCCCCTGGCGCGACCGCATCAACGCCGCGACCATGCTGGGCCAGGCCAAGACCTGCCACCAGGCCGAGATCGACGCCGCCTGCGAGCTCATCGACTTCTGGCGCTTCAACGCCGGCTACTACCGCGACATGCTCGCCCAGCAGCCCCCCCGCAACAGCCCGGCGGTCTGGAACCGCTCCGAGCTGCGGCCCCTCGAGGGCGTGGTCTTCGCGGTCACCCCCTTCAACTTCACGAGCATCGCCCTGAACCTCCCCTCGGCGCCCGCCATGATGGGCAACGTGGCCATCTGGAAGCCCTCCACCACCCAGCTCCTCAGCGCCTGGGCCGGCTTCCAGCTGATGCGCGAGGCCGGCCTGCCTCCCGGGGTCATCGACTTCCTGCCCGGCGAGGGCGCCGACGTGGGGGATCCGGTGCTCGCCTCCCCCCACCTCGCCGGTCTCCACTTCACGGGCAGCACGGCCACCTTCCAGCACCTCTGGCGCAAGATCGGCGAGAACATCGCCAGCTACCGCAGCTACCCCCGCATCGTGGGCGAGACCGGCGGCAAGGACTTCGTCGTCGCCCACCCGAGCGCCGACCCGGCGGCCCTCGCCGTCGCGCTGCTCCGGGGCGCCTTCGAGTTCCAGGGCCAGAAGTGCTCGGCCGCCAGCCGCGCCTACATTCCCGCCAGCCTCTGGCCCACCGTGCGCGACGCGGTGGTCGCCGGCATGGACGAGATGAAGATGGGCGACGTGCGCGACTTCTCGAACTTCGTGGGCGCGGTCATCGACGAGCGGGCCTTCCGCAAGCACCAGGCCTACCAGGCCCTCGCCCACGAGACCGCCACGGTCATCGCCGGGGGCACCAGCGACGACAGCCGCGGCTGGTTCATCGCGCCCACCCTCGTCCAGGTGGACGACCCCCGCCACCGGCTGATGGAAGAGGAGATCTTCGGCCCCATCCTGACGGTCTACGTCTACGAGGACGCCGACTGGACCACCACCCTCGACCTCGTCGACACCACGAGCCCCTACGCCCTCACCGGCGCCGTCTGGGCCCGCGACCGGGCCGCCGTGGCCGAGGCCAGCCAGCGCCTGCGCGACAGCGCCGGCAACTTCTACATCAACGACAAGCCCACCGGCGCCGTGGTCGGCCAGCAGCCCTTCGGCGGCGCCCGGGGCTCGGGCACCAACGACAAGGCCGGCTCCGTGCTCAACCTCCAGCGCTGGGTCTCGCCCCGCTCGGTCAAGGAGAACCTCTGCCCGCCGACCGACTGGCGCTACGGCTTCCACGGCTGAGCCGGTGCTCCCGGGGGGCCGCCGACCCGACCACGGCGGCCCTTCTTGCCTGGGGACTTGACAGCGGGCCCCATCTGGATAACTGTGGGCCGCGGAACAGCGAGCGGCCCGACTTGTGAGCCGCGGAGCCTGCTCCGCCTTCGACGGAGCACCTTCACGGTGCAGCAGCGACGGCGCCACGGTGGCGAGATCGAAGAGCACACGTCTGAACTCCAGTCACCGCATGCT
>CAXQUZ010000252.1:0-2483 GCA_964226865.1 Myxococcota bacterium | reverse complement strand
CCCAGCCCCAGCAGCACCGCAGCCCCCACGCCCCCCCGTCTCCTGCGCTCTCGCACCACCGCGACCTCCCCGGGCCCGGGACCGGCCCCGACCGCCCCCCGCGCCTAACCGCGGCCCCGCCGCCACCGCCGCCCCTCCCGGCCTCCCGCCGGCCGGGGTTAGGCCGCCCCCGCGGCACCGGTCGTGTGCGCCGCCCCTCTCCCCGGAGGCCCCGTGCCCCCTGCCCCCTCGGGCCCGGCCCACCCTCCTGCCCCCATCGGCTGGGGGCCCCGCCTGCGCGTCATCTGGCTCGTGGTGGTCGCCGTCTCGACCTTTCTCGGGCCGTGGCCGATCGCGCTCGGCATGCTCGTCGTGCACGTCGCCTGGTGCGCCCGGGCCGGCGCCCGCCCCGAGGATCTGCTGCGGGTCGTGCGCCGCCTCGCGACCTTCCTGGCCTTCATCCTGCTCACGATGCTGTTCTTCCCCGACGAAGCCAGCGCCGGCCAGGGCGTGGCGGTCGGTCCGCTGACGATCTACCCGGGGGGCCTGGCCGGGGGGCTCGTGCTCTCGGTGCGCCTCTGTGCCGTGATCTTCGCCTCGCTCGCCGTGCGGGCCGGCGCCGGGGCCGACGCCTTCGCCCGGGGCCTGCGGGGCCTCGGCATGCCCCCGCTGCTGGCCCTGTCGCTGGACGCCGTCTTCGGGCTGCTGGCCGACCAGGGCGGTCGGGGACGCGGCGGCGGACGGGGACGCGGCGGCGGCGGCGGACGGGGACGCCATCGCCACCAGGACGGCGCGGCCCCCGACGAGGGCCGGGTCGCCCAGCTCCGTCGCTACGTCAAGGCCGTGCGGGGCCAGGATCCCGACACCTTCGCCCGGCCCCTCGCCCGCGCGATGGACCGGGCCACAGCGCGCCTCTCCCACGACCACCCCGACCTCGCCCCCGAGCTCATCCACGACGCCGCCGTCATCTCGGGGGTGGCCGCTGTGATGGTCAGCCTGCGCTGGGTGAAGACCCTGCCCGGCCTGCCCTTCGCCCCCGGCCACAAGAACGCCGTGATGCTGCCGCTCTACATCGTGGCCAGCGAGATGACCCACAGCCGGCTCGGCGGCACGGTGGCCGGGCTGTGCATGGGCATCGTCGGCTTCCTCTCGGGCGACGGCCGCTACGGCATCTTCGAGATCGGCAAGCACACCGCCCCGGGGCTGCTGAGCGACCTCATCCACCCGGTGGCCCGGCGGCTGCCCCTGCCGCGGCTGCCCCTCTACATCGCGGTGGGCACCGTGCTCGCCGTCGGGCGCCTCGGCGCCGAGCTCGGGGTGGCCCTGGCCCTCGGCGTGCCCACGAGCTTCTACGCCCTCATCTGCGGCGTCAGCATCACCCACCTGGTCGCCGGGGCGCTCTCGGGCTTCGTGAGCGCCGCCCTGCTGGGGGCCATCGACCGGGTCCGCGAGCTGCGGGCGGAGGCCGCGGCCCAGCGCGAGGCCGAGGCAGCCTGGGAGGAGCAGCAGGCCTGGGAGGCGCAGCAGGCCCCGGAGGCGCAGCCAGCGCCGCCCATCGAGAACGACCCGGCCGTCGAGAACGACCCGCCCGTCGAGAACGACCCGGCCGTCGAGAACGACCCGCCGTCCCCTGCCCCGCGCCCAGACCCGGATCCCCAGGCGCCCCCGTCCGGCTGAGGCCCCCCGGGCGGGCCCCGCCGACACCCCCCAATGGGCCATCGAGGGATGACGCGGCGGTCTGGTGTCGCTAAGGCCGGCTCCCGCTCCTGCCTCGCAGGGGCCCCTCCCCGAGGAGCATGCATGAGCAACCGAAGCTGGGCCGGACGCCAGTCCGAGACCGGTGGGGCCGAGTTCGCCGTGGGCGACGGCCGCACCCACCTCAACACCGAGCTGATGGGCGCATCCCTGGTGCGCACCGACCTCGCCGAGCAGACCGATGTCGCCCACGAGGTGGCCATGCTGCCGGACTGCGCCGTGCTCGCCATCGGCGGCCGCAGCATCATGGACCGGGGCGCCAAGGCCGTGCTGCCGCTGGTCGACGCCCTCGTGGCCGCCCGCAGAGACAACGACTTCGTGGTCGGCGTCTCCGGCGGCGCCCGGCTGCGCCACGTCTTCCACATCGGCATCGACCTCGGCATCCCCACGGGCGGCCTCGCCCAGGCCGCCGGCGCCTCCGAAGAGCAGAACGTCGCGATGCTGCAGCACCTCATGGCCCGCCACGGCGCCGTCATGCTCAAGCGCGACCACTTCGACGACGCCGCCATGTACCTCAAGAACGGGCTCATCCCGCTGGTCATCAGCGTGCCGCCCTACCACTACTGGGAGCCGCCCCCGCGCGCGGGCCGCGTCCCCGAGAACGGCTCTGACCTCGGCATGTTCATGACCGCCGAGGCCCTCGGCGCCCGGGCCTGCATCTTCATCAAGGACACCGACGGTCTCTACACCGACGACCCGGTGACCAACCCCGACGCCACCTTCATCCCGCGCATCGGTGCCCAGGAGCT
>CAXQUZ010000251.1:0-20187 GCA_964226865.1 Myxococcota bacterium | reverse complement strand
ACGCGGTGGTGGTGGACGAGAGCTCGATGCTCGACCTCGGGCTGATGGCGCGGCTGGTCGAGGCCGTGGGCCCCGAGACCCGCCTCATCCTCCTCGGCGACGAGCACCAGCTCGCCAGCGTCGAGGCGGGCAGCGTGCTGGCCGACCTCTGCGCCGCCCAGGGCCCCGTGCGCGCCCACGTCGCCCAGCTCACCGAGAGCCGGCGCTTCCACGCCAAGAGCGGCATCGGCGCCGTCGCCCGGGCCACCCTCGCCGGCGACCCCGCCGCGGCCCTCGGCCTGCTCCAGAGCCCCGACTGGCCCGACGTCGCCTGGATCGGCCTCGACGCCGCCGGCCGGCCCGGCCCCGCCCTCGCCCGCACCATCGTCGCCGGCTACCGCCCCTGCCTCGACCGGCTGCTGGCGGGCCCCCGGCCGGGCGAGTCGGCCGACGCGCACGCCCTCGCCGTGCTCCGGGCCTTCGACGACTTCAGGCTGCTCGCCGCCCACCGGGCCGGGCCCCTCGGGGTCTCGGGGCTCGTGGCCCTCACCGAGGCGCTGCTCGCCCGGGCCGTGCCGGGCTTCCGCCCCCGGGCCGGGGCCTACCTGGGCCGGCCCGTGCTCATCACCCGCAACGACTATGCTGTGGGTCTCTACAACGGCGACATCGGCATCGTCCTGCGCCGCGAGGGCCGGCTGGTGGTCGCCTTCGAGACCGGCGGCCAGCTCCGGCTGCTCTCCCCCAGCCGCCTGCCGCCCCACGAGACCGTCTTCGCCATGACCATCCACAAGTCCCAGGGCTCGGAGTTCACCCACACCGCCGTGGTGCTCCCCCGCCAGCCCAGCCCCATCGTCACCCGCGAGCTGGTCTACACGGGCATCACCCGCGCCCGCACCCAGCTCACGGTGGTCGGGCGGCCGGCCGTCTTCAGCGCCGGGGTGGAGGCCCAGGTCCACCGTGCGACGGGCCTGGCCGCGGCCCTCGGGGCGCCGGCACCGTGAGCGCGGGCTGCGAGAATGGTCGCTGGTACCGCATCTTGACGGTCCCCGAAGAGGCCGCGGGCTGGCGGGTGGACGCCTTCCTGGCGGCCCGCTTCTCGTCGTGGTCGCGCACCACCGTCCAGGCCGAGCTCAAGGCCGGCCACGTCCAGTGCCCGCGCCGGCGCCTCAAGCCCGCCACCCGCCTCGAGTCCGGCGACGAGCTGCGCCTCTTCACCCCGGGCCTCGCGCCCCCGGGTCCGCCGCCGCCCCTGCCCCCGGTCATCCACGAGGACGACCGGCTGCTCGTGCTCAACAAGCCCGCCGGGCTGCTCGTCCACCCCGCCGGCGACCGCTTCGCCTGGGCGGTCATCGGGCTGGCCAAGGTCGCCCGGCCGGCCGACCGCATCGACCTCTGCCACCGCCTCGACCGCGACACCAGCGGGGTGCTGGTGCTCACGAAGGACCACGCCGCCAACGCCTTCGTCAAGGCTGCCCTCAACCGCCGGGCCGCCGCGCTCGAGAAGACCTACCTGGCCATCGCCCGGGGCACGGTCGACTGGACCACCCGCGAGGTGCGGGCCCCCATCGGCGACCGGGTCGACAGCGAGGTGCGGCTGCGGCGGGGCATCGTCGCCGTCGAGGACGGGGGCAAGAGCGCCTGGACCACCTTCACCCGTGTGCAGCCCGTCGCCTGCGGGGCGCTGGTGGCCTGCACCCTCCACACCGGCCGCACCCACCAGATCCGCGTCCACCTCGAACACATCGGCCATCCCCTGGTCGGCGACAAGGTCTACGGCCACCCCGACCAGGTCTTCATCGACTGGAACCAGCACGGGGCCACCCCGGCCGTGCGGGCCGCCGTCGGCCACCCCCGCCACTGCCTGCACGCCTGGCGGCTCCAGCTGCCCCACCCCGACGGGGGCCTGCTCCAGCTCGAGGCCCCCCTCACCGACGACCTCCAGGCCCTCGTCGACGGCGCGTCGCCGGCCTGGCCCGCCGACGCCGACGGCCCCACCAATTCCGCCCCAGGGAGATAGAGTGGGGGGTGCCCCCTCGCCCTGGAGCGCCCATGCCTGCCCCCCTCGCTGCCCTGGTCCTGCTCGGCCTCGCGGCAGCCCACGCCCAGGATCCCAGCGGCGACGCCTCCGCGGTCGCGCCCGCCGCCGCCCCGGCCCCCGCCGAGACCGCGCCAGCCCCCGCGGCCCCGGCCGAGGCGGCGCCCGCAGCGGCCGCCCCCACACTGCCGGCTGCTGCGGCCGTGCCGGCGACCCTGACGGTCGAGCGGCTGGCCCTGCTGCGCCAGTACAAGGCCCGGCGCATCAGCGTGCGCAACGAGACCGAGCTGCGCGGCGGCGGCACCAGCCTCGGCTTCAGCTCCCCCGGCTACGGCCCGGCCGTCGTCATGACCGATCCGATCTACACCATCCGCACCTGGGGCCTCTACCAGGGCGGCCAGCGCCTCGACACGGTGACGGCCCTCGACCGGCTGGGCGCCGACAGCCTCAAGAAGACCACGGTCGACGACATCAAGACCTCGCGCCGGCGGGCGCGCACCTGGTTCACCGCGGCCGGCCTCGGCGGCGCGGCCATGGTCGCCGGCATGGTCGGCATGCGCACGGCCACGACCTACCCCGAGCACGCCCTCGCCCAGCAGATCACGACCGGCGGCACCCTCGTCGGCATCGGCGGGCTCATCGCCGGCAGCTTCCCCGGCGCCAAGGCCAGCCGCCTCGAGCGCTACCCCTCCGCCGTGCTGACCCCCGAGCAGGCCAGCGAGCAGGCCGCCGCCCACAACGAGGCGCTGCGGGCCGAGCTGGGGCTGAGCCCCCAGGAGGTCTGGCTGATGGAGATGGGCAGCGAGTAGGGCCGCCGGCAGCGCGCGCCGTGCAGGGCGCCCCGCCGGCCGGGGCCAGCGGGACGCGACACCGGGCCTAGAGCTTGCCCGTGGCGATGTTCCACGTGAAGGTCATCGGGTCGAAGACGCCGAGCTTCTGCTTCACGAAGGTGCCCTTCTCGGCGTCCCAGTCGTAGCGCTTGAGCTCGCGCTGGTCGTCGGCGGCCACGTAGAGCTCGACCTTGCCGTCGCCGTCGAGGTCGGCCGGGATGGCGGCGTGCTCGAAGCCCGAGCTGGTCTTCTCGAAGTTCTTGGGCTCCTGCCAGGTGATGGTGCCCTTGTCGTCGACGCTGCCGTCGATGAGGAAGAGGCCCGTCTTCATCGAGGCGGCCACCAGCTCGTCGAAGCCGTCGCCGTCGAAGTCGGCGGCCACGAGGAAGCGGGTCTGGCGATCCGTGATGGTGCCGACCGTGCTGCCCGCGAAGCCCCCGCCCTCCTTGGGCGTGTACATCTTGATCTCGACGGGCTTCTTGATGGCCTTGCCCTGGAGCTCGGCCTCGAGCACCCCGAAGAACTCGCTCTTGCCGTCGTGGTCGACGTCGTGGGCGAGGATCTCCTTGGCGTGGGTGTGGTCGCCGCCGTCGATGACGCTGCGGACGTACTTGCCGTCGGTGTACTTGTACATGACGATCTCGCCCGGCTGGCTCTTGTTGGCCTGGTTGCGGGCGGAGGGGGTGGCGAAGAACTCGAGCTTGCCGTCGCCCTCGATGTCGCCGATCTCGATCTCGTGCACGAAGGTGTCGGCCTTCTGGTCGAGCTCGATGATCTCGGCCTTGCCGCCGTTCTCGGGCGGGTTGTAGATCGCGATGACGCCGTTGTCGTGGGTGGCGATGACGTACTCGTCCTTGCCGTCGCCGTCGACGTCGCCGATCTCGATGTCGCGCAGCCGGTCGAACTGGCCGCCCCAGGACTTCTCCCAGAGGGTCTCCTGGGACCACTTGCCGTCGGCGTGGGTCCAGCGCTTCATCTTGGCCTTGGTGGCGCCGATGGTGAGGATGCTGCCGTCGTCGCCGAGGATGGCCTTGTGGAAGACGTTGCTGTCGCCGTCTTCGAGCTTCGTCGTGGTCCAGGTGTTGTCGGCGCCCTTGCGGTAGATGAGCATGCGGGCGGGACCGGCCTTGGACTTGCCGGCGGCGTCCTTGCGGAACCAGGCCTGGGCCAGGATGACCGTCTCGGCCGGCGGGCCCTTGAGGGCCTCCTGGAGGGGCGTGTAGTCGCTGGCCTCCTTGGGGGCGGGCTTGGCCGCCTCGGCCTTCTTGGCGGTCTCGGCCTTCTTGGCCGGCTTGGCCTCGTCGGTGTCGCCACAGGCGACGGACAGGGCGCCCAGGCCGAGGGCCCCGGCGAGGGAGAGCGCGACCAGGGCGCGGGACTTCGTGGACATGGGGAGCTCCTCGGAGGTCGCGAGCGGGGCGACAGGGCGCCCGCCCTATCCACAGGAGACCGCCACCGTCAACCGTGGGCATCCGAGAGCCCCGTGCCGGCCACGGTCTTCGGGCCACCCCGCCGGGCGTGGGCGCCGTCCGCTCCGTTCGCTCCGTCCGCTCAGTCTGCCGGGGCCGCGCCTCCGTCCGTCCCGGCCCCGGATCCGACCAGCGCCGGGGCCGCCGTGCCTCCGTCCGTCCCGGCGCTGGTGGGATCCGCGGTCTCGTCCCCGGCCTCTGCCGCCGCCTCGGCCTGGGCGCGGCGCAGCTCGACCTCCCGCAGCATGCGCGCGAGGCGGGCGCGCTGGGCCTCGCCCCGGAGGAGGAAGCGCAGGCCGACCCGGCTGCCGAGGTCGTCGGGAATGGCGTAGACCACGCGACCATCGACGACCAGGCGCTCGTCGTCCAGGGCCAGGTCGACCCGCAGCAGCTCGCCCACCGCCACCGGCGAGCGCAGCCGCAGGGCGAGGCCCCCGGCCGACACATCGTGCACCACACACTGGGCCCGGGCGACCGGCGGACGCTGGCCCGCACCGTCGAGCAGCCCGAGCTTGTAGACGATCCCGGCCACGTCCACCACGACCCGGTGGTCGGCCCGGCGCACCCGGGGCTGCTCGTCGACATGGCCCACGGGGCGCACCCAGACGCTGCGCTGGCCCGGCTCGGACTCCTCGGAGCGCAGCACGAGGCCCTGGCACCAGCGGAGCACGGTGCTGTCGACCGCCTGGACCCGCACCCGGGCGCCGATGGGCAGATCCCAGCCGGCCTCGACCTGGAAGCCGAAGCCCTCGCGGCCCGCGACCCGCACGATCTGCTCGGGCAGCAGGGCCAGCACCTCGATGCCCTCGGGCTCGATCTCGACGAGGGGGGCCTGGCCGAAGAGCTGGTCGAGATCGACCTGGTCGACGGGGTTGTTCCACGCCAGGCGCTCGGCGAGCAGCTCTTCGAGGCTCGCGGCGACCGCGGGCGTCGCGCAGTGGAGGGTGATGCGGCGGCCCCCGTGGAAGAGCGAGACCTGGCGGCCCACGACCTCCTGGCTGGCCAGCGACAGGGCCGCGAGGCGCAGCGCGCGCACGCCGCCGCCCCGGGGCATCCACACCAGGTCGGTGCCGCGCACGAGCACGAGGCCGGGCTGGATGTGGGCGGGCTCGTGCTGGAGGGCGACGGGCAGCATCACCGCCTCGACCGTGTCGGGCGCCGTGGCGGCACAGTCTTCGGCCGGCGGCGGCGCGGGGGGGATCGTGCGCCCCTCCATGCGCCCGGGCTGGGAGGCCGCGACCACACAGCCGTCCGGGCCGAGGTGGGGACCCACCGCCGCCGCGGCCGCCACGGCCCGCACCTCGCCGAGGGCCACCGGGAGGCGGCGATCGGCCCGCACCGACACGACGAGCTCTCGTCCCGCCCGGCCCCGCAGCCGCAGCTCGCCGTGCAGCACCGTGGCCGCCCGCAGATCCACCGCCGGGAAGACCGCGTCCGCCAGCCCGAGCCAGCGCGCGACGCGCCCGGCCCCCACCAGCTCGACCCCCTCTTCGGAGATCACCAGCGCGCCGCCCAGGCGCAGGGGGCCCCGGTGGACGTGGACCCCGTCGACCACCAGCCGCTCCGATCCCGCCGCGAGGGCGCGCCCGAGGGCGTGCATGGCGGGGCCCGTGAGGGTGTGGGGGCCGTCCTCCAGGGCGACCGCCACCGAGCCGTCGCCGAGCGGGTGGGGCCCGCCCTCGCCCTCTTCGATGCGCAGCACCCGGGGCGACTGCCAGAAGCGGGCCTGGGCGCGGATGCGCAGCTGGAGGCGGA
Organism: Myxococcota bacterium; assembly: GCA_964226865.1. Taxonomy (GTDB): domain Bacteria; phylum Myxococcota_A; class UBA796; order UBA796; family UBA2385; genus CAXQUZ01. The sequence continues at coordinate 14,119 of CAXQUZ010000251.1, read as the reverse complement.
TGGCGTCGAGCTCGAAGACCACCCGACGGGGCAGCCAGCCCGGCCCGCGCGCCCAGCCCGCGCCCCGCAGCCGCCCGCCCCACCACGACCGGCGCGCGGGCGCGGATCGCGGGGCAGGGCGGGGCTTGGGGGAAGACGGCATCGGGCGTCCTGGGGATCCGCGCGGGGAGGGAGCGGGCCGGGTGCAGCAGCACCGGTACCGGACCCTTCGGATCCGGCGGCCCGGATCTGCAGAGAACCCACTGCTGGTGACGAATTCGGACCCCGCTGCGCCCGGGGCGCCCCCCCGTCCGGCCCCACAGCGCCCGCATGGATTACGGTGACGGCCCCCTGCACGAGGCTGCGATGCCACGCGAAGCGACGTCTCCCCCCGCCATCGCCGCCGTCCTGCTCACGGGGGCCTGGGGCCCCGCCGAGCGCGCCTGGGCCCGCGCCTGGGCCCACCTCGGCATCCCCGTCCAGCGGATCGTGGTCGACTGCAGCCCGCGGGGCCTCGAGATCGAGGGCCCCCTCGCCCCGATCCACGCCCCGGGGGCCCAGGGCGGCGCGGCGGCCAACGCGGCCCTGGCCCTCGTCCAGGCGCCCTGGGTGCTGGTCATGGCCCACCCGGTCGCGCCGCCCCGGGGCCTCGTGGGCCGGCTGCCCGATCATCCCCGGGTCTTGCTGGGCAGCGGCGAGCCCCCCGACGGCCAGGCCGAGACCGCCCTCGACACCCTGCTGCTCCACCTGCTCCCCCCCGACGCCGCCACCCGCGCCCCCGCCGTCTGGCCCGCCCTGCCCGAGGGCGTCTTCGCCGTGCTGCCGACCGCGGCCCTCCGCGAGCTCGGCGGCTTCGACCCCACCGAGCCCCACCTCGTGCTCGCCACCCAGATGGCGGCCCTGGCCCTGAGCGCCCGCGACGTGCCCTGTGGGCCCCTGGCCGGGCTGCGCATGGGCATCCCCCGCCGCCGCTACGCCGACCTGGTCGGCGCCATCCGCGACGCTGCGGCCGCCCGGGTGCTCCGGCTGCGGCGAGATCCCGAGACCCCCCTCGAGTCGGGCTGGTCGCTGGCGGGCCGGGTGGCCGTCTCGAACCTGCTCCACCGCGACACCGAGCGGCCCCGCCGCGACCGGGCCATGGCCGCCGTCGCCGACACCGATCTCCAGCCCCTCGCCGCCAGCCCGGACTGGGCCCCGGTGGCCAACGATCTCCTGCGTCGGCTGATGATCGACCTGCGCCAGCAGGCCCAGCACTGGCCCCTCGAGGGGCTGCTCCAGGGCCTCGACGCGGCAAAGGCGAGCTCGGTGCCCGGCATCCTGTCGCGGCACCCCCTGCGCCTCTCCCGGGGCGACACGGTCGTCGTGCCCGTCGAGCGCCACGAGCCGGCCGCCCTCTTGCGTGTGCTCGAGGCCATTCTCCACGACCCCGACACGGTCGGCTCGACCGTTGCCGTGGTCTCGGGGCCCTCGACCGGGGCGGCCCTGCGCGCCAGCCTCGCGCGCCACTGGCCCTCGCTGCGCTTCCTGGCCCTGCTGCGGGGCGGCGACCTCATCCTCCACCCGATGCCCCTCTCGGCAGCCCGGGCCGTGCGGCTGCTGTCGCCAGCGACGGCCTGGGTGCCCGATCGCTCCCTCCACAGCGACGCCTGGGGGCTCCACGCCCGGGTCGTGGGCTGCCCCACGGTGGTGGCCCGGCCGATGACCCCGCTGTCGCTGCCCGTCGACCGGGCGGGCCGGCTGCTCTGCCTGGTGCCCCCCCTCGGCCACGGCCCGGACTGGGCGGCCTTCGTCGACGGCTGCCTCCGGCCCCTGGCGCCCGTGCGCGAGCTCGCTCTGGTCTGCATCCCGCCCCGCGACACCCCGGCCGCCGCGGTCGAGGCGCGCCTGGCCGCCGCCGCCCCCGACATGCGCATGGCCCTGCATGTGCTGCCCCAGATGGTGCCCTCGTCCCAGCTCTCGCGGCTGGGCGCCGCCCTCCACGGAGTCGTGGGCCCGGCCACCACGGGCCTCGTCCAGTCCCTCGGCCTGCCCCACCATCCCCTCGGCGCCAGCGTCGTCGAGGCCTGGACCCGCGCCGCTGGCGGGCTGCGCCGGGGCCCCTGAGCCGCCGCCCCGCCGCTGGCCGGCGCCCCCCGCGGTAGGCTGCGCCCGATGTCCGCCCCCCCACCGCCTCCCGGTCCCCCGGGCCCCGCCCCCGCCCCCGCCGGGCGCCCCCGCGCCACGGCCCTGGTCGTCGCCCTGCTCTCGCTGCTGGGCTTCGGGCTGCTCCAGGCCGCCGACCCGCGGCTGGCCGACTACGACGCCTGGTTCCACATCCGCTACGCCGACCTGCTCCGCACGCGGGGGCCGTGGATGGACTTCCCCTGGATGCCCCACACCTTCTTCGCAGAGGGCTGGGTCGACCACCAGTTCCTCTACCACCTCGCCCTCGTCCCCTTCACCCTGCTCGGCGACCTGCGGGTGGGCGCCAAGGCCAGCGCGGCCGTCTTCGCCAGCGCCGCGGTGACGGTGTTCTCGGTGGTGCTCCACCGGCGCGGGGTGCGCTGGCCCGTGCTGTGGGCCGCCGTGCTGGTCGCCGGCAGCCGCTTCTTCGTCGTGCGCATGATGATGCCGCGCACCCAGGCCCTCTCGCTGGCCCTGCTGCTCGGCGGCTGGCTGCTCGCGGTCGAGGGGCGGCGGCGGGCCCTGGCCCTGCTCGGCTTCGCCTATGGCTGGACCTACCACGTGGCGGCCATGCTCGTGCCCACGGTGGTCTCGACGGCGCTGCCCCCCGACCGGCGCGCCGACCCCGCCCGCCGCTGGGGGCCCGTGGCCGTCGCCGCTCTCGCCGTGGGCGCGGGCCTCGTGCTCACCCCCTACCTCCCGCGCTCGGTCGCCTACTTCTGGCTGCACGCGGTCGAGAAGGTGGGCAACCAGCGGGCCCTCGAGGTGGGCGCCGAGTGGTTCCCCATCAACTCGCGGCTGCTGCTGCAGCACGTCGCGCCCGCCGCTGCGGTCGGCCTGATCGCGCTCGGCGGCGCCCTGCTCCGGGGCACCAAGGCCCGCCGCGACACCCTCAGCGCCCTGCTGCTCGCCGCCGGCTGGTGTGCCGCGGCCCTCTGGAGCCAGAAGTGGATCGAGATGGCCGTGCCTTTCTCGATCCTGGCTGCGGCCCTGCTCTTCCGGGACGCCCGGCTGCCCCCGGCCCTGCTGCTCTGGGCGCCGGTGGTGGCCGTCTGGAACGGCGTCCAGGCCGTCCAGCACGTCCACGACACGGTGCCGCCGCCCGCCCGCCTCGCCCGGGTGGGGGCCGTGCTCGCCGCCGATCCGGGCCCGGTCTTCCACCCCGACTGGACCGACTTCTCGGAGCTCTTCTTCCACGCCCCGGACTGCACCTTCACCGTGGGGCTGGACCCCACCTTCCTCGCAGCCGCTGATCCCGCCCGCTACAAGCTGATGGACGCCATTCTCAAGGGTCAGGTGCCCGACATCTCGGGGGCGGTGACGGCCGGCTGGGGGGCCCGCTGGGTCGTGCTCACCGACCCGGCCCTCGCCACCATCGCCGCCGCGGACGGGGGCCTCGAGCTGGTGGTGGACGACGGGGCCGCGACCCTGTGGCGGGTGCGGCCCCAGTGAGCCCCGGCGGCTCCCCCAGCGGGCTGCCCGCCGGCGCCACCCTGCTGACGGTGGCGCTGCTCGTGATGGCGCCGGTGCTGCCGGCCCCGACCGTGCGGGCCCTCGGCCGGGCCTGCAGCGAGGGGCCCGCCCACCTCTGGGGCCTCTGGGTCGCCCGGGACGGCCTGTGGACCCACGGCCCCCTCGTCCGCGACGCCGCCGTGGGGCTGCCCGGCCACTTCCGCCACCACCTCATCGACCCGGTGCACCTGCTCGTCTTTGCCCCGGTGATGGCCCTCTTCGGCGACGACAGCGCCACCGGGGCCGTGGTCGCCTGGAACCTCGTCCACCTCGGGGCCCTGCTCACAGCGGGGCTCGGCAGCATGGCCCTGGGCCGGCGGCTGGGGCTGCGGGGCTGGGCGCTCGGACTGCTGGTGGCCTGTGTGGCCGGGAGCGCCGCGATGGTGCACCACCCCGAGCAGGGGCGCACCGAGTACCTGCCCGCCGCGGGGCTGCCGCTGCTGCTCGCGGGGCTGTGGGATCGCTGCCACGCCCCCCGCCCGGACGGGGCCCGGACCGCCGCCGCCCTCGCGGGGCTGGTGGCGGGCCTCACCGCCCTCAGCGGCCCCACCCTCAGCCTCTTCACGGCCCCGGTGGTCGCCGTCTTCGCCGCCACCTGGACCCGCGGCCAGCCCCCCGCCGACCGGCTCCGGCGCCTGGCCCCCGTGCTGCTCCCGGGCCTCGCCGGTGCCGCCGTGGCCCTGGCCGCCCTCTGGGCCTGGCCGCCCCCCCACGCCCCGGCCATGCTCTCGGGCCAGCCGCGCGAGCTGGTCAACAGCGCCGAGCTCGCCGCCCTGGTGGGGCTGGGGCCGCCGATGCGCGACCTCGAGCACACCCTCTACCTCGGCATGCTCGCGCTCCCCCTGGCCCTCTTCGGGCTGGTCCGGGCGCCCCGGCGCCTCGCCCCCTGGGCCGCGGTGGCCCTCGGCCTCGTGCTCCTGGGCCTGGGGCCCGCCCCCACCCTGCTCGGGCGCCCCCTCGCCGGTCCCGTGGCCGGGCTCACGGCGCTGGTGCCCCCCCTGGGCGCGGTCTCGGGCTGGCCCCGGGCCGCCTGGGCCCTCGCCCTGCCCCTCGGGGTCTGTGCCGCCGTCGGCGCCGAGGCCCTGGGCCGCCACCTGCGCTGGCTCGGCCCCCTGCTCATCGTCGGCATCCTCACCGACCACGCCCGCTTCCCGCCGCCCCGGGGCCCCGACCGGGGCTCGGCCTGGTTCGCCCCGGCGCCCCCCGCCGAGCTGGCGGCCGTGGTCGCCGCGCTGCCGCCGGGCCCGCTCTTCACCCTGCCCGCGACCACCCCCGCGGCCGGGGTGGCCTGTGCGCCCGACGCCCCCTGGCTGCTCTGGGGCCAGGCCCTCGGCCGCCCGGTCACGGCCAACCAGGGCCAGCCCTCGGACGGCCTCGCCACCACCGGCTGGCTCGCGGCGGGCATCGTGCGCAGCCCCCAGCGCCTGCTGCGCCAGGGCGGACGCGGCCAGATCGCCCCCGGCTGTCTCCACACCGAGCTGGCCCGCCTCGACGCGCTCGGCATCGCGGCCATCGTCGTGGACGAGCGGCTGCCCCGGGGCGACCTGAGCCGCCAGGCCCTCGACGCCCTGCTTGGGCCCCCGCCCATCCAGCGGGGGGCCGTCGCCGCCTGGCCCGTCGCCGCCGCCCTCGCCGCCCACCCGGGCCCGCCGGCCGCCTGCCCACCGTCCTGATCCGCGCCGGCATGAATGGCACCCCCCCCCGGGTGCGTAGGGGCGCCCCAGCCCGGAGTCTCCTGTGCCCCTGCCCCCCGTCCTGGCCGCCCTGCTGGCCCTCGCCCCCGCCCGGGCCGCCACCGACGAAGACCCCACCCCCTTCGGCGAGCGGGTGGACGCGGCCATGGGCGGGGCCAGCTCCTGCGCCGAGATGCTGCTCGACGTCCACCAGACCACCAGCGTGGGCCAGCGCCACAGCACCACCACCCACGTCCAGCTCCGGGCCCGCCTCGACCACGACAGCTGGACCCCGCTCGAGACCCTCGTCGAAGACCTCGGCAACGAAGAGCTCGTGCTCACCGACGACGACGGCAGCCCCTTCGTGCTCCCGCTGATGGGCCGCAGCCCCAAGGCCGACGGCAGCCACGCCGACGCCAGCAACGCCGACGCCATGGTCGACGAGCTGCTGCGCCGGGTCCACACCGAGTGGCTCGAGCCCCAGCCCGGCGGCGCCGTGCGGCTGCGGCGGGTCTACCGCGAGAAGGGCCACCGCGACGGCACCGTCACCCGCAACCAGCTCGTCGCCGACTTCGCCCCCGACCAGACCCTGACCCACATCAAGCTCACGATGGATCTGCCCAAGCGGGTCGGCCCCATGGTCCGGGTGCGCAGCCTCGTGCTCGAGATGGACCTCGCCGCCGACGGCCAGCTCGAGCGCGAGACCCTCGACATCTTCGTGCGGGGCCTGGGCATCCCCGCCCGGATCCAGCGCCGCCTCGCCGCCAGCGCCCACCGGCCCTGCGGCGGCTGAGCCCCGGCCGCTGTCGGCACTGTCACAAGGGCCGGCCCCTGCTCCCGCGGGATCGCCGCCCCTCCACCGCCGCGCCGCCCCCCCTGGCCCGGCCGGGAGTGTCTGCTCTGTCGCATCTCGGAGGGGTCGATCCCGTGCGCCCAGGGGGCCGGTGGGGGGCCGAGAGCGCTGGAGGGGACGGTGCAATGCCGGACCCCGCACGGGCGGGCGCGCCAGGCGTGTCGCGCATGTCAGAAAAATCCCCCGTCCTTTCGATCGGATGCGGCTACCCTGGTCCCTGCAGCGACTGCGTTCGACGTCCGACCCAAGCCACCCCGTGGAGGCCCGATGACCCGCGCCCTCTTGCTCCTGAGCCCACTCCTCTTCCTCGGCATGAGCGATGTGCAGGCCAACGAGAAGATCACCATCTGCCACAACACCTCGAGCGCGAAGAACCCGGTCGTCATGATCGAGATCTCGGTGAACGCCCTCGACCGCCACGTGCTGAACCACGGCGACATCGACCCCTACCAGGTCTGGGAAGACGCCGACGGCGATGGCTTCGGCAACCCGGGCACCGACACCCTCGTGTGCAGCACCCCCGATGGCTACGTCGACAACGAGGACGACTCGGACGACACCGATCCCGACAGCGAGGATCCGGGCGGTGACGACGGCGGCGGCGACGACGGCAGCGTCGACCCCTGCAGCATTCCCGGCATCGAGTGCTGAGACGCCGGCCCCGCCGGTGGACGGGCCCCCCGCGGGGCCCGTCGTCGTTCTTGCCCGGGCCCCGCGCGGCCCCAGTGCCCGCTCAGCGAGTGGTGACCGTGAGCGTGTAGGGCTGGTCCCAGAGGTCGGGGCGCACCGGGCCGTCGTCGGTCCGGGTGGCCCAGGCCAGGAAGGTGGGGCCCTCCCACTGCTGGACGAAGACGATCCAGTCGCCGGGCTCGGCGTCGATCGAGAGGGTCGTCGTCGCGGCATAGGAGCCGCCCGCGTAGGTCTCGCCCCGTCGATGGTAGCTGTCTTCGCCCACCCGGAAGGCCGAGATGGCGAGCGAGCCGTCCTGGACGGGGAAGGACACGTCGACCTCGAGGGTGGTCGCGCCCTCGGGCACCCGCACCCGGTAGTGGTCGTCCTGGCTGAGGTGGGTGAAGCCGGCGTCGTCGGGGCTGGCGTAGGAGCCCACGAGCATGGCCTCGACGGGGGTGTCGCGCGGCAGGTCGACGAGGGTGGCGACCGTGCTGTTGTCTTCCCAGCAGTCGTCCACCGGGGTCCACTGGTAGGCCACGTCGAGGGTGATGGGGTACTCCTCGTCGAGTCCCGTGCCGAACTGGGTCGCGAGCAGCTCGACGCGACCGCCCGCGCCCACGGTGGTCTCGGCGACGAGGCTCGGGGTGTCTTCAGGGTAGACGTGGGCCGAGACCCACTCCTCCTGGGCGTTGGTGAAGCCCACCTGGGGGCCGCCGTGGTAGGCGGACCACGAGACCTCGGCACGCAAGATGCCGTGACCACGGGCCATGTCAGAGGTGAAGGCGCTGCGCTGCTCGGCGTCCTCGGGGCTCGCGAAGGAGAGGGTCTCGGTCCAGCTGCGGGGGGTGTCGTCGACGGGCACACAGCCGCTCTCGAGGTCGTCCCCGGCGAGCAGGGCGCCGCCGCTGTCTTTGGTGTCGCCGCCCAGGGGCTCACAGCCGACAGCGGCACACAAGGCGAGAGAGACGAGGGGGACACAGACGACAGGGCGCATGACAGCTCCGGGTGGGGGCCCATCCAGCGGGCACGGGCGGACTAGCCCCGGGCCGTCAGCGCAGCGTCACGCCTCGCCGGCGGGGCGCGGCGGGCCCCCGAAGCCGACCGGACGCCGGTGGTGGCGCTCGAGGGCCGCCTGGTGGTCGGCCGTGAGCCCCACCCCCAGGGCCAGCAGGCAGTCTTGGAGCCCCGCCGCCGCGCCGGGCGCCCCCCGCTCGACCAGCAGGGCCCAGCCCCGGGCGCTCTCAGAGGTCGGGGGCAGGGTCGCGAGCTGGGCCGCCAGGGCCGTCCAGGGGGCCTCTGGATCCAGCCGCAGCCCCGAGAGCTCCCAGACCAGCGCGTGGCGGGCGTTCTGGGGCGCGTCGGTGGGCCGGAGCTGGCGGGCCCGCCGCACGGCCGCCGGCACGGCAGCCCAGGCCAGCACGTCGGCGATGCACTCGGCAGCCAGGCCGTAGTCGCCGTCGGCCAGCAGCGCCGCCACCCCCGCCTGCCAGCCCGGCAGGGCCGCGGCCTCGCCCCGCTGGAGCTGGAGGGCGGCCCGGTTGAGGCGGGCCAGCCGCACCCGGGCCCCGTCCTCTTGGGCGATGGCCCGCTCTTCGAGCCGCAGGAGCACCGCCGCCGCCCGGTCGAGCTGGCCCAGGGCCCGGGCGAGGTCGGCCTCGATCTCGTCGATCAGCAGGGCATCCCGCGGGGCGAGGCCCCCCGCGGGCTCTTGGAGGGCCCGGAGGTCTTGGCGGGCGTCACCGAGGCGGCCGCCCCGGATGCCCGCGAGCGCCGCGTTGCGCAGGGCCATCACCCAGGTCGTGCGCTGGCCGGCCAGCAGGGCCAGGGCCGCCGCCTCGCGGAAGGCCTGGGCCGCCCGCCGGTCGCGGCCGAGGCGCTCGGCGTCGGAGCCCACGCTGTTGAGCAGCCGGGGCACCTCGGCCCGGAGCCCGGCCTCGCGGGCGCGGGCCAGGGCCTCTTCGTGGAGCTGGAGGGCCTCGTCGAGGCGTCCCTGCATCGCCGCCACGGCCCCGGCGCCGTTGAGCGCGACCACGGCCGTGCGGCCGGTGGTGCCCGGGACGAGGCGGGCGGCCGTGAACCAGCGGGCCGCCTCGGTGGCGTCGCCCCGGCGGCGGTGGAGCTCGCCCAGGCACAGCCGGGCGCGGCCCCGGGCGTCCGGGTCGCCGTGGCGCTCGGCGAGGCGGAAGAGCTCGTCGGCGGCGGCCTCGGCGGCCTCGAGCTCGTGGGCGCGCAGGCCGCCCAGGAAGCGCAGCCGCGCGCTCTCGAGCAGCAGCGGGGGCGCCTGGGAGCGCAGGGCGTGGGCGTGGAGGGCGGCCTCGGCGGCGGCGCGGCCCGCCTCGTCGCCGGCCTGCTGGCGGTCGTCCATCCACTGCTGGTAGTGGCGGCACTGGGCCTCGGCGTCGCCCTCGAGGGCGGCCACGAGGGCCCGCCAGCCCGGGGCCGGCACCGGGGCCCCGCCCAGCGGCGCGGCGGGGGCAGGCGCCGGGGCGTCGAGCAGCCGCGCCCGCAGCCCGGCATCCAGCTCGGGGCCCCCCGCCGCGAGCAGCGCGAGGGCGATCCGCGCCCGCTCCTCGGCCGACAGCGCCGCCAGGGCCGGGCGCACATGGCGCGGCGCCAGGGCCCCGCCCACCCGGGGCACCCCCTCGAGGGCCCCGCGCACCACCGCCGCGGGCAGCCCGACCAGCGCCGCGAGCAGCCCGGCCCCGAGGGGCGCGGGGGCCGCCACGGCCAGCGCCGCCACCAGCTCGTCTTCGAGCGCGGCCCGGCGCGCCTCCCGGGCCTGCTCGGCCGCCGCCCGGGCGCCGTCCAGCCAGTCTTCGAGGGCCGGCGAGCCCAGCAGCGGCAGCCCCTCGAGCAGCACCACCCCCGGCGCCCAGGCCGCGAGGGCCCGGGCGTCGTCCCGGTCGACCTGGGCCCGCAGCCCCACCCCGGCGCCGTCCACCACCAGCCAGTCGGCGGCCCCCGGCAGCTGGCGCAGCTTGTAGAGCTCCTGGCGCAGGTTGCGCAGCCGGCCCGGGCCCCACACCCGCTCGGCCAGCAGGGCCCGGGGCAGCGGCCGCCCGGCCAGGGCGAGCACGGCCAGCACCGCCTGGGAGCGGGGCCCGGCGGGCGTGATCTCGCGCCCCTGCCACGTCGCACGAAGCGGACCGAGAACACTGACAATCAGAACGTCTTGGGGCATTGCAGACCGGGGATGTCCCCGGCACGTATCACGCTCCGGGCGCCCTCACTCCTCGGTCAGCGTGACCTCGCACAGCCCGCTGAGCTCGAGCGGGGTGCGCCCGTAGAAGGGCACGTCGACCTCGGCGGTGGTCGCGTGGTCGGTGGTCAGCTCGCCGACGAGGCTGCTGCCCGACAGCGTGAGCGGGACCTCGAGATCTTGGCAGGGGGGCAGCGCCATGCGGGTGACGATGCCCTGGTCGCCGCCCGAGAACCAGGCGGTCCAGCCGGTCTCGCTCGGGCTCGCGAGCAGCGAGGTCTTGACGCTGCGCGCCTCCTCGACGTAGTCGAAGCCCGCGAGGGTCAGCGACGCGTCCACGTCGCAGTCGAGCTCGACCACGAAGGCCTCGCCCGGCGTCACGACGGCGGCGTAGGCGCCCGTGCAGTGGTTCTGGGCCCCGTAGGTGGGCTCGGTGAAGCGCAGGGCAAAGCGGCCCGAGACGGCCACGGCCACGGGCTCCTCGTCCCCCTCGTCGCCCTCGTCCCCGCTCCCCGTGTCCTCGCCCTCGCCGCTCGGGTCCTCGCCCTCGCCGCCGTCAGCGCCGCCGGCGTCCCCGGTGTCGTCCCCGTCGGGGGTCTCGTCCGCGTCGCCGTCGGGCGCCGCGCCCGTGTCGCCGCCCCCGGCCACGATCACCTCGCGGGTCTCGATGACCACCTTGTCGGGCTTCAGCTCGAAGGTGCAGGAGGACAGCAGCAGGACGGCCAGGGGGCCGAGGGCGCGGGCACAAGACATGGCGGACTCCGGGAAGAGACCCCCGCCTAGCGACCGGGCGTCACAGCAGCGTCAGGGCCGTCCCCCCCGTGCACCCCTGTCGCTATGCTGGGGCCACCCTCGGCATCGCCGCGCGGCCCCCGGGCCCGGCCCGAGACGAGGGCCCGCGACCCCTGCCCCGAGAGGCCCCATGTCCGCCAGCCCCGAGACCCCCGCCCGCATCCAGAGCTTCGCCGACTTCTGGCCCTACTACGTCTCGGAACACCGCGATCCCCGGTGCCGCTGGCTCCACTTCGTGGGCACCTCGGGCTTCCTGCTGACCCTGCTCTCCTGCCTCGCGGCCACCCCCCTGCGCCTCGGCGCCGCCATCGCCCTGTCGGCCGTGCTCATCGTGGCCACCAACGGCATGGAGGCCAAGCGCTCGGCCGCCCCCGTGCTGCTCGCCATCATCGCGATGTGTGGCGTCGCGAACCCCGCCGTGCTCATCGGCGTGGTCTTCGCCTACGCCGGCGCCTGGGTCGGCCACTTCATCATCGAGAAGAACCGCCCCGCCACCTTCACCTACCCGATGTGGTCCCTGGCCGGTGACTTCCGCATGTACGGCTGGATGTGGACCGGGCGGCTGTGGACCGGCCGCGGCGAAGAGGTCGCCCCCCTCGCCTCTTGAGGGGGCGCCGCTCTCGACCGCGAGCGCTCAGACCGCGGGCGGGGGCGGGTCGGACTGGCGCACGGTGTCGGGGTCGCCGCCGGCGACGAGGGCGGCGAGCTGGCCTGGGGTCCACAGCTCGCGGTAGGCCAGCGAGAAGAAGCGCCACCGCGCGGCGGACGGCAGGGCCACCGCCTGCAGGAACAGCCGCCGGCTCGGCGCATAGACATGGATGTAGCTGCGAAAGAGGGGGCTCGTGCCCCGGTCGCGCAGGCCCCGGGCCACCGACAGCTCGGCGGTGAGGGGGCACCACCGGCGGGCCTCGGCCCAGACCGCGTCGAGGGGCGCGCCGGCCTCGAGCGAGATCTGGGCGTTGCCCATCGCGTCGCCCGAGAGGCCGCGGTAGCGCTCGAGCAGCTGGTGGTCGGCGCTGAGGGGGCCGTCTGGCAGCAGCCCCTCGGCGTCGAAGACATGGAGAATGGCCTGGGCGAGGCCCTCCATCTGGAAGGCGTCGGCGGCGTGCACGGGCAGGCTCAGGGCCACCGGGGGCAGCCGACCGGCGGCCGCGCTCTCGCGCAGACAGCCGACATGCACGGCGTGGCCAGCAATCTCGTGGGATGCCAGCGACAGCGCCGAGGTGGTGCGGTACTCGATGCGGGGGTGGGTGTTGACCTTGAGGGTCACCCCCTCGGCCACGCTGCCGTCGATCCAGTTCGACCAGTAGGCGTCTTCGTGGGCCAGGGCGATGGTGTAGGCCGGGGCCGGCACGTCGCCGAGCAGCGCCCGCAGCCGCTCGACGAGCAGGGCGGCGGTCTGCTGCAGCGCGGTGCAGATGGCCTCGACATCGGTGGCCACGAAGCGGTCGCGGAAGGCCTGGCGCCCCTCGGGCCCCCAGGCGATGCCCCGGGCGGCGAAGTCGGCGGCGAGGGCCACGGCCCGGGCGCGCAGGTCGTCCTCGGCGATGCGCCGGGGGCGGATGCCCATGGTGGCGGCGAGGTAGTCGTCGAAGGGACGGCGCTCGCCCAGCAGCCCGCGCAGGTAGGCCGCCGAGCCGGCGAGGCGGGTGCGCAGCCAGGCCGGGTTGGAGATGCCGGCGGCCCCGGCCACCTCGTCCTGGAGGGCGTCGAGCTCGCGGAGCACGGCGAGGCGCGAGGCGGGCGGGGGCGCGTCGGCCTCGGGATCGGGCGAGGGATCCATCGCGAAGTCGATGACCAGCCCGCCCTTGGGGCCGAGGGTGGCCTCGAGCCGGTGCCAGCGCCGGTAGAAGCGGCTGAGCCGCCGGCTGAGATCGGGATCCATGCATGCTCCGGAGCGAACCAGCAGCGCCGGGGGCCCGCTGGGGTCTCGGCCCACTGTAGCCCCCGCGGCCGCCGCCCCCAGCGGGCCCGCCCGGGCCGGGCTCAGCGTCCCGTGCCGGCCGCGCCCCCGGCCCCCCCCACCGCCAGCGCGGGCCCGAGCGCACGGAGCGCGGCGCGCAGGGCCGAGAGGTGCACGGGCTTGGCCAGCACGGGGTTCGGAAAGCGCGCCACGAAGTCGGCGCCGGCGACGGTGGTGGGGCCGGCCGTGCAGAGCAGCACCCGCGAGGCCAGGGCCGGATAGAGCTCGACAATGGCCTCGTAGAGGGCATCACCACCCATCCCCGGCATCACCAGGTCCACGATGAGCAGGTCGAAGGGGGCCCGGGCCAGCCAGTCGAGGGCGGCCCGGCCGTCGGCGGCCTGCTCGACGCGGTGGCCGGCCAGCATGCGGCGCAGGGTCGCGCCCACGGCGGGGTCGTCGTCGACCACCAGCACCCGCAGCCGGGCGCCCCCCAGCGGCGCGGCCCCGTCCCCCCCGGCCGCCAGGGACGGCCCCTCGTCCGGCTGGAGCCGCAGCCGCACCGTCGTGCCGATCCCCACCTCGCTCTGCACCGTCAGCGAGCCCCCGCACTCGGCCACCAGGCCCTCGCTGATGGCCAGCCCCAGCCCCAGCCCGCCGCCGCTCCCGGCGCCGGCCTTGGTCGTGAAGAAGGGGTCGAGGGCCTGGGCCAGCACGGCGGCGCTCATGCCGGGCCCGTTGTCGCGCACGTCGATCTGGACGAAGCCCCGGTGGTCTTCGGTGGCGACCACCACCACCCGGCCGTCGGGGGTCTGGGCCCCGTCCAGGGCCTGGGCGGCGTTGGTGAGGAGGTTCGAGAGCACCTGGCAGAGGCGCTGCTCGTCCATGCCCACCCGCAGCCCGTCGGGGACGTCGACCTCGACCCGGATGCCCCGGCCGCGCAGCTCGGCCCGCGCCAGGCGCAGGGCCCAGGCCACCACCCGCCCGAGGGGGGCCGAGGCGGCCCGGGGGGCCTCGTGGGCGGCGTAGAGGCGCAGGTCTTCGACGATGCGCGCGATCTGGTCGGCCGCCCGCAGCACGGAGCCCACCCCGGACTGCAGCCCCGCCGCCGCCCGGTCCTCTGCGAGGGCCTCGGCCAGCAGCTCCGCCTCGCCCACCACCACGCTCAGCGGGTTGTTGAGCTCGTGGGCGACCCCGGCCGCCAGCGAGCCGAGGGTGGCCAGGCGCTCGGAGAGGGCCACCCGTCGCTCGAGCATGCGGTGGGCGGTCACGTCGCGCAGCACCATCACCGCGCCCAGCACGACGTCCCCGTCGAGGACCGGCGCGGTCGTGTGGTCGAAGAGCTGGGGGGGCGCCCCCGGACGCACGGCGGC
>CAXQUZ010000250.1:0-18814 GCA_964226865.1 Myxococcota bacterium | reverse complement strand
GGCCGAGGCGCCCGCCCCGGTCCCGCCAGCGGCGGGTGGCCCGGGCGACCCGGGGGCGCGCCACGTGGGCGACCCGGGCCCGGCGGGCGATGAGGCCGGCGCCCACCGCGGGCAGGGCGAGGCCGTGGGCCGCGAAGGTGTCGGCGACACGGGCCGCGTCGGGCCGGGCAGCGGGGTCGGGATCGAGCATCTGGGCCACCAGCGCCCGGAGCCAGGCGGGGCCCCGGGTGGTGGCCGGCACGGCACGACAGCGCCGGGCGAGGGCCTCTTCGGCGGGCAGCTCCGCGTGGGGCAGCCCCCCCTCGAGGGCGGCCCAGAGCACGAGGCCCGCCGCGTAGACGTCCGCTGCGGGCGCGGCGCCGCCCCCGGCGAGCTGCTCGGGCGCCGCCCAGGCCGCCGTGCCGCCCTGGCCGTTGGCGAGGCCAAAGTCGATGAGCTGGAGGGGCACCGGCGCGTCGAGGGCGACCAGCAGGTTCTCGGGCTTGATGTCGCCGTGGGCCACGCCGGCCTGGTGCACCGTGGCCAGGGCGTCGAGCAGGGTCGCGCCGAGCCGGGCCACGGCGTCGGGCGGCAGGGCGCCGTCGGCCAGCAGCGCCTCCAGGGGACGCCCCGGTGCGAGCTCCATCACGAGGTAGTGGGCCCCGTCTCCCGTCTCGCCGTGGTCCAGCAGCCGCGGCACGGCGGGGTGGACGAGGGTGCTGAGCACCGTGAGCTCGCTGGCGGCGGGCGCGCCCAGCACCTTGAGGGCCGCCGTGCCGCCACGCACATCCGCCACCATCCACGTCACCCCGAAGGCCCCCTCGCCGAGCGGCCGGCGCAAGGTCCAGGGGCCGAGGCGCTGGCCCGAGGTGAGCGGCGGGAGGGTGTGTACTGGTGACATGAATCGCTCCAGAGCCAGCGGCTCACCCCTCCCAACGGATCGCCCTCTCCGGATCTGCAGCCCAGTGGCCGCACCGGGGCGCGATTGCCGTCAGGCCGGGCGCCGATCGCGGGCCGCCGTGCCCAGCGGCTGGCGGCCGAGGTCGCGCAGGAACATGGCAAGCGGCACGTAGGCGGACTGGTAGAGCGCATCCCGGCGGAAGTGGAGGCCCACCCGACGGCCAGCGGCGGGGGTGGCCGGGGCCGGGCCCTGCCAGGCGAGGCCGCCCCAGAGCTCCATGGCCAGCCCGCGCACGACGAGCTGCACCCCGACCGCTTCTCCCGCCACCAGGGCCGGGGCGCCCGGAGGCAGGGCCGCGCCGAGACCCCCGAGCCCCACGTCGAGCAGGGTGCAGCGGACCGGTCCGCCGAGGCTCTCCGCCCGCAGCACCAGGGTGCAGTCCACCCCGGGGCCCACCACCATGCGCCGCCAGGCCCGGCGGGGATCCGCGCTGGAGGCCAGCTCTTGCCGCAGCTGCTCGGCAGCGGGAGCGGCGCCCGCCGTGCCCGGCTCCCGCGCCGCCGTCCCCTGCTTCCCCGCCGACCGTGCCACGACCACCATGCTGACCTCCCGGGGCCGGCCGACGCAGGCCTCCCCCCCCCTCTATCGGCCACCGCCCGCCAGACTTGACCGACTCCGGTGGCGCCCCCCGGCAAGTGGCCCGGCCAATGCACAGGGCGCCGGGAGTGCCCTGGGCTACAGTGCCCTCGACCCACCCGGAGGAAGCATGCGCCCCGCCGCCCCCCCAGATCCCGCCGGCCGCCCGCGCTCCGCCGCCCTCCCGGCCCTGGCCGCCCTGCTCGCCCTCTCCGTCCCGGGTGCCGCCGCGGCCGCCGACGCCCGCTGGGAACCCGGCGAGCACCACCGCTGGTACCTCGAGCACACCCACGAGCTGCCCCAGATGCTCTGGGCCCGGGGCCCCGAGAACGCCGATGCCCGCCTCGCTGCCGTCCAGCTGCGGGCCATTGTCTCCTGCACGGCCGACCCCGCCCCCCTCCGGCCCCGCTCGCTCCAGAAGATCCACTGCAGCTTCGAGCAGGCCGCCGTGGCCGGCCGGGGCATGAAGCGCGAGGACGAGCAGCTCGACATCGTTCTCCACACCCTCGCGGCGCGCATGGCCACCGTCGGCTGGACCCACCAGCTCCACCGGGACGGCCGCATCATCGACCCAGACATGACCGGGCTGCCGGTGGCCAACCCCCGCGACAACCGCTTCAACCAGGTGCTCCGGCGGCTCATCGACAGCGCCATGGCCGGCCTCGAGGCGGGCCCCCCGGCGGGCAAGCGGCCCATGCCCACGGGCCCCTCCGAGGAGTGGCACCGCCGCAGCCCCCGCATCGTGATGTTCCCCACCCCCTCGGGCACTGCCGGCAGCTTCCGGCTCCGCGAGAAGGCCGTCGAGGCCGACGACAGCCTGGTCCACACCACGAGCTGGGGGGTGGGCACCATCGCCCCGGGCGCCACCCGCCTCATCATGGTGACCCACGCCGGCGGCGACGCCTGGCTCGAGCGCGGCAGCGGCCGGCTGGTCCACCGGGAGTGGTGGGTGCACGGCGCCGCCACCCCCTCGGCCACGGTGACCCGCACCACCGACGTCGCCGGGGCCGCGGGCACCTCCCTCACGGGCCCCTACGGCATCGATGCCTGGCGCCAGGGCGGCTACCTCGCCCGGCTCGACCAGGCCGAGGTCCACCCCGACGTGGGCACCAGCGGCCTCGCAGGCTGGCGCAGCGGCCCGTCCACCGAGATCCTCGCCCGGGCCCAGGACGGCAGCTGGCGCGCCCAGTTCCCCCGGCCCGCCGACGCCGCCTGGTAGCCCCCGCGTCCCCCGGGGGGTGCGCACCGGCCGCGGACAAGTGATGGGGGGGCATGCACCCCACCGACCCGCCCGCCACCACCGGCCTCGCCCTCTTCGACGTGGACGGCACCCTCACCACCGAAGACACCATGTTCGCCTTCGCGCGCAGCGTGGTGGGCCCCTGGGGCCTCGGCTGGGCGCTCGTGCGCAGCCTGCCCTGGCTGGTCGCGATGAAGCTCGGCCTCGCCGACCGGGGCGCCACCAAGGCGCGGATGCTGCGGCTCGCCTTCGCCGGCCACGACAAGGCCGCCCTCGAGGCCGCGGCCCGGCGCTTCTGTCGGGAGTCCATGCCCCGGCTGCTCCGGCCCCGGGGCCGGGACGCCCTCACCAGCCACCAGGCCCAGGGCGACCGGGTGGTGCTGGTGTCGGCCTCGCTCGACCTCTGGCTGGCGCCCTGGGCGCGGGTCATGGGCGTCGAGCTGCTCTGCACGGCCACCCGCTGGGAGGGCGAGCGCTTCGCCGGCATCGCCGGGGCCAACTGCCGGGGGGCCGAGAAGGTGCGCCGGGTCGAGGCCCTCATCCCCCAGCGGCCGGACCGGGTCGCCGCCTATGGCGACTCCTCGGGCGACGCCGAGCTGCTGGCCTGGGCCGACGAGGGCCACATGAAGCCCTTCCACGACTGAGGCCGGCGCCCCGGCTCAGGGCCCCGCCTCGTCGGGCGCCGCCACCCAGGCCCCGCCCGTCCAGACCTCTCGGGCCCCCGTGGCCGAGATGCGCTCCGAGCGCAGGGGCTCGTGCCGGGCCCCGACCCCGTCGTCCCCCTGGGTGCTGGCGGCCGCCCGCAGCCCCGCCCCCGCGACGGCCCGGGGGAGCATGCGGCCCGCGGGCGGGCAGGCGCCGTCGGTGCCCGCCGCCAGGGCACAGACCGTGGGCCCGATGTCGACGAGGCTCACCGGCGCCCCCAGCCGCGCCCCGGCTGGCAGGTGGCCCGGCCACCAGAGCACCAGCGCCACCTCGCTGGCCGGGGGCGCCGTGAGGCCGCTCGGATCCAGCCAGCGGCCCTCGGCCCCGAGCGGCATGCCCGCCGAGCCGACCACGACGAGCAGCGGCGGCGCGGGCATCGCCGCGAGGCCCTCGACCAGGGTGCCCAGGGCCGCGTCGACGGCCGCCAGCTCGCCGGTCCAGGCCGCCGTGAACCAGGCCGGATCGTGGATGTCGGCGTGCTCCGGCGGGATCTCGCCCCGGGCCCGGGCCGCGGCGAGGGTGCCGTCGCCGGGGGCATAGCGGTCGCCCTCGTACCAGGCCTCGTCCCAGGGCGGCGGGGGCTGGAAGGGCGGCCGCGGCTCGGCGAGGTGGAGCCAGACCAGCGCCGGCCCGGGCGTCGCCTCCAGCCAGCGCAGGGCCCGCCGCACCCCGGCCGCGGCGGAGCGGGGCCCGGGGTCACGGCCCGCCAGCGCGCCAGCGATCGCCGCGCCGGCCAGGGTGTGCTCCAGGCCCGAGATCGGCAGCCCCGGACGCAAGACCTCGGCGAAGCCCCCCATGATGACGGCATCCTCCGCGAGGTCTGCCGTCGCTGGGAGGGCCGCGCTGCGCCAGCCCAGGGCCCCCATGGTGGCCGCCAGATCGAGGCCCTCGGGGGTGTCGGTCCAGGGCACGACGCCCGCCAGCACGGCCCGGTGGCCCCCCTGCCAGCTGGCCCAGGGGGTGAAGGCCCGGGTGTAGCGGATGCCCTCGTCGAAGAGGCGCTCGAGCACGGGCATCGGCGGCGGCACCTGATCCAGGGGCAGCCCCCCGCGCAGCCCGTCGACGGTGACCACGACCACCGAGGGCCCCGCCGCGCCCGGGACCGCGGTCACCGGCGCCCGCTTCCGGGGCGAGGAGCGGATGGCGAGCAGGGCCACGAGCAGCAGGCCGAAGATCAGCCGGGTGCGCGCGGGCCGCCCCCCCAGGCGCAGCCCGGCCGCAGCGACCGCCCCGCCCACCGCGAGGCCCAGCAGCCCGCCCACCGGACCGAGGGCCGCGAAGCGGACCAGGCCCAGGTCGGCCGCCAGGAGGGCCCCCGCGCCGGCCACGAAGCCCGCCCAGGGGGTGGCCGGGCGCCGCAGCAGCCGCGCCACCAGCCAGCCCAGCCCCGCCACCACCACCCCCGTCGCCGCGCCGACAGCGATCAGGGCCGCGAGGCGCCCGGGCGCCGGGGTGGCCCCCAGCAGCCGCTCGGCCGCGGCGGCGTCGGTGAGGCCGAAGAGCAGCCCGACCGACAGCCACCCACGCGCCGCGCCGCCGTCGGCAGCGGGGGCCGAACCGGACGCGGGCAGGGGACCGGGCGCGGGCGATCGCAGCGGAGCCTCCGGACGGGGCGCGGGAGAGCCTGAAGGGTCGGTCCCATACCCCTCCCGCTGCCGTCCCGACAGGCGCCCAGCCCCGGCCGCCGGTTCCCCGCCGGTGACATCCCCCGGTGCCGAGGCTGCGCGGGCCTTCTCGATTGTGCTAAGCAACGCCGGTTGACGATCTTCGTGCCGCGCCGTCCCCGGCTGCTTCTGGCCCACCGCCGCCCTGTCGGAGGGGCCGCCGAGACCCGGAATGCGCGAGGCCCGGGCACCGTTGCCGATCGCGCCCCCGCGGAGCAACCGCCGGGCGCCGGTCCAAGAATCCCGCCGAGGCCGACATGCCCCCTTGCCCCCCCCGCCGGTCCTGGCCCGCCGCCCTCCTGCTCGCGGCGGGCTTCCTGCCCAGCGTCGCCCTGGCCGGCTCGGTCGCCGTGCCCCCGCTCATCGCCAGCGGTGTCGACGCCAAGCAGACCCACAACCTGACCTCGCTCATCGCCAGCGAGCTCGACTTCATGTCGGAGTTCGAGGGCTCCAAGTACCTCACGAGCAAGCCCGCCGGCTTCGGCGCGAGCTGTCTCGGCAGCGGGGGCTGCCTCGGCAAGGTGGCCTCGGGCGCGGGCAGCTCGGCCACCATCGCCGGCGCCGTGAGCCGCAAGAGCGGCCAGCTCGACTTCTACCTCGTCTATGCCGAGGGCAGCGCCATCGTGCGCACGAAGGAGTTCGCCCTCGAAGACAGCCCCTCGGCCCTCGCCGACGGCATCAGCGCCCACGTGCGCGAGCTCGTCACCGGCCAGAGCCGCAAGGCCGCCGCCGCCGCCGCCAGCGGCAAGGTGAACGACGACGCCTTCGAGGATCCCTACGAAGACGACAGCTTCGTCGTCGCCGCCCCCGTGTCGCGGCGCATCCCCACCAACAGCGGCGGCGGCTCCAACGAGCTGGACGACTTCGAGTTCGACCCCGAAGAGGACGCCCGCAAGCGCGCCGAAGAAGAGGAGCGCGCCCGGATCGCCGCCGTCGAGGCCCGCCAGCGCCAGGAGGCCGAGGCCCGCCGCCAGCGCGAGGCCGAAGAGGAGGAGCGCCGCCGGGCCGCCCTGCTGCTCGCCCGCCAGCAGGAAGAGGAGCGGGCCGCCCAGCAGCAGGAGGACGAGTCCTTCGAAGACTTCGACCTCGCCTTCGGCGGCGGTGTGGTCTCGGTGGACGAGGCCCAGGACGCCGCCCGCCGCCAGGAAGAAGAAGAGGAGCGCCGCCGGGCCGCCGCGGTCGCCGCCGCCCCCCGCCGCGACAGCAGCAGCAGCAGCCGCTCGCCCTCCCGCCTCAAGGAAGACCCGGACCGCTTCGACGAGCCCCGCCGCTACGACGACCTCGACGGTCCCAGCAGCAGCAACAGCCGCGACCGCCGGTCGAGCAACGACACGGCCCGGGTCGACCGGGGCAGCAGCAGCAGCCGCGGCGGCCGCTCCTCGAGCGACGACGTCAGCCCCCGGGTGACCCTGACCCCCCACTTCGGCTACAGCTACTTCCAGTCCTTCAACTTCATCACCTACGGCGGCGAGCTGGGCATTCTCCCCACCGAGAACCTCGAGCTGCTGGCCGGCATCGACGTCTACTCGACCCGCCGCGAGGTGCCCATCGAGCTCCAGGAGCAGGGCTACCCCCCCTACACCTGGAACAGCATCCTCCCCTTCAACTTCGGCGCGGTCTACAAGTTCAGCGGCCGGCTGCGGCCCTACATCGGCGGCGACGTGCTGCTGATCCCGGGCCTCGTCCAGGGCGAGGGCGGTCTGGGCACGGGCCTGCGGGTCCGCACGGGCCTCGACTACTACGTCACCGACAACTTTGGCCTCAACGCCAACCTCGCCGTGGGCTTCCTCGCCGGCAAGAGCCTCGAGGCGGTCGACCCGGACGGCGACACCTCCGGCGTGACCCCCCAGTTCACCGTGGGCACGGTCTTCGCCTTCTGAGACCGCCGCCCCCGGGCGGCTTCAGAGGCCCAGCTCCGCGCCCCGGGCCCGGGCGGCCGCGGCCATCTCGGGCGTGGTGTCGTACCAGTTGATGCCCCCGCAGGCCGCGCAGGCGCCCGTGAAGCGCCCGGCGAGGTGGTCGAGGCGGTGGCGGGTGGCGGCGGGGCCCGTCCACAGCTCGCTGAACCGGGCCTCGTGGAGCGAGCCGAGCTGCAGGGTCGAGCCGAGGTCGGCGCAGCACATGACCAGCACGCCGTCGTGGCGCAGCACGGGGGTGAGCCAGAGCCCCGGGCCGGGCCCCCGGGCGGCCGGGGCGGCTTCGGCCACACGGTCGTCGGCCTGCCACGGACGGCGGGCCCAGGTGTGGATCCAGACCCCCCGATCCGGCCCAGGCACGATGCCGAAGCGGTCCATCGTGGCCTCGTAGCGGTCGTCCGCCGCGGCCTGGCCCGGTCCGCCGCCGCCGACGCTCAGCCGCTTGAACAGGATCTCGTCGTGCCACCGGGGCGCGCCCCCCTGGCAGACGAGCAGGTCGCGCCACCACCGCAGGAAGTCGCCGGCCTCGTGGGCGTTGCCCTCCTGGACGACGAACTGGACCTGGACGTTGACCCGGGCCCCGAGCCGCCGCCGCAGCCGCAGGATCCGCCGGACGTTGGCCCGGACCTGGGCGAGGGCGTCGCGTCCCTTCACCCGGGCGTAGGTCGGGGCGGTGTGGGCGTCGATGGTGAAGACCAGCAGCAGGGGCGGGCCCCCCTCGGCCGGCCCGGTGAAGGGCGCGAGCAGGGCCTGGGCCCGGTCGGCGCCCAGCCGGATCGCGTTCGTGTCGATGCGCAGGTAGCCGACCCGCCCGGCGAGGGTCCGGGCCGCCGTCGCGACCAGCGCGGGCAGCTCCGGGTGGAGGCTCGGATCCCCGAGCCACTGGAAGATGATGTGGTCGAAGCGCACGTCGTCTTCGGCCAGCTCGCGACAGACCCGCGCCCACAGCACCGGGTCCAGCCAGCCCTTGGCGACCCCGTGCACGCTCTCCCACTGCTCGGCGTGGGGCGCACACATGCGGCACCGCAGGTTGCAGTGGTCGGTGGGCTCCACCTGGAGCACCCCGGATCCGGGCGGATTTCGCAGAGCTTGCACGGCCGTGGCCCCCTCCGGCACCGCCAGGAGGCTACCCCGTCCCCGCCCCTCGGTCGCCCGGCCCGTCCCCCGGTTGACGCTGGGGGGCCGCCATGCGACCATCCCCGGCCGCGAACCCCCGGGTCTCCATGTCTTCCTTCGCTGCCCCCCGCTCCTCCCGCCCCGCCCTCCTGCTGCTCGGCGCGGCCCTCTTCGGGCTGTCTGGCTGCCGCAACAGCTGCCAGGAGCTCTGCCACACCATGGCCGATTACGCGGCCGACGAGTGCGGCAAGGAGTGGACCAGCGACGAGATCGCCCAGTGCCGCTCCGACTTCGACGAGGTCAGCGACGCCCGGGACGCAGTCTGCGAAGACATCTCCGAGACCCTGAACGAAGAGTGGTCCTGCGAAGAGATCAACGCCTACTTCGACAAGGAAGGCGGCGACGCCGCTGCCGACGAGTGAGCCCCCGGGGGGTGCCCCGCAGCGACCGCCCGCCGCGCCCCCCCCTCCCGCCAGACTCCCGCTCCCAGGCCCCCGGTGCCCTTCGAACCCGCCGAATTCGGACGCTACTACCTCGTCGACAAGATCGCCGTCGGGGGCATGGCCGAGGTGTTCAAGGCCAAGTCCTACTCCGAGCGGGGCTTCGAGAAGCTGCTCGTCATCAAGCGCATCCTCGACCACTTGTCCGACAACGACGAGTTCGTCGAGATGTTCATCGACGAGGCGAAGATCTCGGTCGAGCTGCAGCACGCAAACATCGTCCAGATCTACGACTTCGGCAAGGCCGGCGACAACTACTACATCGCGATGGAGTGCGTCGAGGGCAAGGACACCAAGTCCATCCTCCGCAAGCTGGCCCGCCGCCGCAAGCTGATGCCCCAGGAGTTCGCGGTCACCATCGCGCTCGCGGCCTGCCGGGGCCTCGACTACGCCCACAAGCGCACCGACGCCGAGGGCAAGCCCCTCAACATCGTCCACCGCGACATCTCGCCCTCGAACATCATCGTGTCCTACACGGGCGATGTGAAGGTGGCCGACTTTGGCATCGCCAAGGCCGAGAACGCCGTCTACAACACCAAAGACGGCGTCCTCAAGGGCAAGTTCGAGTACATGAGCCCCGAGCAGGCCTCGGGCAAGCCCGTCGACCACCGCTCCGACATCTTCGCGATGGGCATCATCCTCCACGAGATGCTCACGGGCCGGCGGCTGTTCAAGACCGACTCGGACGTGGCCACCCTCGAGAAGATCAAGGCCGTCGACATTCCCCGGCCGCGCGAGGTCAACCCGACCATCCCTGCCGCCCTCGACGCGCTGGTGATGAAGGCCCTCGCCCGCGACCCGGCCGACCGCTACCCCGACGCCCGGGCCTTCCAGACCGCCCTGCTCGAGTACATCTACCCGACCACCCCCGACCTCGTCCGCGACTCGCTCGAGGCCTTCATGTGCGAGCTCTTCGCCGAGGAGATCGCCGACGAGCGGGCCCGCCTCGCCCAGGGCTCCAAGGTCGCCGAAGAGCTGCACGCCCGGCCCCGGCCCGCACCGCCCGCCGAGTGGGAGGGCACGGCCGGCACGGGCACCACGGTCCACCAGCCCGCCCCCCAGAGCCGGCTGCCGCTGGTGCTCGCCGGGGTGGCCATCGCCCTCTTGGCCGTGCTGACGGGAGTCTTCGCCCTGCGCGAGCCCGAGACCCGCATCGTCGAGGTCCAGGCCGCCCCGACCGAGAAGCCCCCGGTGCTCCAGCTGGTCATCGAGCCCGCCACGGCGGCCGCCGTCGTCACCCTCGACGACGCCGTGATCGCCACGGGCAAGCCCCGGGTCACGGCCGAGCTCGACACCCCCGACACCGCCCACCGGCTGCGGGTCACAGCGC
Source organism: Myxococcota bacterium (assembly GCA_964226865.1). GTDB lineage: Bacteria > Myxococcota_A > UBA796 > UBA796 > UBA2385 > CAXQUZ01. The sequence goes on along the minus strand of CAXQUZ010000250.1, from coordinate 8,827 downwards.
CGGGCTTCGTCCCCTACGAAGAGACGGTCACGGTGGCCGCCGGCGAGCGCTGCCGGGTGAAGGTCGAGCTCGAAGCACTGCCCGCGACCACCGCCCCGGCGCCGGCCCCCGCGCCGGCCCCCGCGCCCGATCGCCCCGCCGAGGCCAGCGCTCCGGCCGCCGCCGCCGCCCTGGCCCTCTCCTCGCGCCCGCCGGGGGCCACGGTGCGCGTCGACGGCCGCACGGTGGGCAAGACCCCGCTGCGCTGGGACGGGGCCGTCGCCGGCAAGCGCCACTCGGTCGAGTACCAGCTCGCGGGCCACGAGCCCCTGCGCTTCTCCCTCTCCGTGCCCGCCAGCGGCGGCACGGTCAGCGCCGAGCGGGCCCTGAAGGCCGAGAAGAAGGCCGTTCCCGGCACCCTCATGGTCAGTGTCCGCGGCGGCTGGGGCAACGTCTACGTCGACGGCAAGAAGGTCGACCAGACCCCCCTCTCGACCAAGCTCGCCCCCGGCACCTACACGGTGCGGGTCGAGAACGCCGACGCCGGGCTCGACAAGACCCAGTCCCTCACCATCACCAGCGGCGAGGTCACCCGGCTCTCGCTGTGAGCAGCACCGGGTGGATGTGGTCGAGGCCGCCCATGCCGGCGAGCGCCCGGTGGAGCAGCGGCTGGGTGCAGGCCGGGCTGTCGTCGACACCCCGCCCCCAGCTCACCGGGTGGGCCGCCTGGAGCAGCCCCGCGGCCACCCCGACGAGGCGCAGCACGGGGGGCACCATCGTGCGGCCGTGCCAGGCGTCGCCGCCGTGGCGGTGCCAGAGGCGCAGGCCGATGTCGCGGTAGAGCCGCGCGGCCACGACGATGCCCAGCCGCGGCCGGGCCGGGATGTGGTGCATGCCGTGCCAGGCCCGCCGGTAGCAGCCCTCGGCGACGCGCAGCAGGTCGCCCACCACCCGACCGAGGGCCGCCCGCCGGTCGGGATCGGCCATGCGCGCGGGGTCCAGCAGGTCGGCCGGCACGAGCCCCTCGGCAGCGAGTCGGGTGGCGGGAAGGTAGACCCGGCCCCGCTCGGCGTCCTCGCGCACGTCGCGGCAGATGTTGGTGATCTGCATGGCGAGGCCCAGATCGACCGCGTGGGGCACGGCCCGGGGGTCGCGCACGCCGAGCACGGCGCACATCATGAGGCCGACCGTGCCCGCCACCCGGTAGCAGTAGCGGAGCAGCTCGGCGTCGTCTTGGACCTCGACCTGGCCGAGGTCGGAGAGACAGCCGGCCATCAGCTCGCGGGCCACCCCGATGTCCATGCCGCGGCGGGCCGCGATGTCGAGGAAGCCGGCCACGACCGGCCGGGCGGGCGCCGCACCGTCGAGCTCACGGGCCACCTGGGCGAGGTCGGCCCGGGCCTGGTCGGCGCTCTCGGCCTCGTCGGCGAGGTCGTCCACCAGCCGACAGAAGGTGTAGACCACGGCCGCCTCGCCCTCACAGCCCGCCGGCAGCAGGCGCGCGGCGAGGCTGAACGAGCGGGCATGGCGGGTGAAGACCCCCATGCTGTGGGCCATGAGCGCCGCCGTGTCCTCGGCGGGGGCGGCGGGGCTGGCGGGGCTCAGCGCGGGCCCCAGGCCGCCGCCTCGGCGGGACGCAGGTGGTCGATGGGTGCGCAGGCGAGGGCGCAGAGGTCGAGGGCCACCGCCCGCAGGGCCGGCTCGGAGGCCAGCAGGGGCGAGGCGGCCAGGGCCTCACGGATGCTCGCGATCCGCCCGAGAACATCGTCCAGCGCGCCGCTCTCACGGAACCGGCGGATGGCCAGCTCGACCGACGAGCGCGGGGTCTTGTCGCGGGGAGCCCGCAGCAGCCCGACCAGCCAGTCGTGGTCTTCGGGACAGCGGGCGAGGTGGGCGACGACGAGGGCGCTGACCTTGCCCTCCTCGAGATCCGAGCCCCGCAGCCCCCGGCCCTTGTCGCCGTAGAGGTCGAGCACGTCGTCCTGGAGCTGGAAGAGCACGCCCAGCTCGACGAAGAGATCGCCCAGCTCGCTGGCCCGCTGCTGGCTCTGGCCGGCGATCAGCGCCGCGCCCTCGACCGGCAGCGCGAAGAGCCCGCCCGTCTTGCCCGCGACGGCCCGGTGGTAGCTCTCGCCGTCGAGGTGGCCGGTAGTGAGCAGGTCGAGCTCTTCGGCCTGGCCGCGCACGGTGCGGGCGGCGTGGAGCGAGAGGCTGCGGCTGAGGCGCCAGCGCACCCCGTCGTCGGCCTCGAGGTGGTCGAGAGCGACAAAGGGCAGCATCAGCAGCAGGTCGCCGGCGTTGATGGCCTGGGGCACACCGTGGCGGACCCAGACGGTGGGCTGGCCCCGGCGGATCAGGTCGCCGTCCTGGATGTCGTCGTGGACCAGGGTGGCGTTGTGGAGTAGCTCCACAGAGGCCGCCCACGGCACCGCCCGCGCCCGGTCGACGCCGAGCGCCTCGGCCGCCGCCAGGGCCAGGCGGCTGCGCATGCGCTTGCCCCCCGTCGAGAGGTGTTCCTGGACCATGACGCCCGTGCGGTCGATCCGATCGCCGCCTGCGAGCTGGCCCATGAGCTGCTCGACGGCGGGGAGCCCCTCAGAGCTGCGGAGGCCGCCGGCGGGGCGGGCACGGGCACTGCGCCGGTCTTTCGGCTGCAGCAGCACAAGATGCGTGGACATGGTCCTCCCTTCTCGGCCTGGACATGCGGCCGCACACAGATCATATAGGTTTTGTAGACAGACAACGCTACAAGTTTGCACACGATTTGTGCCCGGTCGCCGCCGGCCACGGGAGACCCCCCGATGATCCGCCTCCTTCCGGTGTCGACCCGCACCGACCCCGCCCTGATGGACCGCCCCGGCGCATTCTTCTGGTGGTACCTCGACATCGTGGCCGCCGACGAAGCGGGCGATCCGCGCCCCTCCCGGGGCCTCGTGATGATCTGGTCGTGGGCCCTGCCCTTCCTGCCAGGGGTGAACAGCGGGGCCCGATCGGGCGCACCCGTGGTGCCCCGCACCCGCCCCAGCCTGAACCTGGCCACCTACGATCAGGGCCGTGAACACAGCTACCTCCTCCAAGAGCATGCCCCAGCGGCGGCCCGCTGGGAACGCCCGGACGCCGACACCCTGCGCTGGCAGTTCGGCCGCTCCCACCTTGTGCAACACCGTGACGCGGGTCGGCTGACCCTCGATGCCGAGCTGGACTGTGCGCTTCCGGGCACCGCCGGTCGCCTGCGGGGCCACATCCACCTCGCCGGCCCCCTGCGCCAGGATCCGCCCTCGGGCGACGCCGTGCTCGACGGCCCGACCAGCCACGGGTGGTGCCCGCTGTCGGTCGTGGCCGAGGCCCGGGCCGAGCTCGACATCGCGGGCACCCCCTTCGTGCTGCGGGGCCGGGGCTACCACGATCGCAACGCGGCCGAGGTGCCCCTCGACCAGCTGGGCATCGCCGAGTGGTGGTGGGGCCGGCTCGCCTTCCCCGACCGCGAGGTCATCTGGTACCGGCTCCGGCCCGACGACGGGGGCCCCCTCCAGGAGGCCGTGCTGACGGTCTTCTCCGACGGGACCTGCCGCATGAACCAGACCGCCATGCACCTCTCCCAGCCCTGGCGGAGCATCTGGGGGCTCTCCCACCCCCGCCGCCTGCGCTTCCGCGACGCCGGGGACGCCGAGATCGACGTCGAGGTGCGCCACCGGGTCGACGACGGCCCCTTCTACCAGCGCTTCCTCGTCGCCGGCCGCCGCGAAGGCCAGCGGGCCCAGGGGGTGGCCGAGTATGTCGTGCCCGACCGCTGCGACACCGCGCTGATGCGGCCCTTCGTGCGCATGCGGGTCCACCGCGACGGCGGCCCCAACCACACGATGGCCCCCTTCTTCACCGGGACGGCCCACGATCGCGTCGCCCGGGTCGCGGCCAGCATGCGGGGGAAGTCCCCGTGAACAGCGTCGAGTGGGCCATTCTCGTGGGTCTCCCGGCCCTGCCCCTGGGGCTCGGGCTGCTCAACCTCGCCACCTGGCCCCGGGGCCCCGCCGCCGGCCCCTGGCCCGCCCCCGACGAGACGGTGTCGGTGCTGGTGCCCGCCCGCAACGAGGTCCACAACATCGCCGCCTGTGTGCACGCCGTGCTGGGGGGCCCCGAGGCCGCCCACGTCCACGAGCTCATCGTCGTGGACGACGGCTCCACCGACGGCACGGGCCCCCTGCTGGCCGAGCGCGCCCAGCGCTACCCCCGGCTGCGGGTGTGTGCAGGCGCGCCCCTGCCCGCCGGCTGGGTGGGCAAGGTCCACGCCTGCCACCAGCTCGCCCAGGCCGCCACGGGCTCGGTGCTCTTCTTCCTCGACGCGGACGTGCGGCTGGCCCCGGGCGGGCTCCAGCGGCTGCTCGGGCTGCTCCAGGCCGAGGGCCGCGACGGACGGCGCGCAGATCTGCTCACGGCCGTGCCGCGCCAGGAGACGGGCTCGTGGTCCGAGCACCTCCTCCTGCCCATGCTCCACCTCACCTACACGAGCTGGCTGCCGCTCTTCGCCGTGCGCTACGGGCCCGACCCGCGCATGATGGCGGCGAACGGCCAGCTGCTGCTGGTGCGGCGGGCGGCCCTCGCGGCGGTCGGGGGCTTCGCGGCCATCCGCAGCGCCGTGGTCGACGACATGGCCCTGTGCCGCCGGGCCAAGGAGCGGGGCCTGGCCGTGCTCTTCGCCGACGGCGCCGCGGCGGCGACCTGTCGCATGTACCGCTCGGCCGCCGAGGTGTGGGCCGGCTTCTCGAAGAACATGTACGAGGGCATCGGCGCCTCGCCCGTGCTGGGGCTGCTCGTCGCCTCACTCTACCTGGGCTGCTTCGTGCTGCCCTACCTCGCCCTGGCCGTCGCCCTGGCCGGGGGCCCGGTGCCCCTGCTGCCCGCCGCGCTGGGCGTGGCCCTCAACCTCGGCTACCGGGGGGCCCTGGCCGCCCGCATGGGCCACCCCGTGGTCTCGGTGCTCGCCCACCCCCTCGCGGTGGTGGGCATGATGGCCATGCTGCTCAACTCCTGGCGCTGGTCGCGCCGGGGGCGGATCTCCTGGGCCGGCCGCAGCTACGTCCCCCCGAGCCAGCTCGCCTCCCCCGTCCCCGGTCCGCCCCCGCCATGACCGCTGCCCTCGTCCCCGCCTCGCGCCGCAGCCCCGCCTTCGTGTGGGCCTTCCGGCACTATGCCCGCCACAGCCTCGCGACGGGGCTCGACGGGCTGCGGGTGCGGGGCCTCGACCGGCTCCAGGCCGCCGCCGCCGCGGGCCCGCTCCTCCTGGCCCCCACCCACGTCGCCACCTGGGATGCTCTCGTCATCCTCGTGCTCGACGGCCTCATGGGCGCCCGCGGCCACGCCCTGATGGACGCCCGGAACCTCGAGGCGCTGCCCTTCTTCGGCTGGCTCGGCGCCCTGCCCCTCGACCGCAGCGCCCCCGGACGGGCCCGCAGCGGGCTCAAGGCCGCCGCCGCCCAGCTCCAGGGCCCGGGCGACACGGTCTGGGTCTTCCCCCAGGGCCGCCAGCGCCCCGCCGCCGCCCGGCCCCTCGACCTCCAGCCCGGGCTGCGCCTGCTCGCGCGCATGGCCCCCGCCACCCTCGTGCCCGTCTCGCTGGCCTACCACTTCGCCGACGCCGAGGTGCCCGTCGCCTGGGTCGACGTGGGCGAGCCCGCCCCGCCGGGAAGCCTCGGGGGCCGCGAGGTGCTGCCGTGGCTCGACCACCAGCTCTGCGCGGGCCTCGACCGCATCCTCGCCGCGGCCACCGCGGCCGCCGACGACCGCGCCCCCCCGGGGGCCGGGGGCCACGCGCTGGTCTTGCCCTCTCGGCGCAGTCGCCCCGAGAATGGCCTCGGTGCCCGCATCTTGAACACCATCGGGAGCCGTCTGTGAAGCCCGTCATCGTCATCGGCGCCGGCCTCGGCGGCCTCGCGGCGGCCATCAAGCTCGCGGCCCGCGGGCGCCCCGTCGAGATCTACGAGCGCGCCGACCAGCCCGGCGGCAAGGCCGGCATCGTCACCATCGACGGCGTCGAGGTCGACACGGGCCCCTCCGTGCTGACCCTGCCCCAGGTGCTGCGCGAGGTGCTCCAGACCGCGGGGGTGGCCCTCGAGGACGTGATCCGGCTCCGGCCGGCCTCGCCGGGCTTTCGCTACCACTACCCCGACGGGGTGGTGCTCGACGTCCACCACCGCCGCGACCAGACCCTCGCCTCGGTGGCCCGGACCCTCGGCCCCGGCCCGGCCCGCGAGCTGGCCGACTTCCTCGACTACGCCGGCGCCATCTGGGAGGCCGCCGCCGCCGACTTCGTCTTCGGGCCCGCGCCCACCGTCGCCACCCTGCTGCGGGCGGGCCTGCGCAACCTGTCGACCGTCGTGCGGGTCGACCCCCTGCGCTCGATGGAGCGGGCCATCCGCAGCAAGGTCCGGGAGCCCCACCTCGTCGACCTGCTGCTCCGCTACGCCACCTACAACGGCAGCGACCCCCGCCGGGCCCCCGCCACCCTCAACTGCATCGCCCACGTCGAGCTCGACCTGGGCGGCTGGGGCATCGAGGGCGGCATCCACGCGCTGGTGCGGGCCCTCGTGGGGGTGCTCACGCGCCAGGGGGTGCCGCTCCACCTGGGCCAGGGCGTCGCCGAGATCGAGCTCGGCGCCCGCGGGGTCACCGGGGTGCGCCTGGAGGACGGCCGCCGGGTCGCCGCCAGCGCCGTGGTCTGCAACGCCGACGCGGCCCACCTCGCCCGGGCCCTGCTGCCCCCGGGCACCCCCCACGGCATCGCCACCGACGCGCCCGCCTCCATGTCGGGCTGGACGGGCATCCTCCGGGCCCGCCGCCGCCAGGGCGAGTCCGCCCGGGTGCCCCACCAGGTCGTGTTTCCCGAAGACTACGCCGCCGAGTTCCAAGACATCTTCGACCGCGACCAGCCGCCCCGGGCCCCGACGGTCTACCTCTGCGCCCAGGAGGCCTGCCACGGCCGCACCGGCTGGGCCGAGGACGAGCCGCTCTTCGTCATGGTCAACACCCCGCCCGTGCTGCCGGGCCAGCCGCCCCCGACGGTCGACCCGGAGGCCGTGCGCGCCCGGCTGCTCGCCGGCGGCCACATCGACGCGGGCGATCGCTTCGTCTGGTCGCGCCAGCCCGTCGAGCTGGCCCGCCAGTACCCCCACACGGCCGGCGCCATCTACGGCCCCGCCTCCAACAGCCCCTTCGCCGCCTTCCACCGGGCGCCCAACGCCCTGGCCCGGGTGCCCGGGCTCTACCTCGCCACGGGCAGCGCCCACCCGGGCGGCGGCATGCCCCTGGCCCTCCACTCGGGCCGCCTCGCCGCCCGGGCCCTGCTCGCCGACCAGCCCGGCGCCGCCCCCGCGGGAGACCGCCCATGATCCCCGCCCTGCTCGTGGGCCTCGCCCTCAGCGCCCCGGCCGCCGCCGCCCTGCCCCCGCCGGGCACCTACGGCATGCGGCTGACCACGGCGACCCTGGCCGACCTGCCCTTCATCGGCGAGACCAAGGGCTCGTCGACGAGCTGGCTGCTGGTCGAGGTGGCCCAGGGCCCCGGCGGCACCACCCAGCAGCACCGCACCTGCGCCGTCCACATGGGCGGGGTCGGCGGCGGCCGCAGCGAGGTGCCCGAGGCCTTCCTCGTCCACCTGGGCCAGCCCCGCTACCCCCTGGCGCTGCGCGACGGCGCCTACGTCGCCGACATGGGCCCCTCCCACGTCGGCTGGGACCCGGGGGCCGCGGCGCGGGTGCCCCGGAGCGTCGACGAGCCCGGCGTCATCGACTGGGACGAGGACGGCCAGCCCGGCGCGACCATCCGGCTGCGGCTGCCCATCTTCGGCCAGGTCGACCTCTTCGTGGCCCAGTCGGCCCACATGGTGCTCACCGCGGCCCCGGCTGCGGCCGACGTCCCGCCGGATCGGGTGGTCGGCACGGTCGCCTACCGGCTCTTCGACCAGCGCACCATCGGCGGCACCCACCCGCGCTTCGCTGCCTCGCCGCCCATGCGGCCCGACGTGGCGGCCTCGAGCTTCGCGATGGCGCCCGTGCCGGCCGACACGACCTGCCAGACCCTCGAGCCCCGGCTGCGCGGCATCCTCGGCGAGTAGCCCTCCGGGGCGGCGCGGCCCCTACCAGTACTGGTCCTTGCGGGCGTGCTCGACCTGGATGCGCATGATCATGCGCTCGTCGGCCTGGACCTGGGTGGAGGCGGCCGTGCCCCGGGCATACTCACCGCCGAGGCGCACCCCGGGGGAGATCTCGAAGAGGGCGCCGGCGTTCCAGGGGGCGTCCTGGCGGGGGGGCACGTCTTCGAGGCGCGAGAGCACGTGCATGCCGAAGTAGGCGGTCATGGCCTGGCTGCGGTGGCCCACGCCGACGAAGGGCTGGGCCAGCACCTCCGAGCTGCCGTTCGGGCCGACCATGGTCTGGGCGTAGCCGTAGACCAGCTCGGGGATGCCGATCCAGGCCTGGCCCGAGGGGAGCAGCTGGCGGTCGCGGGCGCCCATGGCCGAGGCCGCGAAGCCGAGCTCGGCACCGGCGTACTTGAAGTGGAGGCCGCTGCGCAGGGAGATGTTGCCGTCGGAGACGATGCCGCCGACCCCGGCCCGGGGGGCCATGAAGTCGGTGGGGTCGGAGGGGGTGCGCTGCTCGAGGCCCGTCACCAGCCCGACCGCGAGGTTGGCGTCGGCGGCGAGGGTGAAGTGCTTGTCGAAGCGGTGGCTGGCGCCGAGGTGGGCCATCTGGCCGGCCGTCCGGTAGCGGTAGACCGGGGTCGTGTCGGTCACGAACTCGGCCCGGGCGGCACCGAAGCCGATGTCGGTCTGGGTAGATCGGAAGAGCACACGTCT
>CAXQUZ010000249.1:0-5137 GCA_964226865.1 Myxococcota bacterium | reverse complement strand
CGGCAACAGCAGCACGCCCCCGAGGGCCACCGCGGCCGCCCGGCGCTGGGCGCCGCGCCAGAGCAGCAGGCCGCCCCCGGCCAGGGCGAGGGCCCCGGCGGCGAGGGCGGTGGTGCGCAGGCCCAGGGCGGGCAGGGCCCACAGGCCCGCGGCGGCGCTGCCCACCACACAGCCCGCGGTGTTGGCCGCCAGCAGCGCGCCGGCGGGGCGGGCGCCCGGGGGCGCGGCCTGGAAGAGGCCGGCCAGGGACGCGCCGCTCGCGAGGGGCACCGGGGCGAGGGCGAGGGCGACCAGGGCGCTGCCCGCCCAGAGCAGCCCGTCCCCGCCGACCACCGTCCAGAGCTGGGCCAGGCCGTAGGGCAGGGCGCGCCAGGCCGCGACCGTGGGCAGGGCGCCGGCCCCGAGCAGCGCGAGCCAGGCGGGCCACCACCGGCCGGCACCGGGGCGGGCGCCGAGGGCCGCGCCGGCCGCGATGCAGCCGAGGTAGGTGGCCAGGACGAGGGCCATCGCGTGCACGCTTCCCCCGAGCAGCATCGCGCCCACCCGGCTCCAGCAGAGCTCGAGGGCCAGGGCCGCGCCGCCGCTCAGGGCCGCCGCCGCCAGCAGGGCCGGGGCCGGCCAGGGGCCGGGAGCGGCGGCGGCGCGGTGGGGGACGCCCGGGGCGGGCGCCTCGCTGCCGGCGAGGGCCAGGGCCCCGAGGCCCGCCGTCGCCGCGAGCCCGGCCGCCACCCGCTCGCTGCCCCGCACCCCGGCGGCCGGCAGCAGGAAGAAGGTGCCGGCGAGCACCCCGGCGACCGCGCCCGCCGTGTTGGCCGCATAGGCCCGGGCGAGGGCGCGTCCGCTCCCCAGCACCCCGCGCAGGGCCGGCAGGCTCACCCCGTGCAGCACCGCCGGCGGCAGCAGCACCAGCGCGAGCAGCCCCGCCCGGGGCGCGACCGGGAGCTGATCCACCGCAGGGCCGGCCGCGGCCAGGGCGGCGGGCACGGCCAGGGTGCAGAGGGCGGCGCCCAGCTCGGCGGCGCCGTAGGCCAGCAGGCCCCGGTGGCCGAGGCGGGCCCCGATCAGGCTGCCGAGGCCCAGGCCGCCCATGTAGACCGACAGGGTGGTGGTGAGGGCGAGGCCGGTCGAGCCCCCCTCGAGGGCGAGACGGCGCATCCACAGCAGCTCGCAGAGCAGGGCCCCCGCGCCGCTCAAGGCCAGCAGCCCCAGGACCCCCGCTGGCGCCCGGGGCGGGGCGGTCTGCACGTCCGCTGTCATCGCGTGCCCCCGTCGGTTCGTTAGGCTCTCGACTCGTTAGGCTCTCGGCTCGTTCGGCTCGCGGCTCGTTAGGCTGCGGGCCCGGAGGCTCGCATGACCGCTCGCCGCTTGCTGCTCGTCGAAGACAACCACATGGTCTCGTCGGTGGTGGCCCGCACGCTGAAGACCGTCGAGGTGGTGATCACCGACTGCGGTGAAGACGCCCTGTTGGCCCTCGAAGAGGGCAGCTTCGGCATGGCCCTGGTCGATGTCTCCCTCGACAAGCCGGGGCCGACGGCCTGGCGCTCGGGCATCCAGCTCGCGCTGGAGATTGCACGGCGAACGCCGGGTCTCGCCGGTCGCATCTACCTGTTCACGGGCCACCGCCCGAACCACCCCGATCTCGTCGCCTCGAAGCTGCCCGTGGTCGAGAAGCCGATCCTCGACATCCCCGGCTTCCGCAAGCTCGTCGATGAGGTCGTCGCGCGCTGAGGGACGATCCCCGCGCCGGCCCCGGCGTGTGGGCAGATTGTCAGAGCCAGAGGGCCCGCGCCGGCACACCGGGGCGGGCCTCGCTGTATCGGGGACGGGGCGCGCCGGGACCCGTGGGGGGGACGGGGGCCCAAGACGGCAGCAGGCGCCCGCACGGCCGAGGCCGCACGGACGCCTGGAGTGACCGCGGCGGTGGGATCAGCCCTTGAGCTGGTCCAGGCGGCGGCGGAGCTGCTTGCGCTCCTCCTTGAGGCCCCCGGCCTCGGCGGCCTTCACGGCGGCCGAGAGGCGGGCCCGGGCGGCGCCGGCGTTGCCGCGCTGCTCGGCCACGCTGGCCAGGGTGGAGTTGGCCGTCAGCACCTTGCGCCAGTCGCGGGCCTGGGTGGCGGGGGCGATGCAGGCCTCGAGGGCCTGCTCACCTTCGCCGGTCTGGCCGATCTGGAGCATGGCGTGGCCCATGTGGAAGAGCAGCTCCTTCATGAAGTTGCCGTCCTGGGGGTTCGCCTTCTGCCGAGACTGGCGGAACAGGGCGACGGCCTCGGTCGGGCTCTTCAGCTGGAGGTTGTAGAAGCCCAGGTTGAAGAGGTCGACCGCCTCGAAGCGCTCGAACTTGAGGGCCCGGTCGAGCTCGAGGGTGCGCTTGCCGGCGGCGAGGGCGGCCTCGAAGTTGCCGAGGGCGGCCTGGGACTGGCCGAGCAGGGCCGCAGCGGTGCGCTCCTGGGCGGCCGCCTTGACCTGGTTGGCGATGCGGGCGACCTGGGAGAGGACGTCGGCGGCCTTGGCGTGCTCGCGGGTCAGGAACAGGGTCTCGCCGAGGGCGAGGCCCGCCTGGAGGGCCTGGGGCGCGAGGCCGGAGCGGCCGGCGATCTCGTTGGCCTTGCGGAAGTGCTCGGTGGCCTGGGGCAGCTTGCGCTCCTGGCGGGCGGCGTGGCCGCGCACGAACTCGGCCTGGGCCTGGATGGGCGGCACCGGGGCGAGCTCTTCGGCCAGCGCCACCTGCTCGATGGCGGCGTTGAGGTTGCCGTCGTTGAGCTCGATGGTGGCGAGGTGGCCGTGGACCTCGGCGCGGCGGACCTTGTCTTCGAGGGCGCCGAAGAGCTTGGCGGCGTCCTGGGCGCGGTCGCGGGCGCGGTAGAGGTCCTGGCGGCGGAGGTCGAGCTGGCTGCCGAGGTAGAGGAGGGTGGCCTGCATGCGGCGGTCCTCCTTCTCGACGGCCCAGGCGTTGGCCTCGTTGAAGAGGGCCTCGGCCTGGTCGGGGTTGCCGCCCTGCTTGAGCAGCGCGTCCATGAGCTGGAGGAAGGTGGCGCGCTTCATCGCGTCGGGCCACTGCACCTCGTCGAAGTACCGCAGCATGTCGTTGGTCATGGCCCACATCTGGGGCTTGTCGGCGCCGAGGGCCATGCTGCGCATGAGCATGGAGCGGTTGGCCTCGCCGGCCTCGGCGTAGAGGCGCAGGGCCTTGATGACGTAGACGTAGCCGCGGGGCGCCAGGAAGCGCTCGATGACCTGGGCGACCTGGAGGCGGTGCTGGGTGGCCTCCTCGCCGCTGTGGCGGGCGAGCACGCTCTCGCGGAGCAGGGCCTTGTGGAACTGGTAGACCCAGCTGCCCAGGGCCTCCACGAACTGGAGCTCCTTGTAGATGTCTTCGGTGGCATCGAGCAGGTCGTCGACGCTCTCGCGGTCGAGGCCGCGGATGTCGGCGGCGAGGCCGCTCGGGAAGGTCAGGCCGAGCAGGGCGGCGGTGTAGGCCACGGTCTCGGCGTCGCTGGCGCTGGCCTTGGGCCGCTTCTGCTCGCCCTCTTCGGCCTCGTCGGCGTCGTCGTCGTCCTCGAGCTCGTCCTCGTCCGGGGAGAGGTCGGCCACGTCGGCCATCGAGAAGCCGGAGAGGTCGTCGCCGAGCTTGTCGTTGTCCTTGAGCCAGTCGACCAGCTCGGCGATGAAGCCGGGGCGGCCGTCGGCGATGCGGGCAATGTCGGCGGCGGAGGAGCTGAGGCCGAGGCTCGCGAGGTAGGCCGAGACCTCCTCCTCACCCCAGGGGCTCATCTCGACGAGGTCGATGTCGTCCTTGCGGCGCTCGAAGAGGTCGAGCAGGGGCAGGGCGAAGCTGTTCTTGGCGACCTCGTCGACGGGCTCGGTGCTCCAGATCGACAGCAGGTGGAGCTTCTCGTCCTCGTCGCCCAGCAGCTCGTCGAGGAAGGCCTCGAACATGCCGAAGACGCCGACCGAGTGGCAGTTGTGGAGGGACTGCACGTCCATGAGGATCGGGAAGCGGCGGGCGATGCCCTTCACGATCTCGATGAGGCCGACCAGCGGGTTGTCCCGGGGCAGGATGACCTGGAACTCCTGGGAGCCGGCCTTCGGCGCACCCTTCTTCATGCCCTCGATGAAGGCCTGGTACCAGCCCTGGACCCGGCGAGGCTCGCTCGGGAGCTGGGAGGACAGGGCCATCTCGACGCGGCCGCGCATCGAGGGGGAGCGGTGGAGGGCCTGGAAGAGACCGGCGTAGAGACGCACGAGGGTCTGGACGCCGTCCTGCTCGTCGCTCAGGGCGGCGCGCCAGACGAGGGTGTCTTCGTTCTCGGCGATGGCCTGGCGGGCGAGCTCGCCGGTGAGGGCACGCTTGCCGCCGCCGAGGGGGGCGACCAGGTGGACGATGCGCGGCTCGCCGTTGCGGGCGGCGGCCCAGTGCTCGCGAAGAGTGGCGAGGTCGGCCTCGCGCGCGACGTAGGTGGACTGGTTGGACTCGTCGGCCACGTCAGGACTCCGGTGGACGAAGGGGGGAAGAGCGGGACCGGGTGCAGCCGCCGGCTGGGGGCGCGGCGCGGTCTCGGGCCTCGGCCACCCGGAAGCGGGGGGCGTCGGCAAGGTCTGGGGAAGAGAGGCGAAAGAGGGCGCGGGCCGGTCGGTCTGGGCGGGGCGGCGGGGGAGGGGGCCGCCCGGCGTCCCCGAGAGAGGGGGGCGTCCGCGGGGCCGGGCCGGTGCGCAGGATGGTGCAGCAAGAGCCGGGAATGGCGGCAGCATATAAAGGACGGGCCCGGGGCCGTCCAACCCCGGATTCGATTGCCATGGGGCCTTTGTGGTTGCAGAGCACGGTAACGGCGTGATTTTGCGTCAGCTGAATATCGATGACGGGCAATGGTCCCTCAGCGCGCTTGAGAACGGGCATCCGCGCATCCGGATTGCGGGCCCTGAGGTTATCCGGGGCGTTGTCACCCAACGGGCAGGCCGGCGGCGAAAGGACCGCAAGAGCTACCTTTAGAAATTTCGGTCGCAGGTCTTCACTCGCGGCTTGACCGGTTGCAAACCCCTTTCTCTACTGCCATTACTGCTGCTTCAACTCGGGAATGCACTCCCAGTTTGCGCAGGATTGCCTTGACGTGCAGTTTGACCGTACCGTCCGAGATGTCCA
>CAXQUZ010000248.1:0-14481 GCA_964226865.1 Myxococcota bacterium | reverse complement strand
CTCCTGGGGCGTGGAGAGGGGCTCCTCGCTGTAGACGGCCGGGATGCCGAAGCGGCCCTGGCGCGGGAAGCCGTGCTCCTGGCGCAGCACCTTGCGGAGGATGGCGGCGAGCTTGTCGACCGTGGTGTCGGCGAGGTCGGCGACCTGGATGCGGGTGGGGTCCATGCGGCCGGCGGCGCCGGTGCTGACGACCAGCGGGATGCCCCGCTGGCGACAGGTGGCGACGAGGTGGGCCTTGGCCGTGAGGTTGGCGATGGCGTCCACCACGAAGTCCGCGCCGGCGAGCAGCTTGTCGGAGAGCCGGGCATCGTAGAAGAGCGGCACGGCCTTGATGGTGGCCAGCGGGTTGATGCCCCGGAGACGCTCGGCCAGCACCGTGGCCTTGGGCTTGCCGACCGTGCCCCGCACCGCCTGGAGCTGGCGGTTGGCGTTGGTGACGCAGACCACGTCGTAGTCGACGAGGGTGACGTGGCCGATGCCCGAGCGCACCAGCGACTCGGCGGCCCACGAGCCCACCCCGCCGAGGCCCACGACCACGACGTGGCTGGCGGCGAGGCGCTCCATGGCGGCGTCGCCGACGAGGCGGCCCATGCGGTCGAAGCGGCGGTGGAGCTTGAAGGCGGGGGCGGTCGACATCGGAGGCTCGGGGCAGGGGAGGAGCAGAGGCTATCCCGTCGGGGGCAGGCCCAGGAGCCGCCGCGCGTTGCGGGCAGTGGTGGCGGCGGTGGTCTCCGGCGCGCAGCCCCGCAGCCGGGCCACGGCGTCGACCACGGCGCCGAGCATGGCTGGGGCCCCGGGCCGGCGGGCGGCCCGGGCGGCGGCCGGCGGCTGGTCGGGGGCGTCGGTCTCGACGAGCAGGGCGTCCTCGGGGATGGCCGCGATGCCCCGGCGCCGCCGCGCCCCGACCGTCCAGGTGGCCGGTCCGCCGAGGCTGAGCATCAGGCCCCGGCGGCTCCACTCCCGGGCCAGCTCGGCGCTGCCGGTGAAGCCGTGGACCATGCCGCCCGCGGCCGGGAGCCCGTCGCCGTCGACCACCGCGAGGGCCTCGGCGTGGGCCCGCACCACGTGCAGCACCACAGGCCGGTCGAGGGTCCGGGCCAGGGCGAGCTGGGCCCTGAAGGCCCGGAGCTGGCGGGGCCAGGGGGGCATGCCGGGGCTGCGGTCCAGCCCGGTCTCGCCCACGGCCGCGGCGCTCGCGAGGCGGGGCGCGAGGGCCGCGAGGACGTCGTCGAGCGCCGGTGCCGCGAGGTCGGTGCGCCAGGGGTGGAGCCCGAGGGCGCAGTGGAGGCCGGGCAGGGTGGCGGCGAGCCGCGCCTGGGCGGCCCAGCCGGGCGGGTCGACCCCGGCGACGAGGGCGCCGCAGACCCCGGCCGCCCGGGCCTCGGCCCAGGCGCGGGGGGGATCGGCGAGCAGGTCGAGGTGGCAGTGGGCGTCGAACACGGGCCGCGCTCAGAGCACCCGGGCCACGAGCTGGCGGCAGGCGGGATCGACGTTCTGGAGGCTGTCGGCCTTGACCAGCTCGGCGATGCGCCGGGTGGCCCGCTTGGGCTCGTTGTCGTTGGCGTACTTGCCCAGCAGCGAGCCGTAGTCGCTGTTGCCCTTCTCGTCGGCCTTCAGCTTCTTGCAGCGGGTCTGGTGGCAGGCCAGCAAGACCTGGCAGAGGGCCGCGATGTCGGACTTCTCTTCGTCGGTGTAGGGCATGTCGGGGTGCTCATAGGAGCGCACCTTCGGCGCCTGGCGGGCCTGCTCCCGGGCCTTGGCCTTGGCGGCAGCGGCCTCGGCGGCGGCGGCCTCGGCGGCGGCGGCCTCGGCGGCGGCGGCCTCGGCGGCGACCTTGGCCGGGTCTTCGGGGGCACAGGCGCCCAGCAGCGCAGCGAGCAGGAGGGCGGAGAGCGGGGAGCGGGACATGGGCGGCGGTCCGGGGCGAGGTCGCAGAGCACAGGGCTCCGGGGCGACGCCGGCCGGGGCTCCAGCGGGGCGTCGACGGGGACATCGGATCCGGGCCCCGGGGCCTGATGCCGGGACGCGGGGATGCTGCGCGGGGCCAGAGTGTGGCAAAGGGGCGCCGGCGGGACAAGCGCGGGATCCCGGCGCGACGAGGGCCGCAGCCCCGACCCCTGCCCGCGGCACAGCGGGCCCCCGCAGCGGAGAATGCGACGGCGGGGGTGAATGCCAGCCCCAGCGGCCCGTCGGGGGCGGCGATGTGCGGGGTCGGGCGCCCGACCCACAGCGACCCGCTCTCGCTTGGTGGCCCCGTGGGGCGCTGCGACGGTGCGCCCGACCCCGCCTCCCTCCCGCTCAGGCCCGGTGGCCCGCGACCCGCCGCAGGGCGACGAAGCGGTGGGTGCTGTCGAACTGGAGCTCGAAGCGGCCGTGGATGCCCTCGGGCCGCAGGTGGCGCTGGAGGGCCTTGGCGGGAAAGCGCACCCGGCGGCCGTCCTCGGCGGTGGCCACGACCCACTGGGCCGCGCCCGTGTAGTAGGGCAGGTAGTCCTCGGGATCGAGCGACAGTCACAGGCGCACGGCGGGCATGGCGCTCAGGCGGCCGGGCGCTGGGACTCGGCCCGCGCCACCGTGGCGGCGATGCCGTCGGCGATGCGCCCGATGACGCCCGGGGGCAGGTCGTGGCCCATGCCGGGGATCATGTCGAGGGTGGCGCCGGGGATGGCGCGGGCGGTGGCCCGGCCGGCCCGGGGCGGGATGAGGGGGTCGGCGCTGCCGTGGATGACCCGGGCGGGGATGCGCAGCCCGGCGAGGGCGGCCGAGCGGTCGCCGGAGTGCATGATGGCGGCCCACTGGCGCAAGAAGCCCGCCGGGTTGAGGCCGATGTCGTAGGCGAGGCCCGCCCGGCGGCGGATGCCCTCCCAGTCGTGGGCGTAGCCGGTGCTGCCGACCACCCGGGTCACCTCGACCTGGCGGGCGATGGCCTCCTCTCGGTTCTGGGGGCCCGGTGCGAGCAGCGCCCGGTAGGCCCGGGGCTTGCCGAGGCTGGCCCGGCGGCCGCCGGTGGTGGAGTGCATCGAGACGAGGCTCGCCACCCGGTGGGGGTGGTGGATGGCGAGGGTCTGGGCGATCATGCCCCCCATGGAGATGCCGGCCACATGCGCCCGCTCGATGCCGAGGGCGTCGAGCAGGCCGGCCATGTCGTCGGCCATGTCGACCAGCGAGTAGGGCGCCTTGGTGGGCAGTCCCGCCAGCGCCTTGCTGAACATGCGCAGCGGGTTGGGGGCGGGCAGGGTGCGCATCCACTCGCTGCGGCCCGCGTCGCGGTTGTCGGGGGTGATGGTGCGCAGGCCGTGGGCGCGCAGCGCCGCCAGGAACTCGGCCGGCCACTGCACCCGCTGGGAGCCGATGCCCATGATGACCAGCACGGGCGGGCCCTCGCCGCGATCCTCGTGGTGGATGTCGATGCCATTGCAGCGGGCGGTTGCCGCCGGGTTGGCGGCTTCGGGGGCCAGCTCGTCCACGTCACACCTCGCGTCGCACCAACAGCAGGGGAAGGCTCGCCCAGATCAGCCAGAGCCCGGGGGCCGCGGCGACCGTCGCGCAGCCCTCCTTGGCCGGAGCAGCGGCGCCGTCGTCATCCTCGGCGAGAGGGGCCGCCGTGTCTTCGGGGGGCAGGCAGTCCGGGTCTTCGGTGCCCTCGAGCTCCAGACAGAAGTCGTCGCAGACACCGTCCCCATGGTAGCCCAGGATGGCGCAGCGGTCGTCGGTGCCGTGGACCTCGGCGATGCGCGCGCGGATCCAGTCCGCCGCGATGTCGGTGCGGGTGCTGCCCGAGGTGGTGCGGCAGTCCTGATCGCCCCAGGAGTGGACGGCGATCTGCTCCCAGGCCTGGTGGGTCTCGCTCCAGGCGAATTGGGGGCCGCCCGAGTCGCCGCTGCAGATGTTCGCGCCCTCGGGGTTGGTGCGGTTGTGGGAGATCACGAACTGCTCGTCGTAGCTGTCGAGGCGCAGGGGGGCCGAGCGCTTGGTGCCGCTGCGGCCCCGCTCGTCCAGCCCGAAGCCCACCGAGAGCAGCTCGGTGCCGAGGTCGTCCTCGTCGAGGGGGCGGGTGCGCCACCAGATGGGCGCGACGGGGGCGTCCTCGCTGAGCACCATGACGCTGATGTCGAACTCGGGCATGACGGCGCCGCCGTCCTGGAGCTCGACATAGTCGGGGTGGAGGTGGACGGCGGAGAAGTTCAGGGTGTGGTCCGGGGCGTTGATGTCGGCGCCGAAGAAGGCGCGACCGGCCGCCACGATGAGCTCTTCGGGGATGAACTCGGTGCAGTGGGCCGCCGTGAGCACCACCCGGGGGGTGATGAGGCTGGCGGTGCAGAGGCTGATGGGGTCGCCGAGGGCGTCCGTGCCGAGCGAGAGCACGGCCGGGTGGTCGGGCTCGGGCACCCCGTTGACGATGAAGGGGATGCCGGCCCGGGCGGGCCCGGAGAGCAGCACCGCTGTGAGCAGCGCGGGGGCGGGGAGGGCGACGAGGGGCATGGGCGGCTCCGGGCGGGCCCGGCCCTTCGATCGGCCCGGCACGTTGCGATAGCCGCTCCTGTCACGCCAGCCCAGCCCCGCTGGCGCCCCTGGGAGTGCCCATGCCCACAGAGACCGTGACCGTCGGCGGCATCGATCTGCTCATCGACCCCCAGCTCACCGAGGCCGCCGTCTGGGCGGTCGGTGGGCTGCTGCTGAGCGCGGCGTCGCTGGTCCTCGTCCGCCGCCTGCTCGCCGGGGTCGCCCAGCGCACCGACTCCGAGGTCGACGACGTGCTGCTGATCCAGCTGCGGGTGCCCGTGGCCGTGGCCATCGCCTTCTACGGGCTGCGCGAGGCCCTCACCCTGACCATCTCGTCCGCCTCGACCATCGCGCTGCTGCAGTCCATCTCCGAGACCGTGCTGATCTTCGTCTGGGGGCGCGCCCTGCTGCGGCTGGGCTCCTACACCCTCAACCGGGCCGCCCACGCCAACGAGGGGGTGGGCAAGCTCGTCCAGCCCCAGTCCCTGCCGGTCTTCGACTTCGTGCTCCAGATCGCGAGCTACGTCGTGCTCGGCTACCTCGGGCTGAGCGCATGGGGCATCGACCCGACCGCCGTGCTCGCCTCCCTCGGCATCGCCGGCCTGGCCATCGGCCTCGCCGCCCAGCAGTCCCTGGGCGACCTCTTTGCCGGCGTCATCATCATCGCCGACAACCCCTACCGCATCGGCGACTACCTCACGCTCAGCACGGGACTGCGCGGGAAGGTCGTGCGCATCGGCATTCGCAGCACCCGCATGCTGACCCCCCAGCAGGTCGAGGTGGTCGTGCCCAACTCGGTGATGGCCTCGGCCACCATCGTCAACGAGTCCGGCGGGCCCCGGCCGCGCCAGCGCATCGACATCGACGTGGGGGTGGCCTACGGCAGCGTGCTGGAGGACGTGAAGGCCATCCTCATCGAGGCGGCCCGCTCGGTGCCCGGGGTGGTGGACGAAGAGGGCAGCCGGCCCCAGGTGCGCTTCGTGCGCTTCGGCGCCTCCTCGCTCGATCTGCGGCTGCTGGTCTGGGGGGACGTGCCGGCCGCTCGGGACGACGTCATCGACGCGGTCAACATGGCCGTCTACAACGCGCTGAACGCGAACGGCATCGAGATTCCCTTCCCCCAGCAGGACCTCCACCTGCGCACGGTGGCGCCGGGGGTGCTGGGCGGCCGCGACCCCGCCTGAGCCGGCCCGCTCAGGCGATGGCGATGGGCCCGGGCCCGCGCGTGGCGGGGTCGGAGGGCCGGGGCGCCGGGGCAGGCTCTTCGGCGGCGGCGAGGGTGATGACGAAGCGGGCCCCGCCGAGGGTGGCGCTCTGCTCGATGTGGATCTCGCCGCCGTGCACCTCGACGATGCGGCGCACGATGGCCAGGCCCGCGCCGACCCCCTCCTGGACCCCGCAGCTGCGGCCGCGCTGGAACAGCCGGAACACCCGCTCGCGGTCGTCGGCGGGCACCCCCTGGCCGTCGTCCTCGACGCTCACGGCCACGAAGCCCGGCGGCGCGGGGGCGGTGCAGACCCGGATGCGGGGGGTGGGCTCGGCGCCGAACTTCAGGCCGTTCTGGAACAGGTTCTGGAACATCTCCTGGAGCAGGGCGGCGTTGCCCATGGCCATCGGCAGGGGGTTGACCATCTCGAGGGCCGCCCGGCGCACCCGGAGCTCGGTCGAGAGGTCCTGGATGGCCAGCGAGGCCACCCGGCCCAGGGCCACGGGCTCGAGCTCGGGCAGCCGGTCGCCCACCCGGGAGAGCTTGAGCAGCTCGTCGAGCTGGGTGGCCATGCGCTCGGCGCTCTCGATGATGGCGTCGGCCATGGGCTGGATGCGGGCCGGGTTGGTGTGGCCCGTGAGGGCGAGCAGCTCGGCGCGCGAGACCATGTGCTGGAGGGGGGTGCGCAGGTCGTGGGAGACCGCGGCGTTGAACTGCTCGAGGCGGCTGTTCGACAGGGCCAGCTCGCGGTTGGAGCGGGCCAGGGCGCGGTTGGCCTGGACGAGGTCGCGGCGGGCGTGCTCGACCTCGCGGGTGCGGTCGCGCAGGGCGGCGGTCTTGCTGCGGACCTCGGCCTTGAGCTGGGCGCGGCTGTTGACGATGTCGATGGAGGCCCGGCCCGCCACGAAGGTCATGCCGAAGCAGGCGATGGTGAAGCCGAGCCAGCTGTCGAGCACGAAGCCCGGGTCGGTGACGGCCGCCTGGGGCACCATGTAGTGGTAGGGGAAGACGTCGGCGAGCAGCCCCGACTGGCGCAGGGCGAGCAGCCCCGAGTAGACCAGCCACTGGGTGAGGCCCATGAGCAGGGCGTGGCGGCGGCCGCCGTAGAGGGGCACCATCACGACGCAGAGCAGGCAGATGGCCAGGGCCGGGGTCTCGAACTCGCCGGCGGCGTAGAAGGCCGCGAAGCCCATCAGCGAGTCGGCGGAGAGCAGGCCCAGCACCACCCGGTCGGGGCGGAGGCTGCGGGTGCTGAGCAGCCACCAGCCGACGGCCGTGGCGGAGCCGATCACGGCGGTGAAGACGACGGACTGGACGGCGAGCACCGTGCCGACGAGGCCCGAGAGGTTGCTGCCGATGACGCCCACGGCGGCCACGAAGAGGATGGCGGACTGGGCCCGGAGGAACTCGACGGCCCGCTCGCGGGCGACGCTGTCGTCGACCGAGGCCTTGGCCCCGAAGGGGTCGGTGGGGACCTGGAGAAAGGAGGGCCGCTCGCCCAGGTCGGTGACCAGGCCGGTGGGGGTGGGCGGATCGGCTTCAGGGAAGGACATCTCGCAGGGCAACCAGGAGCGCGGGGACGAACAGTGTACCGTCCACCACCACGGCGAACACCTCTCGGCGGGTCTCGGTGTCGACCGAGAGGATGTAGAGAACCGAGCCGCAGAGGCTGATGATCATCTCGGCCTGGAGGCCCGTGGCGGTCGCGCCCCAGCCGCCCAGCATCAGGGCGAGGAGCACGAGGTTGACCAGCACGAGGGTCCGGCAGGTCTGGCGCAGGCCGAGGGTGGCCGGCAGCGTGCGCACCCCGGCGCGCAGATCCGAGGAGAGGTCGGGGATGTCGGAGACGTGGGTGTTGCTCGAGACGAAGACGAAGACGAAGGCCGCCGTGAAGATGGCCGCCGAGAGCAGCGGCGCGTCGATCGCCCGGCTGCTGCAGGCCACCGCCGTGCCGACCGTGCCCCAGGCGATGGCCGTGCCCACGAGCAGCCCCTTCGACATCGGCAGGTCCTTGAGGCGCCGGGCCGGGCCCCCCGCCGAGCCGGGGAAGATCGGCAGGCCGTAGAGCACGCCGATGGTCGCGTAGCCGAGGAAGACGAGGGCGGCGGCGGGCGGGGCCAGGGCCAGCAGGCCGAGGGTGGCGAGGCCGGCGAGGCCCGTGAGGACCACGAGGCCGGGGTGGCGGTAGTAGGCCTGGGTGGCGTCGTCGTCGGGCTGCTGGACCCGGGCGTCGATCACGTGGTCGAGGTTGTAGATGAACAGCGCCGACACGAAGAGAATGGCGGGCGCGAGGAGACCCGCCTCAAGGCCGAGGGCCTGCTGGGCGAAGAGGCTGAGGCTGGCGATGGCGCCGGCCGCCCACGCGCTCGACCACACCAGCCCCCGCAGGAAGGCCTGCCACAGGGTGGTGGCCCCTCGCCGGGCCAGGGCCAGGGCCTGTGCCGCGCCCACCGCGACCGCCGGCCCCCTGCCGCCGGCGCGCCACGGCCGATCGGACGCGGGCGCCGCCGAGACGGCCGGGGAGCTGAAGGCGAGTCGGGGCAAGGGCAGGTCCTCGCGGGCAGTGGCGGCACGCCGGCCCGCCCCAGTGAAACAGGCTGTCATCTGGTCCGGGGCGGCGTGACGGCGGCTGTGTACCATGGCGCGGGGGGGGCCCCAAGACGTGGGGCGCCGGACGAAAGCTGACCGGAAGGACGGCGGCCCCCCCGGGGAGCCCCGCGTGCCGTCGGATCTGTGCCCAGCCTTGCTTCCGATGGTGCTGGCCTGGCTGCTTCTGGCGGCCGTCGCCCGGCTGCGGCTGGTCCCGCGCGCCCGCCGGGGGGCCTGGCCGCTGGCGGTGGGCCTCGGCGCGCTCGCCGTGGTGCTGGCCGCCCTCGGCCCGGCGGGCGCGGCGCAGCTCGACCAGGGGGTGATGACGACCGCCGACTTCGATGAGTACTGTGCCGGGACCGCCCTGCTCCGGGAGGGACGGGCCTGGGACGAGGGGGTGCCCTGGCCCGGCAAGCGCAGCCGCCTCGCGGGCGCCCTCGCCGGGCTCGCCGCCCGGCCCCTGGGCATCGTCGACGGCATGCTCGCCTCGTCTCTCGTGGGGACCCTCGTTCTCGTCGCCGCCGCCGCTGCCTGGGCCACGGCCCTCGGCGGGCGGCGCGCGGGCGCGGCGGCGCTGGTGGCGGTGGCGGCCATGGGCCCGACCCTCGTCCTGCCGCGCATGGTCTCCTTCTCCGGCCCCCTGGCGGCTGCCGGCCCGCTGGCGGCAGCGGCGGTGGCGGCGGCCCTGGCCCGGCCCGGCCGCGGCCGGGGCGCCCTGGCGGCGGCCCTGGTCTGGCTGCCCGTGCTGGTCGATCTCCGGGGCATTCTCTGGACGGCCCCCCTGGCAGTGCTAATCGCCCTGCGGGGGCCCGGTCGGGGCTGGCTGCTGGTCTTCGGGCCGCTGGCCTGGCTGCTCGGCCCCGTGGCCCACGCCCCCGATGCCCTGCCCCTCGAGGTCCAGGCCTGGCAGGCCGCCGACGTGCGCGCCTTCGACGCCGGGTCGCGGCCGCCGGAGGCCTTCATGCAGCAGGGCTTTGTCTGGGGCCGCAGCCGCCTCGTCGATCTGCCGGGCACGGCGCTGCGGCTGCTCCAGCTCCCCCGCGGCGAGGCCGGCGCCCGGGCCGCGCTGGATCCGCACGTGCTGCCCGGGGGGCCGTCCTGGGCCTGGCTGCTCGTGGCCCTCGGTGGGGGGGCGGCCGGACTCTGGCGCCTGCCGGGCCGCCGCCGCTGGGCTGCCCTGACCGTGGTGCCCGGGATTCTTCTCTGGTGGCTGGCCCTGCGCACCGACCTCGCCGAGCCGCGGCTGCTCGTGGGGGCCGGACCGGCGCTGGCCGTCGCGCTGGCCCTCGGCCTGGGGGGGCGCCGCCGCGGGGGCGCGGGGGGGCCGCTGCTCCTGCTGGGGCTGGCGCTGGTGCTGCTGCCCTGGGGCCGGGGCCTCGCCTGGGATGCGCCCTGGCGGCCCCGGGTGGCGGCCCGGGAGGGCCACATCGGCCGCCTGCTCGCGGCGGCCCGGGGCGGGCGGGCGGAGGCCGGCCCCCTGCGCCAGACCTGTGTGGCGGCCCTCGAGGATGACGCAGCAGCGGGCATTCCCGCCGGGAGCCGCTGGCTCGGCCCCGTGCGCCGCATCGGCACCCCGCCGCCCGGCGCAGGACGTCCGCGGGGGCAAATGCCGCGCCCCCGGTGACACGGGGCGCCGGGGGCGGGGTTGGGAGGGGCGAACGCGGCCCGGTCCCCAGGGGTCGCCAAGGAGCCCCCATGATCCGCCGCCTCTCGTCCCTCGGTCGCCACCAGCCTGCCCCCGGTCCCGCGGCGCCGCGCCGGTCCTGGTCGGTGCTCCCGGGCCTCGTCCTCGGGCTCGCCGTGGCCCTGCCCGCGGCCGCCCAGGCCGAGGAGGCCGCTGCGCCCGCGCCCTCCCCAGAGGCGTCGCCCGCCGCCGCGGTGCCCGCCGCCCCCGTGCCCGTCGCCCCCGCCCTGGAGCCCGTGGCCCTCGGCATGGACCTGCTGCCCGGCGTGGGCACCTCCTCCGACCACCGCGGCAAGGATCGGCGCCGGCTCTCGCTGTCGGTGCTGGGCTGGACGGGCGCGGTCGACGGCGTCGACATGAGCCTCGTGGGCAGCCTCGTCGAGCACGATCTCGACGGCTTCCAGGCCTCGGCCGGGGCCAACCTCGTGGCCGGGGGCCTCGACGGCTTCCAGGGGGCGGCCGGCGCCAACGTGGTGGCGGGCGACGTGGACGGGCTGCAGCTCGCGGGCGGCGCCAACCTCGCGGCGGCAGGGGTCGACGGCTTCCAGGCCGCCGGCGGTGCCAACGTGGCCGTGGGCGACGTGGACGGGTTCCAGGGGGCCGGCGGCGTGAACGTGGCGGCCGGCGACGTGGACGGCTTCCAGGGGGCCGGCGGTGCGAACGTGGCCGCGGGGCGGGTGGACGGCGTCCAGATGGCCGGCGGGGTCAACCTCGCCCGGGGGGTCGAGGGCTCCCAGCTCGCCACCATCAACATCTCGACCGACGACGTGGACGGCGTCCAGCTCGGTGTGATCAACATCGCCCGCGACTCGGATGTCTCGCTGGGCCTCATCAACATCATCTACGAGGGCCGCACCCACGTCGACGTGTGGACCACCGAGACCGGCTTCGTCAACGGGGCCCTCAAGCACGGCGGCCGCTACTTCCACTACATCTACGGCGCCGGCTGGAACCCCGCGGGCCACTGCCCCGAGTGGAACCTCACCCTCGGCATGGGCGGCCACGCGCCGCTGACCGACAGCCTCTTCCTGGACGGCGACGTCCTCGCCCAGCACATCAGCCCCCGCGAGGGCCTGCTGCTGGCCTCGAACGAGCTCTACACGGGCCGCGCCGTCGCCGGTCTGCAGCTCTTCGACCGCCTCGCCCTCACGGCGGGCCTCTCCTACAATGTGCTGATGAGCCAGGTCCAGGATGGCAGCCGCTATGCGCCCAAGGGCACGACCTTCTCGGCCGACGACAGCGCGCTCCAGGCCCGCGGCTGGACCGGCTGGCAGCTCGGCGTCCAGATCTTCTGACCGGTCCGCGTGCCCCCGCGCCGGGCAGGGTCAGCGGGCCCCGTCCGGCGCGCCGTCGGTCTCGGCATCCCCGGCACTCCCGCCGGTCTCGGCATCCCCGGCGTCGTCGGTGGCCCCGGGGCGGCGCCGGCTGCGGCGGATCTCGTCCATGAGGCTGTCGGCGGCCGCCACGATGTCGCGGGGCATGTCGGCGGGCAGGGCCACCTCGGCGGGGGCCGCGCCCTCTCGTCCGGCGGGGCTGCCCCGGTGGCCGGTGACCTGACCGATGCGGCGGGCGCTCTCGCGGATGCGCGCGTCGAGCCCGGGCACGGCCAGGGGGTCGTCGGTGGAGGCGGGCCCCACGGTCGGGGCCGCGGCGGCGAGCAGCGACCAGCCGCGCTTGCCGTCCATGCCGGGCAGGGGCAGCAGGTTCGCCAGCAGCATCAGCCCGTTGACGGCGGCCGTGGGGCCGAGCGCGGAGTCCGCACCGGGCCCGGCCAGCAGCGGCAGCAGCAGCCCCATGGCGACGACCCCCTGGGCGATGCAGCCGCCCCAGGCGACCAGGGTGCGCGCCCGGCGGTCACGGGTGGCGCCGGTGAGGGCGCTGCCGCCGAGCCCGTGGAGCCGCAGCTCGACCAGGCGCACCCCGTGGGCCCGCGCGACCACCCCGTGCCCCAGGACGTGGATCACGATGAGCGCGGCCACCGTGAGCCAGCTCCACCCGGCGAGCAGGTGGCCGCCGTGCAGCCAGCCGAGGGCGGCCACGGCGACCGGCGTGGTCCAGTGCATCAGCACGGGCACGCCGCGGACGGTGGCGATGGGCAGGTAGTGGGTGCGCATGGGCTCGCGGGGATGCCGGGTGCGTGGCCGGAGACCGGGCCCACGGGCTATCCCAGCGACCACCAAACCACAGCCCCGGTCCCGGAGCTTCGATGTCGCGCGCCCTCGCTCTCGCCCTCTGCCTGGGGATCGCCGGCTGCTCCGGTGCCGCCGCGACCAAGCCCGGTGCCCGCGCCCCCGACGGCGACGACACCGGGCCTGCGGCGGACGACACGGGCCTGCCCCCGCTGACCCTCTCCGGCGTGGGCGCGCCCGGTCCCCACCGCGTGGGCCACCGGGTCGAGACCCTCACCTACACCAGCACCGCCGGGGAGCGCAGCCTGCGCCTCGCCCTGTGGTACCCCACGGCGGCAGAGAGCGGCGACCCGGTGCGCTACAACAACATCCTCGAAGCCGAGGGTGTTCTCGGGAATGCCAGCCCCTTGCCGGGCGCCCACCCGCTCCACGTCTACAGCCACGGCCACCAGGGCTATGCCGAGGCCAGTGGCTTCTTCATGGAGCACCTCGCCAGCCACGGCTTCGTCGTCGCCGCCCCGGACCACACGGGCAACACCACCTTCGACGGCAGCGACCGCGAGACGGCCATCTACCACCTGCGCGCCGCCGACATCTCTGCGGTCATCGACCACCTGCTCGCTGGGGGCTCCGTGGGCCTCTCCCCCGAGCCCACGGGCATCACGGCCAGCGGCCACAGCTTCGGCGGCTACACCCTGCACGCCCTGCTCGGCGCCCAGTACGACCCGGCGCTCATCGCGGCCTGTCTCGACGGCAGCGACACCTCCGCCTACTGCTCGACCATGACCGAGGCGGACGCGGCCCTCCTCGCCGGCGGGCTGGCCGATCCGCGCATCGTCGCGGGCATCAGCATGGCGCCCGGCGACTTCCGGCTCTTCGGCACGGCGGGCCTCGCTGCGGTGGGGACGCCGCTGCTCCACATGACCGGCACCCTCGACCCCCAGACCGGCGACGACGCGGCGCCCATCTGGGACGCCCTCGCGGCGGCCGACGCCGGCCACCACCGGGTCGACATCACCGGCGGCGGCCACATGACCTTCACCGACTACAGCGGCGTGCTCGAGAGCATGGACGGCCTCATCCCGGCCGACCGGGGCTTCGAGATCGTCGACAGCTACGGCCTGGCCTGGCTGGCCCACCAGCGGGGCACCCTCGACGCGGGCCCCCTCTTCGACGGCAGCGTCGAGGTCGACAGCGCCGCGGCGGTGCTGCCGTGAGCGAGGTCGCCCTCTGCGTCATCGCCCGGGACGAAGCCGCCGCGCTGCCGGGGCTGCTTGCGAGCGTCCAAGATGCCGTCCAACACATCATTGTCGTCGACACTGGCTCGGCGGATGGCACGGTTGCGCTCGCCCGGGAGGCCGGGGCCCAGGTCGTCGAGACGCCGTGGACGGCCGACTTCTCGGCGGCCCGCAACGCCGCCCTGCCGGCCCTCGCGGCCAGCGGGGCCCGGTGGATGCTCGTGCTCGACGCCGACGAGCGGCTGGCCCCCGGGGCAGGGGCGGCCCTGGCCGCGGCGGTGGCGGCCGACGACTTCGACCGGGGCCTCGTGCCCTTCCACAACGCCAGCGACGCGGCGGCGGCGCCGGCGGCGGTGCTCTCGGGCCGCAGCCGGCGGGGCGAGCCCACGCTGCTCGCGCGCCTCTTTCGGGTGGGGCCCGGGCTGCGCTACGCGGGGGCGGTGCACGAGCGGGTGCCCGCGGACTGGCTCGGTCGCCCCAGCCGGGACCGGGTGCTGGCCGGGGTGGACGTGATCCACCTCGGCTATGCCGACGACCGGGACGATCAGGAGGCCAAGGCCGCGCGCAACCTCGTGCTGCTCCGGCAGCAGTGTGCGGCCGCGCCGGACGACCCGATCTGTTGGTCCTACCGGGCGCGGGACGCCCAGCGCGCCGGCCTCCCCGACGAGGCCGCGGCCGCTGCCGACCGGGCCTGGGCGCTGCTCAGGGCCCGGGGCCTCGACCGGGGGGCGCCGGTGCCCGTGGCCGCCTTCACCCTCGCGGCGCTCCGGGCCGATCTCCAGCTCCAGCGCGCCGACCTCGCCGCCGCCACCGAGACCGCCGAGACCGCCGCAGGCTGGGCCGCCGGCCACCCCAGCGTCTGGCTGGTGGCGGGCGTGGCCCACCTCCACGCGGCGGTCCGCAGCCGGGGGCCCGGTCCGCGCCGGCGCCACCTCCAGGCGGCCCGCGGGTGGCTCGACCGCTGCCTGGCCGCCCACGGCCGCCTCTTCCGGGACGAGCTGAGCGCCGGCAGCACCAGCTGGCTCGCCGCCTGCCGGCGCGCAGAGGTCGAGCTGGTAGCCAATGCGCCGAACCGGGCGACCCCCTTCTTCACAATAGCGCGACGGACCCTGCCAACACGGCACAAAGGCC
>CAXQUZ010000247.1:0-2110 GCA_964226865.1 Myxococcota bacterium | reverse complement strand
CCGGATGCCCCACCCCCCACCTCTCGCGCCCCGCTGGCGGCCCTGCGCCGCGCCGGCCAGCGGCTGCTCGAGGACCGGGACGTGCTCGTGCGCGCCATGGTCGAGGCCGAGCTCGCGCCCGGTGAGCGGCTCGACGCCTTCGCCTGGGGCATGTCGACGGCGGCGGCACTGGGCGTGCCGTCGAAGCGCAGGGCCACGGTGATCCCGACATAGTTGACGTTGGTGGCGGCCAGGAAGTCGAAGTAGTCCCTGTCGTCGTCTCCCGACAATGCCGCGGGTTGCAACTGGAGGAGCTCCACGAGCGCTGCCTGGCGGGCCTCGGTGCCGATGTGCACGGCGCGGAATTCGGAGTCGAATGCATCGGTCTTCGATGCATCGAGCCCCGTCGCCTGACACTCTGGCTCGACATCCTGCAGGCAGAAGTCGTACTCGATGCCATCCGGGTCGAGCTTCAAGCCGTCGGAGCATGCGCCGATCCCCGGGGCCAGGGCCAGCATCAGGATGGGAGGGACGCGATTGCAGGTACTGTTCATCGATGGATCCAAGACAAGGGGCGGCCCGCCACGCCCATGCCTCGATGCGGGCCACCGACGCGGCGTTCAAGAGCCCAGACGGGCTGCCCCGCCATCACTCGGAGGGGGCCAGTGCCTGGGAGATTGCTGACGGACTGCAGGCGCGCTCACCGCGCCTTGCTACCGGGCGCGGTCGTCAGGGGGCGTTCGGGTCGGGCTCGGGCAGCCAGTCCAGGTTGCCCACGCACGTGATGCGGCCGCTGTCGGCGCGGGCGCAGTAGCTCGTGTCACCGTACACAACCTGAATGTAGGTCCAGTCTTCCGGCGCCTGGTAGCGCCAGCTCTGCGCCTCAAGGTCATGGTCGTGGAGGTAGAGCGAGCCATCGGCGCGCAGGGCGACCGATCCCATGTCGCCGACCTGGATCTCGATGAAGTCAGTGTCGGCGGGCAGGTCTTGGAGGAGCCCGAGGCGGTTGACGCCGGCGGCAGCCAGGCGGCCATCGGTGCGCACGCCGGCGATGACATCCATATGCAGGTTGACTTGGGAGAACGTGCCCGTCAGCTCGTATTCTTCGCGCATGGGCTCTCCGTCGTAGGCAGCGCACGCGATCTCTTGGGTGTCGCTGCGCACGCCACAACCGGACAGACCCATGGTGTTGACATCAAACTGTGAGTAGGAGCCGACCGGCTGGGCGACCCAGGGATCCCGTCCCCAGCAGTAGACCGTGCCGTCGGCGCGATGGTCGCAGGCGCCCAAGGCCCCCAGGTGGAGCTCATGGATGGGCCCTGCCGGCCACTCGGGGCCGCCGGGAAGCCAGTGCTCATTGCCCGCGGGGAAGCCCCAGCAGGTCCAGCTGTCGTCGCTGGCGCGAGCGCAGCTGCCCGTCGGAGAGACCTCAAGCTCCTCGAAGACCCCCGGCGGTGCGGCGAGGTAGCGCTCGACCGTTCCGTAGCAGAGGATGGTGCCGTCGAGCTTGAGCGCACACATGTGACTCGCGCCCATGCCCAAATCCAAGAAGGCCTGCTCACCGAAGAAGTAGGGGTTGTAGACCCGAGGGGGCGGCACATGCCCCGGGCCCGGGTTGATCAACATGCCATCTGGCATGGGGAGCGTGATCTCCAGCTCGCCTCCCGATGACTCGATGTGGGCCTGGGGGATCGCGCAGGCTTGCGCGAGAAGAACGAGTGCGAGCAATGGCGTGCGGCTGGGCATCGGGGACATCCTATGCGAGAGACAGCGGAGGCGCAGCATCCACGGGAAAGCTCGCACGCCCCCCCCCGTCGAATGCAAGGGGGTTTTCTGATCATCGAGCGAGGTGTCAGGTCCGGGCTGGTGCGGGTGGGAGCTGACACGTCCGTGATTGCGGGGACACAGCGGCGTGACGCGGACCGCGTGATGACGCGCTCTACCGTCCCGGCGGCAACCGTGGACGAGGCCAGTGCCGCGTCGACGTCGCACGGGGGAGACGCGGGAACCTTGAACCTCTCGGGAGACCCCGGCGACGACACTCCCTGGACCCACACAAGCGGAGCGGACACGATCGATGACAGCATGGGCGCGCAGTCCGATGGGAACAGCGACGGTGGATCTTCCTCCA
>CAXQUZ010000246.1:0-3201 GCA_964226865.1 Myxococcota bacterium | reverse complement strand
CGGGCGGGCCCAGCGGTGTGGCGGGCATGCGCACTCCCCGATCCGCGGGCGACCCTGCGGCGGCACCGGCCCGGGCCCCGGCCCCCGGAGGGACGCGCGGCGCGGCGCCAGGGCCCACCCTGCTGCGCGGCGGCCCGACGGTAACGCCTGTGAGCCTGCGAGATCCGTCGGGCGTTGTCAAAGGCCCCGGGGGCGCCCCGCTCGTGGGCGCGGGCCGCTCAGGGCAGGGCGAGGCGCCCGCCCGCCAGCAGCCAGCCGGCCACCCCCGCGAGCCACAGCGCCATGACCACCAGGGCGCCGAGCAGGCCGTAGATCCAGCGCGGCACCCCGTCCCCCGGGGGCGCCGGCGCACCCGCCGGTGACCGGGGCACCGTGCGCTCGGCCGCCGGCCGGTGCCCAGGCGCGGTGGCGGTGGTGGGGCGGCGCACGGCGTCGGCCCCGGCGGCGGCGATGTCGGAGTTGACCGTGGGCTCGGCCACCCGGGTCAGCTCGTCGTCGGCCCCGAGCGCCCCGGCCTGGGGCACCTCCGGCGCCGCGGGGGCCGCCGCCGCGCCGATGCCCAGACGCTTGAGCAGCGCGTCGATCTCCCGGGCGGTGAGGCCCAGGGCCGTGCCGCGGGAGCGGGCGGCGAGCACGAGATCGACCGGGCCGCCGGTCTCGCGCTGGAGCTCGAGCCACTCGGCCAGCGCCGTCTCGCCGTGGGAGCGGCGGGAGCGGTCGAGGGCCGCCTCGTAGACCGGCCGGGCCTCGACCAGGGCGCACCACAGCAGCTCGCGCAGGGCGGTGATGGCCTTGGCGTCGCGGTCGCGGCCCTCCTCGGCGGCGGCGATGCGCTGGCGCAGGCGGTGGCGCAGCTCGACGTCCGAGACCGAGCGCCGCAGCCCCAGCCAGGCGTAGAGCTCGTCGTGGCCCCGGGCCCGCACAAAGCGGTCGAGCAGGGCCAGATCGCCCGGCCGCAGGCCCGCACCGGGGGCCCCGTCCGGGGGCACCGCGCTCATCCGTCTTCCCACTCGTCCAGGCCCATGTAGGCCTCGTCCGCCGGCGGGGGCTCCGCGGGGGCCGCCTCGGGCGCGGGCGCCGGGTCGGGCGCCGGCGGCGGTGCGGCCGGCGGGGGCGCCGACTTCGCGGCCGGCGGGGGGGCGGCCTTCCGGGCAGGGGCGGGCGCCGGGCTCGGGGCGGGCGCCGGCGTCTCCGGCGAAGCCGCCGCGCCGGTCCCCGCGTCTTCGTCGGTGCCCGCGTCTTCGTCGGTGCCCGCGTCCTCGTCGGTGCCCGCGTCCTCCCCCGCCGCCCCGTCGGCGTCGGCGTCAGCCGCCGGGGGTGCGCCCTGGCCCAGCCCCTCGGCCGAGGCCGCCGGCGCCACTGGTGCGGGCACCACCCCGGGCGCGGCCGCCGGGCCCGACTGGCGGGCGAAGAGGCTGCCGAGCAGGAACATGCCCGAGCAGCTCAGCATCAACAGCAGGGCCACCCCGGCCCCGATGGCGGCCGCCACGAGCGGCGGGCGGCGCGAGGGCCCCGGCAGCGCCCCGGTGGCCTCGCCCGGCGCGGCGGCCGTGGCGGTCGGGTCGGGCACGGTGGCGGAGAGGCTGCGCAGCGCGCTGCGGCTGCCGGTCACGATGGAGGCATCGTGCACGGAGGGGTGCTCGGAGATGGTCACGGTCTGCTGGCGGCCGACCAGGGCGCGCAGATCGGCCATCAGCGCCGGCACGTCCGGGTAGCGGTCGGCGGGCGCCTTCTGGAGGCAGCGCCGCACGATGCTCTCGAAGCCCTCGGGCACGACCAGGTCGACGTTCATCGACTGGAAGGGCGGGATGGGCTGGTTGATGTGGGCGATCATCGTCGCCGTGCTGCTCTCGCCGTGGAAGGGCCACTGGCCGACCACCGCGCGGTAGAGCAGCACCCCCATGGCGTAGATGTCGGCCCGGTGGTCGACGTCCTGGCCGCGGATCTGCTCGGGGGCCATGCAGTGGGGCGAGCCGAGGATGAGCCCGGCCCGGGTGAGGCTCTGGTCGTCGCCCTCGAGCACCTTGACCAGCCCGAAGTCCACCACCTTGACCTGCTCTTCGCCGTCGTCGTCCACCCGGATGAGCAGGTTGGAGGGCTTGAGGTCGCGGTGGACCACGCCGCGCTTGTGTGCGTAGCGCAGCGCCCGGCACACCTGGAGGATGAGCTCGGTCGCCCGCTCGGCCGACAGGGGCCCCTGGCGCACGAGGTCGGTGAAGCGGGGCCCCTCGATGTACTCGAGGGCCAGGTAGAACTGGCCGTCGTCGGTCTGGCCGTAGTCGTAGAGGGTGACGATGTTGTTGTGGTTGAGGCTGGCGAGGGTCTTCGCTTCGAGGTGGAAGCGGTCGACGAAGCGGCCCGAGCCCTCGGCGTCGGCACCCGGGCGCAGCACCTTCACGGCCACCGGACGCGGCAGCTCCAGGTCGTGGCAGAGAAAGACAGACCCCATGCCCCCCCGGGCGATCAGCCGATCGACCCGGTAGCGCCCCGCGACGAGCTGGGGCGTCTGGCTTGTGTTGTCCATCATCAGAGACTCCCCTGCCGCCCTGGCAAGAGACGGGGGCCCAAGGCCCAGAACCCCCGCAAACAGGGCATCGTCCACGGCCGGTGGCACAAAGGGCCCCACCGGACTGGCACGAATCGGGCACGGGGCCACCAGCCTATCACGGGCCCCTCTGGGAAACGCGGGCCCGGGCCCCTGCCGTCCCTGCGGGGCAGTGCCCGCCCCCCGGAGCGCCGCCCCCCGGCCGGCTCAGGGGGCGCGCACGACGAGCTCCTGGCGGGCCGAGCGTCCGGCGGGATCGACCACCATCAGCTCATGCCGGCCCGGCTCGGGCGCCCACCAGACCGCCCCCTGGGCCGGAGCCCGGCCCACCCAGGCCCCGTCCACATACCAGTCCAGCGCGCCCGGCCCGCCGCTGGCCTCGAGGCGGACGTGCTGGGAGTCGGCGGCCACACCGGGCAGCAGCACGGCCGTGAGCCCGCGCTCGGGCGAGAGTATCCGGGGCCCCTCTCCCGCCACGAGGGGGGCGCAGTCGGCCGCGAGGGGGGGCGCCGTGTCGAGGGCCCGCCACGCCGCCGCCAGCCAGCGCTGGACCGCCGTCGGCCAGCACACCCGCACGACGGGTTCGATGGCCGATCTCTACACGACGCTTGCGGAAGAGTCGCTCGGCGCAGGCGAGCTGGAGTTTCCAACGGCCG
>CAXQUZ010000245.1:0-5082 GCA_964226865.1 Myxococcota bacterium | reverse complement strand
GCGCATGGCGATGCGCGAGCAGGTCGAGCGCGGTCGTTTCATGATCGCCAAGTGCTTTCCCGAGGGTACGCGCATTTCCTGGGACGCCCAGCGCGGCTCGCCCCTGCTCTACCACGGCATGGATCTGCGGGACGGGGTCGCCGCGGCCCTGGGCGAGGACTGGGTGGTCGACTTCGGCATGCGCTACGGCCGGCCCACCCTCGAGGCCGCCCTCGACCGGCTCGAGGGCGCGGGCTGCACCCGCATCTTCGTGCTCGCCCTCTACCCCCACTACGCCTCGTCCAGCACGGGCTCGACCCGGGTCAAGCTCTTCGAGCTGGCGGCGGCGCGGCCCCATGTGCCGGCCCTGACCATGCTCCCCGACTTCTACGAGGACGTCGACTTCATCGAAGCCCAGGCCGTTCTCGCGGAAGAGAGCTGGGGAGAGACCGTGCCCGAGCACGTGCTCTTCAGCTTCCACGGGGTGCCCGAGCGCCAGGTCACGGCCACGGATCTGTCGGGGGTGGTGCCCGGCGCCAAGGGGGCCCACTGCCTCGCGCGCCCGGGCTGCTGCGACCGCATCGGCCCCGAGAACCGCGCCTGCTACCGGGCCCAGTGCTACGCCACCGCCCGCGCCCTGGCCCGCCGGCTCCAGCTCGCCGAGGGCCGCTGGTCGGTCTCCTTCCAGTCGCGCCTGGGCCGCACCCCCTGGATCCAGCCCTTCACCGACGAGGTGCTGCCGGCGCTCGCCCAGAAGGGCGTGAAGCGCATCGCCGTCCTCACCCCCAGCTTCGTCGCCGACTGTCTCGAGACCATCGAGGAGATCGGCATCCGGGCCGTCGAGGACTTCACGGGCGCGGGCGGCGAAGAGCTGGTGCGGGTGCCCTGTGTCAACACCCACCCGCGGTGGGTCCAGGGGGTCGTGAACATGGTGCGCCGGGCGGCCGGCGAGCCGGTGGACGAGACGGCGCTGGTGGACGGTCCCGCCGTGTCCTAAGCTGCGCGCCTGTTCGCAGCCCTGGCCACGGCAGACCCATGACCGCTCCCCCGCCGCGCTCTCCCTGGGACGAAGTCCGCCTCGCCGGCCTGGGGCGCGACGAGCACGACTTCCAGGAGTTCAAGGGCACGGGCTGGATCTGGGAGGACGACCGCATCCCGCCCTGGTTCCAGGGGGCCCTGTCGAAGCAGATCAGCGCCTTCGCCAACGGGGCGGGCGGGCGCATCTTCATCGGCATCGACGACGCGGGCCGCATCGACGGCGGGGTGCCCGTCGACCTCAAGAGCGGCGGCACCCGCAGCTGGCTCGAGGACGTCGTGCCCTCGAGCGTGACCCCCTCGCTCGCCCGCTGCAACGTCTTCGAGGTCACGGGCGGGGGCCCCGGCTCGCGCATCCGCCCGGGCCACGCCGTCTACGTCATCGAGCTGCCGAACAGCCCCGACGCCCCCCACCAGGCCATCGACCACCGCTACTACCTGCGCATCGCGGGCAAGTCGCGGCCCATGAACCACGTCCACCTCGAAGACGTGCTCCGCCGCACCCGCCACCCCCGGGTCGAGCTGCGGCGCCTGGGGCCCTATGGCCGCCCCGAGCTCGACCTCGCCGATCCCCGGGGGCCCCGGGCCATCATCGGCTTCCGGGCCTTCCTGGGCAACGTGGGCCGCACCCTGGCCCGCCACGTGGGCGTCGAGATCATCCTGCCCCGGCCCGTTGTCGGAACGGCCGTGCGCCAGCGCACCCTCGCCCAGGGCGGCGTGCACCTGACCCAGTCCCCCGGCGAGATCACCCTCTTCCGCTACCACCCGACCCCGGTGTTCCCGAGCCAGGAGATCTACGTCCAGTTCTTCTGGCTGGTGCTCCACAACACCAACCAGGAGCTGGTCCGGGCCGGGGACGCGCGCATCCGCTGGCGGGTCTTCGCCGACGACGCCGACCCGGTCCACGGCGAGCGCCCCATCGGCGACTTCGGCGTGGTGCAGCGGGCCCTGGGCTGGCTCGACAGCCAGCGGGGCTAAGGGCGGTCGCCTGCCGGGGCCGCGTCCGGGGGCGGCGCATCGGGAGCCGCGGGAGTGTCGGTGGATTCGGACGCGGGCTTGGGCGCAGGCACCACCGTCCACGACAGGGGCACTTCTTTGCGCTCCATCATGCCGTTCGCGAAGGAGGCCGAGAGGATGCAGCGCGCCTGGGTCTGGCCCTCGACCGCGGGCAGCGCCGTCGACCAGGACTCGCCGATGGGCACGACCTCGCTGGTGGCCTCGTGCACGGTCTCGCCGATGGTGCAGTGGGCGTGGAAGGTGGCGGGCCGGTCCGAGACCGAGAGGCTGAGCACCTGGGGCAGCCCCTCGGGCAGCTGGGCCATGATCTGGTGCTGGAGCAGGCCGTGGACCGCGGGAATGCCCCCGGCATGAGCAGATCCGGCGACGGCGACCAGGCCGGCGGCGCAGGCGATGCGGGAGGGGGTCATGCGGGGGCTCCAGGAGCGAGGGGAGGGGAGGCGGCGGCGCCGGGGAAGGGTGTCGGGTCGCCGCTGAGATCCTGCAACACCCGGAGGGCGTCGTCGATCCCGATGTCGGGGGTGACCACGGCGTTGCCCGCCACCCGGATGACCACCCGGCCGAGGCCGTGCCAGCGCATGAGGGGCGCCTGGACGACCACGAGGGACTGGATCTTGTCGCGGGCCAGGACGTGGGTGGTCTGGCGCAGCACCCCCCGACGGATGACGACCGCCTCGGGGGTGAGGGCCCAGCCCTGGCGCCGCCAGTCGAGCCAGGCCAGCACCGGGGCCAGGGGCAGCAGCACCAGCGCGGCCCAGCCCCAGGGGCGGGCGAAGGCGACGAGGGCGCCGGCCAGCAGGGCGCTGCGCAGGGTGCGCATCACGACGGCGCGGTAGAGGGCCCGCCGGTGGGGCGGCAGCAGGGTCATGGCCCAGGGGTTCGCCGAGATGCGCGGGGTGATGGCCTGGAGGAGCCCGGGAACGGCGTCCTGGGGCACCATGGGCACGACCCCCTCCGCCTGGCGCAGCTGGCCGTCGGCGAAGCCCAGGGCGGCCGTCTCGACCAGCACCGTGGCGTAGCCCATGACCCGGCGGCTGAGGGGGGCGTCGACCCGCACCAGCTGGACCTTGGCCATGGGGATGACCACCCGGCGGCGCGTCGTGAGGCCCTCCTCGTTGATGAGGCGGTCGCCCTGGCGGCGCAGGGTGAACTGCCAGTGGGCCAGGATGGCGCGGCCCGCCGACCAGACCCAGGAGCCCGCGAAGGCCAGCAGCAGCGCGGGCACGAAGGCCTGGGGCTGGAGGATCCACCGGGCCTCGTCGGCCGCCTCCGGGCCGAGCTGGGCCAGGGCCTCGAAGCCCACGAGCATGAGCACGGCCACCGTGCCCACCGTGCGCCGGCTGAGGCCATAGGCGAGGGCCTCGAGGGCGCTGCCCTTGATGAGAACGTCGCCGTCATGGTTGTCTTCGTCGGGTGTGGCGTCGGCGTCGGCGCCCGGCGCTGCGGCGGTCGCGCCCGGGATGCGGGCGGCCTTCACCAGGGCCCGCAGCTCGGCCTCGAGGGCGGCGGCCTCGGCCGTGCCCAGGGCCGAGAGCAGCCCCTGGGTCGAGGCGTCGCCGGCCGTCTCGACCCGCACCTCGACCAGGCCCGCGGCCTTGTGGAAGAGGTTCTGGACCACCTCGATGTTCTGGATGCGCGCGGGGTCCAGCACCCGGGCCCGGCGGTTCAGCAGCCCGCTCTGGACCTCGAAGCGGCCGTCGTGCACCCGGTAGCGCAGGGTCAGGAAGTGGACGACCGTGCGCACGATGGCCAGGGCGAAGAAGGCCAGCAGCATGCTGAGGTCGACCGCCTCGAAGCCCGTGCCGCTGCCGGCGCCGCCGAAGAAGACCACCAGCAGCAGGGGCCAGGCCGAGCGGGCCGTGCGCCAGGCCGGGGGCAGCAGGTTGACCGCGAGGCTCAGGGGGTGGAGGGCGCGCCAGGGGGTGTCGGGCACGGCGGGGGGACGGGCGTCGTCGGAAGCACGGAGCTCGTCGGGCGCACGGAGCTCGTCGGGCGCACGGGCCGGCCCGGGATCGGTCGGGCGCGCGGCGTCGTCGGCCGGGGCGGACGGGGGGGCGCTGCCGGGCCCGGGTGCCGGGGGCGCGGGCTCAGACACCGTCGTCCCCGCCCCGGCGGGAGAGCTCGTCGCGCAGCCGCTCGGCCTCGGCGGCGCCCAGGCCCGGGATGCTGCCGTCGGCGCTGACGCCGGCCGCGGTGAAGACGAGCAGCCGGCTGAGGCCGAAGAGGCGATCGAGGGGGCCCTGGCGGGTGTCGACGTGCTGGATGCGGTGGAAGGGAATGGCCGACCAGCGCTTGAAGAGCACGCCGCTCTGGACGAGCAGATCCTGCTCGCGCAGCGCATAGGAGAAGGCCCCGTACTCGAGGGGCGGCCAAGCGAGGGCGAGCAGCAGCTGGATGGCCACGAGCACGGTGGCCACCACGGCGCCGACCGCGACCGGGGCCACCGTGGCGATGCCCGTGGCGAGGGCGCCGGCGACGGGCAGCACGACGAAGACCAGCCGGACGATCCGCTGGAGGCGCCAGAGCTGGACCACCCGCGGGTCGAGCCGCGAGGGGGGCGCCCCGGGCGTGCCGGGCTCGGCGCTGGCCGTGGGCACGGCGGGCGTGGGGACGAGGGACGGGGAGGCGGCCGCGGCGGGAGAGTCCATCCCCGGCACCTAACCCAGCGGCTGCGGGGCACGGCCGCCGGGTCGTCCGCGGTGGGATAGGCGGGCGCCGTCGCGGGCCGAGAGGAGACCGACGTGGATCTGGTGCAGTTGCTCGACACCATCGACCGGGAGGGGCCGGTCTCTGGCGAGGCCCTGGCCGGCCGCCTCGGGATCTCGCGCGCCGCTGTCTGGAAGGGCATCGAGCAGCTCCGGGCCGAGGGCCTGGGCATCGAGGGCCGCGGGGGCTACCACCTCGTCGATCCGGCGGGCTGGGGCCCGGCCACGCTGTCCTGGCGCACGGGCCGCCGGGTCCAGCTCGAGGCCGCCTGCGAGAGCACCAACGATCTCGCCCGGGCGGCCGCCCGCGAGCTCACGGGGCGCGAGGCACCCGCCGCCCTGCCCC
>CAXQUZ010000244.1:0-3261 GCA_964226865.1 Myxococcota bacterium | reverse complement strand
GGGCGTTGTCGAAGAGCATCTTCTCGAAGTGGCGCACGTCCCAGTCGGCGTCCACACCGTAGCCGTGGAAGCCCCCGGCCAGCGCGTCGTGCAGGCCCCCGCAGACCATGGCGCCGAGTGCCGCCCGGAGCGCCGCGGCGGCCCCGGGAATGTCGAATGCGACGGCATCGCAGAGAAGGAGCAGCCGTGGGCCGTGGGGGAAGCGGGGCCCGCCGCCCCAGCCCCCGTCCGGCTGCTGGGCGGCCACGAGCCGGGCCACGGCGTCGGCGGCGTCGGCCACGGTCTCGCGGGGCAGGGGCGTGCGCCGCACGGGCGGGGCCCCCCGGGCGAAGCGGTCGGCCGCGCCCTCCACCACCGTGCGGAAGGCCGGCATGCCGTAGCGCGGCCAGGCGGGGAAGTAGGTGCCGCCCTCGAAGGGCTGGCCGTCCGCGTCCAGGAACAGGGTCGCCGGCCAGCCGGCCTCGCCGTTCGCCTCGAGCAGGAAGTCCATGGCCATGCGATCGACCGCCGGGTGCTCCTCCCGGTCGACCTTCACGCTCACCACCCGCCGGTTGAGCACGGCCGCGGTGGCCGGATCCGCGAAGCTCTCGCGGTGCATGACGTGGCACCAGTGGCAGGCCGCGTAGCCGACGCTCAAGAACACCGGCCGGCCGGTCTCGCGGGCCCGGGCGAAGGCCGCGGGTCCCCAGGGGTACCAGTCGACCGGATCGGCGCCGTGGGCGGCCAGGTAGGGGCTGTGGGCGGCGGCCAGCCGGTTGCGGAAGGGGCCGGTGTCGTCGGGGCTGTGGGCGATGCGGGTGTCCATGGGGCGCTGTAGTCCACCCGGACGGCCCGGTCCCGTCCCTCGCGCCCGGCGGGCCTGCGCCATAGCAGCGGGCCATGTCCGAGCTGAAGCCGCCCAGCCCCGTCCTCCTCCGCTTCCTGCGCCAGGCGGGGGCCCACCCCATCCGCAACGGGCTGCTCGTCGCCCTCGGCGCGGCCCTGAGCACGGTCGGCGTGCCCCTCTTCCTCGACGACTTCCTGCTCCTGGAGGGGGCCCGGCTCTTCCTCGACGGCAGCCCCCAGGCCCCCGTCGATGCCCTCGGGCTGCCCGATCTGTTCGTGTTCCTCGAGGGCGACGGGCGGGATCTGAGCGGCTTCGCCGAGCCCCTCGTGCCCTGGTGGACGAGCCCCGAGACCCGGCTGGCCTTCTGGCGCCCCCTCTCGAGCCTGCTCGTGCTGGTGGACGCCGGGCTGCTCGGCGGCAGCGCCGCGGCCCTCCACCTCCACTCGGTCGCCTGGTACCTGGCCCTCGTGGGCGCCGTCGGCCTGCTCTACCGCCAGCTGCTGCCCCACAGCCCCCGGCTCCAGGCGGTGGCCCTGTCGATCTACGCCATCGAGGACGCCCACTGGCTGCCCATCGGCTGGGCATCGAACCGCAACGCCCTGGTGGCGGGAACCCTCGGGGTGCTCGGCGCCTGGGCCCACCTGCGCTGGCGCCGGGAGGGCTGGCGGGCCGGTGCCCTGCTCGCGCCGCTGCTGGTCCTCGGGGCGCTGCTCGCCGGCGAGATCGGCCTGTCTGCCGTCGTGCTCATCGGCTGCTGGCAGCTCGTGGCCGACCGCCGCCTCGCCGGGGCCCGCCGCCTGCTGCCCCTGCTGCCCGTCGCGGCGGTGGCCCTGGGCTGGCTCTCGGTCTGGGCCGCCCTCGACTACGGCGCGGCCGCCTCGGCCCTCTACACCGACCCCTTCGTCAGCCCCCTCGACTTCCTCTGGAAGGCCCCGGGCCGCTGGCTCAGCCTCATGGGGGCCGCCCTGCTGCCCGTGCCCGCCGCCGGGTGGATGGCGGGCAGCTGGCTGCGGGCGGTGCTCGTGCTCCAGGGGCTGGCCGGGCTGGCCCTCGTCGCCCTCGGCGCCCGCCATATCGGCCCCTTCGCCCGTGCCACCCGCTCCGAGGATGCCCTCAAGTGGGGCATCTTGGCCGGGTCGGCGGCCCTGCTGCCCGCCGTCGCCACCTACCCCCTGGACCGCATGCTGCTGCTGCCCGGGGTGGCCCTGGCCGTGCCCCTCGCCGCCGCCATGACCGCGCTCTGGGATGCCCGCTATGCCCCCCGGCCGGGGCCCCAGGCGGCGCTCGCGGGCAAGCTTGGCTTCCTCGTCGCCCTGGTCCACCTCATCGGCCCGGCCTTCGCCTGGCAGATCACCAGCGCCAAGGCCAAGGAGGGGGGCGCCCTGCTCGAAGAGGCCGTGGCCAGCCTGCCCGTCGACAGCGCCGCCCTGCCCGACCAGCACCTCATGCTGCTCAACGCCTCCGATCCCAATGTGGCCCTCTACCTGCCCCACCACCGCCGCCAGGCCGGGCTGTCGACCCCCGCGGTCTGGGCCGCCCTGACCATGGCGCCCGAGGCCCACGAGGTCGAGCGGGCCGGCCCCCACAGCCTCGTCTTCACCGCCGTCGACCCGGACGCCGCCGACGTCGCGACCCTGCCCCTCGTGCGGCTGCTCCGGGACGGCCCCCTGCCCGTGGGCACCCCCATCCGCCGGCCGGGCATCACGGTGGTGGTGGAGGAGCCCGGGGCCCGCCGGCTGCGGGTCACCTTCGCCAAGGCCCTCGACGACCCGGATCTCGTGCTGTTGACCTGGGCCGGGGACCGCTTCGCCCGGGTCGAAGTGCCCGGGGCGGGGGCGCCCGTGCGGGTGGACTGGCGGCCCGGCCCCTCGGGCCAGTGAGGCGGCCCGGCCCCTCGTGT
This sequence comes from Myxococcota bacterium, assembly GCA_964226865.1. GTDB lineage: Bacteria > Myxococcota_A > UBA796 > UBA796 > UBA2385 > CAXQUZ01. The sequence continues at coordinate 535 of CAXQUZ010000244.1, read as the reverse complement.
AGACTGGCCCCCAAAGGGAGACGCCCATGCCCCATGGCCCCACCCGCATCCTCGTCGCCACCGACTTCTCGGCCCACGCCCAGAATGCCCTCGACTACGCCATGTCCATCGCGCGCTCCCAGGGGGCGGCCCTCGTGCTGGTCCACGCCCTCGAGGCGCCGGATCCCTTGACCATGGTCGGCGGGTCGATCAAGCCCATGCTCGACCTCGGCGCCGCGACGGCCAAGGCCGAAGAGCTGCTCCAGGCCGAGGCGGCCCGGGTCCAGGCGGGCCAGATGCTCGCCGCCTCCGAGGTGCGCCGCTACCGCGCCGAGCAGGAGATCCTCTCGGCCGCCCGGGACCACGCCGCCGACCTCGTCGTGCTCGGCACCCGGGGCCACCGGGGGGTGCAGCGCTTCATGCTCGGCTCGGTCTCGGAGCGGGTGGCCCGGGCCTGTCCCGTGCCGGTGCTCATCATCCCCCTGCCGGCGGGGGCCGAAGAGGGGGTCTGAGCGCCAAGACGGCGAGAGGCCGACCCCCGGGAGGGAGGCCGGCC
>CAXQUZ010000243.1:0-7632 GCA_964226865.1 Myxococcota bacterium | reverse complement strand
GCTCGCCCACGGGGTGTCGCTGGGCGAGGTGGTCCAGGGCCTCGGCTCCGACAACTTCCAGATGGCCAGCGGCAAGGTCGTCGACGACGGCAAGGTCCGCTACGTCCGCAGCCTCGCCCGCTTCGAGAGCATCGAGGAGCTCGAGCGCTGGCCGGTGAAGGACGGGGTCAGCCTCGCCGACATCGCGACGGTCAAGTACCGCCTCGACCCCTCCGCCAGCATCAACCACATCAACGGCAAGGAGGGGGCCGCGCTCGCCGTCCAGAAGGAGTCCGACGCCAACACCGTCGAGGTGACCGAGGCGGTCGAGGCGGCCTTCGCCGAGATCAGCGCCGACCCCCGGGGCGAGGGCGTCGAGTTCGTCAAGTTCTTCAGCCAGGGCGACATGATCGGCGACAGCGTCGACGATCTGCTGAGCACGGCGGCCACAGGCGGCCTCTGCGCGGTCATCGTGCTCTTCTTGTTCCTGCGCGAGTGGCGGCTCACCCTGCTCATCGCCATGTGCATCCCCGTGACCCTGCTGCTGACGGTCACGATGCTCTACTTCACGGGCTTCACCCTCAACCTGCTGACCCTCATGGGCCTGATGCTGGCCGTCGGCATGGTCGTCGACAACGCCATTGTTGTCGTCGAGAGCATCTACGCCCGGCGCCAGGAGGGCGAGGGGCCCGAAGACGCGGCCATCGACGGGGCGAGCGACGTGAACCTCGCCATCACCCTGTCGACGCTGACCACGATGGTGGTCTTCCTGCCCGTCATCCTCATGAGCGAAGACGCCAACTTCTCCTTCTTCATGGGCCAGCTCGGCATGCCCGTGGTCTGGGCCCTGGCCGCCTCGCTCTTCGTGGCCCTGGTCTTCACCCCCCTGTCGACCACCCTGCTGCGCGGCGCCGGCGGGCTGCCCGAAGAGCCCCGGTGGATCACCTGGCTGACCGCCCGCTACCGGCGCTCCCTCGGCTGGGTGCTGACCCACCGCACCGACGCGCTGATGGGCATCCTCGCGGCCACCTTCCTCACCTTCGTCGTGCCCGCCCAGTCGGTGAGCTGCGACGACGCCGGCGAGGACGACGTCTCGGACTTCATGGTCCGCTTCCAGGTGCCCGCCGACTGGGGCTACTACGAGCGCCTCGACGCGGTCGAGACCATCGAGGCCTGGGTCGACGAGAACCGCGAGACCTGGAGCGTGCGCACCCACCGCTCCGAGCTGGGCTCCAGCGACGAGCACGGCCGGCTGTGGGTCTACCTCGACGAGGGCGAGGACCGGGGCGAGGGGGCCCTCCCGGCCGAGAAGGTGCTCGAGAACGCGCGGAAGAACCTGCCCGTCATCGCCGGGGTCGAGCTCAAGATCGGCTGGGGCGGCGCCGGCGACACGAGCCGCAACGAGCTGGGCTTCGTGCTCCAGGGCGAAGACACCCCCACCCTCGAGCTGCTCGGCGACCAGCTCGAGCAGACCCTCCAGGGCCTGCCGGGCGTCATCGCCGTGCGCAACGACCTCGAGGGCGAGGCCGGACGCGAGATGCGGCTGCGGGCCGATCGGGCCGCCCTGGCCCGCTACGGGCTGGACGCGCGCTCGGTGGGCCAGACCGTGGGCTTCGCGCTCCGGGGCACGAACCTGCCGAAGTACCACGACGACGGCAAGGAGGTGGACGTGGTCGCCCGCTTCCAGCTCGCCGACCGCGAGGACGTGGACCGGCTGCTCGACTTCCCCCTCTGGAGCCCGACGGTGGGCCGCAGCGTGCCCCTCCGGGCCGTCGTCCAGCCCGAGGTGGCGCCGGGCTTCGGCACCATCCGCCGGACCGACCGCATCACCAGCTTCCCGATGACCATCGAGCTGGCGCCGGGCGCCGAGAAGGGCGAGGTGATGGCCATGGTGGGCGCCGTGCTCAACTCGGTGGACTTCCCCCGGGGCTACACCTGGTCCTTCGGGGGCGAGCGCCGCGACCGCGAGGCCGACGACCAGGCCCGCAACCTCGCCCTCGTGCTCTCGATCACCTTCGTCTACCTCATCATGGGCGTGCTCTTCGAGAGCTGGACCCTGCCCCTGTCCATCCTCACGAGCATCCCCATGGCCCTCGTGGGGGTCTACTGGACCCTCTACCTGACGGGCACCCCCCTCGACGCCATGGGCGGCGTCGGGCTGGTCATCCTCGTGGGCGTCGTGGTCAACAACGGCATCGTGCTCATCGATCTCGTGACCCGGCTCCGCGGGGAGGGGGTCGTGCGCACCGAGGCCCTCGTCGAGGCGGGGGCCCGGCGGCTGCGGCCCATCCTGATGACCGCGCTGACGACCATCTTCGGCCTCATGCCCATGGCCCTGGGCACCTCGACCTTCGTGGGCATCCCCTACGCCCCCCTGGGCCGGGTGGTGGCGGGCGGTCTCGCCACCGGCACCGTGCTCACGCTCTACCTTGTGCCCTATCTCTACAGTGTTCTCGACGACATGGGCGCCAGCGGCAGCCGCTGGGCTGCCTGGGTCCGCCGCCCGTCCGCGTCCCCCGCTGCGCCCCCCACCGGAGCCGCCAAGTGACCCCCTCGCTGCTGTCCTGTCTCGTGGGCGCCGCCCTCGCCGGCACCCCCCTGGCCTACGACGACGCCCTCAAGCAGGCCCTCGCCCGCAACCCGGCCCTCCTCGCCAGCGAGGCGGGGGTGGCCCAGGCCGACGGCGCCCTGCTCGCCGCCCAGGGCATCTTCGACCCCAACCTGAGCGCCGGCCTCGACTACTCCAGCGACGTCAGCCAGAACTCCTTCTTCTCGGGCCTCGACCAGCGCTTCCAGCTCGCGGGCGCCAACGTCGGCGTGAGCGGGCTGCTGCCCACGGGCACCACCGTCGGCCTCAACTTCGCCAACCGCCGCCAGAACACCGAGTACGACGGGGACCCCACCCGCCTCGACGTGCTGCGCGACCAGGGCATCCTCAACGAGGAGTACCAGTACCGCAGCGTGCTCAGCGCCTCGGTCACCCAGTCCATCCTCCAGGGCTTCCGGATGTCCTACAACCTCTCGGCCGTGCGCCAGGCGCGCCGGGCCCGGGACCAGGCCGAGGCCGAGCTGCTGCGCCAGCGCAACGAGACCCTGGCGACGGTGGCGCGGGCCTACTGGGACCTCTGGTACCAGCGCAAGACGGTGGCCATCGCCGAGAAGACCCTCGAGGTCGCCCGAGAGGAGAGCCGCATCGTCGCCGCCAAGGTGGCCCAGGGCACCCTCGCCGGCGTCGAGAAGGCCCGGGTCGCGGCGACGGTGGTCCAGGCCGAGAGCGCCCTGGTGACCGCCCGTGCCGGCGCCCGTGCCGCCAACGATCTGCTGCTGACGACCATCGGCGAGCAGCCCGGCCTCTCCCTCGACCTGACCACCGAGCCCGCCGAGCGCAGCGACGCCGGCATCGAGGTCGACCGGGTGGTGGCGGCGGCCCTCGAGAACAACCCCGAGCTCCAGAGCCTGCGCATCGCCCGGGATCATGCCGAGCGCGACCTGCGTGATGCCCGCCACCAGCTGCTTCCCGAGCTCAGCGCCTCGGGCACCTACGGCCTCACGGGCCTCGAGACCCGCGACCGGAGCGACCCGGCGGGCTTCGGCACGATGCCGGCGGTCGGCAACATCTTCGAGGGCACGGCCCGCAACTGGTCGGTGGGCCTGACCGGCGCGGTGCCGCTGGGCAACCGGGCCGACCGGGGCAACCGCGACCAGAAGGCCGCCGCCCTCGAGATGGCCAAGCGCAACCTCGAGGCCCGGGAGTACCTGCTGGCCCAGGAGGTGCGGGCGGCGGTCGCCGCGGTCGAGACCAGCCGCGCCCAGCTCAAGCTCCAGGCGGCCAACCTCGCCTTCGCCCTCGAGACCCTGACGGCCGAGCGGGCCCTGGCCGAGACGGGCCGCTCGCTCCAGAAGGACGTGCTCGAGGCCATCAAGAACGCCGACGACGCGCGGGTCAACCTCGAGAAGGCCCGGGCCGACACCCTGCTCGCCATCATCGAGCTGGAGCGGCTGAAGGGCTCGCTCTGAGCGGATCGGTGCCGGCGGGGAATGCCGCGGGCGCCCGGGGGGCTTGCCACAGCGACGACGGCGCACAGTGGTGTCGGGGAGAGGGGTTGGTGGCCTCTCGCTGGTGGTCCCTGCCCGCTGTGTCGCCGTCGCTCCCCCTCTCTCCGGGCCCTGCCCCCCCGCCGGGCCCGACCGTCTGAACGCCCACGAGAACCCCGTGCCGGCGGCGCCGTTCGCCGGCTGTGCCCCGGAGGCTTCCGTCCCATGCAGTCCCGTCCCCGCCGCGTCTCCCTCCTCGCCAGTGCACTCACCCTGCTCGCCGGGGTGGGCATCGGCGCGGGCCTGACCACCTTCGCCCCTGGCGTGCTCGATCCGGTGGCCGACGCCGCGCCCTCCGCCGACCGGGCCGACGCGGCCGCCCAGACCGTGGGCGCCGGCTCCGCGACCCTCGACTACGACCCGTCGGTGAGCCTCGCCCCCCTGGTCGAGGACCTGGGCCCCGCCGTCGTCCACCTCAAGGTCTCCCAAGAGGTCGACCTCGAGAGCATGGTGCCGCGCCAGATGCTGCCCTTCCTCGACATCGACCCCGACCAGCTCAAGCGCATGCAGCAGGGCGAGGGCTCGGGCTTCCTCATCTCGGCCGACGGCTACATCCTCACGAACAACCACGTGGTCGCCGACGCCGACGAGGTCACGGTCATCCTCGCCGACGAGCGCGAGTTCACGGCCACCGTCGTGGGCACGGATCCGCGCACCGACGTCGCCCTGGTCAAGATCGAGGACGAAGACGGCTTTCCGACCGTGGCCCTGGGCTCGTCCTCTGCGGCCCGGGTCGGCGACCGGGTCGTGGCCATCGGCAACCCCTTCGGCCTCGAACACACCGTGACCACGGGCATCATCAGCGCCAAGGGCCGGGTCATCGGCGCCGGTCCCTACGACGACTTCCTCCAGACCGACGCCAGCATCAACCCGGGCAACTCCGGCGGCCCCCTCTTCAACCTCAAGGGCGAGGTGGTGGGCATCAACACGGCCATCAACCCCCGCGCCCAGGGCATCGGCTTCTCGGTGCCCATCGACATGGTCAAGGACATCCTCGACGACCTCAAGGAGGACGGCCGGGTGGCCCGGGGCTGGATCGGCGTCGGGCTGCGGGCGGTGGACGACGAGCTCGCCCGCACCCTCGACCTGGACGCGGGCGGCGGCGTGATGATCGGCGCGGTCTACCAGGGCACGCCGGGCGCCGAGGCGGGGCTCCAGCCGGGCGATGTGGTGCTCTCGCTCGAGGGCGAGGCCCTCGATGACACCGAGGGCTTCATCCGCGCCATCGGCAGCTTCCGGCCCGGTGACGCGGTCGAGCTGCTGGTGCTGCGCGACGGCAAGAAGAAGCGGCTGGACGTCACCCTCGCCGAGCGTCCCGAAGAGGATGACCTGCGCCGCGGGCGCTTCCTGGCCCCCGAGGCCGACGAGGCCCCCGAGGCCGATGCCTCCGCGGTCACCGAGCTGGGCATCCGGGTGCGCGCGGCCCGCGAGCTGCGGGGCTACGGCGGCCAGGGCGGCGTGGTCGTGACCCGGGTGGCCAGCGGCAGCAGGGCCGAGCGGGGGCTGCGGCCGGGCGACCGCATCACCGAGTGCAACGGCCGCGAGGTCAACTCCGAGAAGGACCTCGCCCGCGCCCTCGCCGCCGACGACCGCACCGTGATGATCGTCGACCGCCGGGGCACCCAGCTGCTCGTCGAGCTCTAGCCCGGTCGGGGGCCCCGGCCTGGCGCGTTAGGGGCCCCCGTCCCTTGACGCCCATCCCGGAGTCCCCCATGCCCGCAATCGGAACCCAAGGCTGGCTCGACCTGACCGTCGACGACGCCGCCGCCCTCCGCGACTTCTACGCCGAGGTGCTCGGCTGGACGCCCGCCCCCGTGGCGATGTCCTCCGGCGACGAGAGCTGGGAGGACTACAGCATGCTGGTCGACGGCTCGCCGGTCGCCGGCGTCTGCCACCGGCGCGGCGAGAACGCCAAGCAGCCCCCGGTCTGGGTGCCCTACTTCGTGGTGGCCTCCCTCGACAGCGCCGTGGCCGCCGCCCAGGAGCGGGGCGCCACCGTGGTCGACCGGCGCCGCAAGATGGCCGTGCTGCGGGATCCGGCCGATGCCGTCTTCGCGCTCTGGCAGGGCGACTGAGTCCCCCACGCCGCCGCCGCCTGGCCTACGCTGGGCCCTCGGAGGCTGCATGCGACGCCGTCCCTGTCTCTCCGCCCCCCGGGCGCGGTGCCGGGCCCTCGGGCTCCGGGCGCTGGCGCTGGGGGGCGCGCTTGTCTGGGCCCTGGCCCCCGCCCGCGCCTCTGCGGGCCCGCCGGTGGTCGACGTGGGCCCGGTGGTCGACCTCGGGCTGACCGGCGCGAACTGGGTGCGGGTCTTCCCCCTCGACCCCGCGGCGGGCACCTGGCGGGTCTTCTTCACGGGCGGCCGCAACTACCAGGCGGGCGTGCTCACCCAGTCGACGATGGCCCTGGCGCGCAGCCCCGGCGTCATCATCGACCGCGACGACCTCATCGACCACGCCATCACCCGCTGCCCCGACGGCAGCTTCCTCCACGTCGCCAGCGGCAACCTCACCGAGGCCCGGGACGACTCGGCCTGGATCTTCCGCTACGACGGCGACGACCTGTCCTTGATCGGCGAGAACACCATCGCCGAGGCCGATCTCACCTATGTCTACAACGACTCTCCGGTGCTCTGCGACCGGCGGCGGGTCGGCACCTTCGTCCACCCCCGGGGCGACGAGGGCGCGCCGATGGGGGCCTTCCACTGGGTCGACGAAGACCTCGCCGTCCAGGAGAGCGCCGCGGTGCTGCCCGGGCCGCCCCTGCCGGGCTCCTCGGTGCTCTGGGACGCCGAGCGGTCGCGCTATGTCTCGTGGCGGGCCTACGGCGACACGGGCGAGTTCTGGGTGCTCGAGTTCGACCCGGACTTCGCGCTGGTCGGCGAGCACTGGCTCAAGCCCTACCCCTCGGGGGTCAAGGTGGGCTGGCCCCAGGGGCTGGCCCGGCACGGCGCGCTGTGGTTCGTGCTCCACCTCGCCGAGCGGGAGGGGGTGCGCTACCCCTCCGACAGCGGCGACATCTGGCTGTCGATCTTCGACGCCGACTTTGCCCTGGTGCAGAGCGTTCCCATCACGGCCTACGAGAGCGGCAGCACCGGCGGCCACCGGCCGGCGATGGCGCGCATGGGCGACCAGCTCATGGTCACCTTCGACACCGAGCTGGTGCCCCGGGCGGCGGCCCTCACCCTCGACCTCTCGGTGGTGGGCGACGAGCTTGTCGAGCACGGCGCCCCGGGCTTCCACGGCGCGGCGCCCGCCGACACGGGCAGCCCCGGCGACACGGCGACGCCGGCCGGCGATCCCGGGGACGGGGGCACAGGGGAGGGGGGCACGGGCGACACGGCGCCGGCGGTGCTGGACGCGGGGCCCGACCGGCGCATCGCTGTGGGCGAGGCGGTCATGCTCGACGGTGAGAGCTCGCTGGACTGCGCCTGGACGGTGGTGTCGGGGCCCGGGGGCGGCCGCTTTGCCGATCCCGCGGCGGCCCGGACCGCCTTCACCCCCGCCGCCGCCGGCACCCACCCCCTCGCCCTGTCGGCCGCGGGCGCCTCCGACACGGTG
>CAXQUZ010000242.1:0-14115 GCA_964226865.1 Myxococcota bacterium | reverse complement strand
CTCGGCGACGGGATCTTCGGCCGCGAGCTCACCTCGCCGCTCAAGCTCTGGGACTACCTGGCCACCGCACGCCCGGTCGTCGCCCCCGACCTCCCCTCTGTGCGCCGGGCCCTCGCCGCCGCCGGCCACCCGCCCTGCCTGCTCCACGACCCCGCCAGCCCGGCCGCCCTCGTGGCCGCCCTCACTGCGGCCGCCGGCCAGTCCCCCCGCCCGCCCGTGCTCCGCAGCTGGGCCACGCGCCGGGACGAGCTCTGGCCCCTGCTCTTCGGACCGGGCCACCCCCCGCCCGCGCCGGGCGCCCCGTGAAGGTCCTCACCCTGCTCCGCTACTACCCGGCGCTCACCGAGAGCTTCGTCCGCGCCGAGCTCTTCGGCCTGGTCGAGGCCGGCCACCAGCCCACGGTGCTCTCCATGGGCACCCGCGCCGACAGCGCCCTCGTGCCCCCCGAGGACCAGCCGCCGGTGCCGGTCTGGCACCTGCCCCGTCGGCCCCTGGCCCGCTACCTGCCCTTCCGCGAGAAGAGCGCGGGCGAGAGGTTTCTCGCGGCCCACCAGCGCCCCCGGGACGCGGCCCGGCTGCCCTGGCTGCGCGCCCGGGTGGCCGCGGCGGGCTTCGATCGGCTCCACGTCCACTTTGCCGGTGAGGCGGCCGAGCTGGCCCACGCGCTCTGGCTCGACCTGGGGCTGCCCTACTCGGTGACCACCCACGCCGTCGACCTCTTCCGCCCCCGGCCCGCGCTGGCCACCGTGCTCGCCGCCGCCACCCCGGCCTTCACCGTCTGCGCCCACCACCAGCGCCACCTCGCCGGCCAGGGCATCGCGGCGCGGCTGCTGCGCTGCGGGCCCCGGCTCGCCGACTGGGCGGCCCTGCCGCCGCCGCCACCGGGCCCCCTCCGGGCGCTCTTCGTGGGCCGCAACGTGCCCAAGAAGGGCCTCGACACCCTGCTCGCCGCGTGGCCGCCGTCCGACCCGGCGGCCACCCTGACCGTGATCTCCGACCCGCCGGGGCCCCTGCCCCCCCGGTGCCGCTGGCAGCCCCTCGGCCCGCCGGCCACCGTCCGGGACGCCCTCGCCGCGGCGAACCTCGTCGTGCTGCCCTGCCGGGTGGCCCCGAGCGGCGACCGGGACGGGGTGCCGCTCGTGCTCATGGAGGCCATCGCCGCGGGCCGCCCGGTGCTGTCCACCCCGGTCGCGGGCATCCCTGAGCTGGTGGGCCCCCGAGAGGGCTGGCTCGTGCCGCCGGACGATCCCGTGGCCCTCCGCGCCGCGCTCGCCCGGGCCGACGGTCCGGCCCGCCAGGCCTGCACTCCGGGGCCCGACCGGCTGCGTGAGCGCGGGTTCACCCTGCAAGATCAGATCGCCAGCCTGATCCAGGCCTGGGACCGATGAAGATGACATGCCTGTCGAAGTTCTGAACGGTTAAGGGCCCCGGCGTTCAGCGGTGAAAAATCCTTGCATGTGGCCCCATCCTGGTCCATACACCTTGTGAGGAACCCGATACGGGTTCGCCCCCCAGATGCTCGTCCCCGCGCCCCCGCGCTGTGTCCGCCCGGGCCCCGGATGAGCCGCCCCCCCTGCCCTCCCGCGCGGCCCGCCCCCCCACTCCGGCCCGCCGCGCCCGACAGTGGAGCCCACCATGCGCCGTGCCCTCAGCCTCCTGCTTCTCCTCGGCGGCTGCGCCCAGGACTACGACATCAAGCCAGACGAGCAGCCAGAGGCGGGTGCGGACGAAGAGGAGGATCCCCTCGAGGTGGACGACCAGGAGACCGGTGAGCCGGCCGAGACCGGCGACACCACCGGCGACGACACGACCACCGAGCCCGCCACCGACGAGCCCGTGGCCGTCTGCGACGTGACGCCCAACCCGGTCGAGCCCCCCTTCGAGACCGCCACCTGGATCGGTCACGACTCCTACGACCCGCTGGGTCACGAGATCGTCGAGTACATCTGGACCCTCAACGGCCGGCCCTCCGGCTCGACCGCGGCCATGCCCACCGGCAGCACCCCCGACCGCGCCGGCTTCGAGGCCCAGCTCGCCGGCAACTACGTCGGCCAGCTCATCGTCGTGACCGACGACGGCCGCCGCTCCGACCCCTGCCAGGTCGTGCTCGAGTCCATCCCGGCCGAAGACCTCTGGATCGAGATGTACTGGTCGGTCGCCAACGACGACATGGACCTCCACCTGCTCGCGCCCGGCGGCTCGCTCGAGACCAACAGCGACTGCTACTTCGCCAACTGCGCGGGCACCTACCTGTCCTGGGGCGCCAGCGGGAACACCGACGACCCCATCCTCGACCTCGACGACATCCCCGGCACGGGCCCCGAGAACATCAACATCGCGGCGCCCCAGACCGGCATCTACAAGGTCTACGTGCACGACTACTCGTTCAGCACGCCCGACTACTACGGCGCGAACAACGTCACGGTCAACGTCTACATCAACGGCTCGCTGGCCTGGACGAAGACCAAGGCCATCAGCAACGACGGCGACTACGTGCCCTTCGCGGCCATCGACTGGGCTGCCGGCAGCGTCACCGACCTCTGAGCCCCGGCCCGCCCATCCTCGCCCGGCCCGTCCCCGTGACGGCGCCGGGCGTCGGCGTTCTTGCCCCCAGCCTTCAGCGCTGCCGGACGAGCCGGGTGCCGGCGATGCGGTCGCCCAGCCGGCGCCCCTCCGGGTCGAGCAGCGCCGAGGCCCCCTCGACCAGCGCGAGGCCGAGCACCGCGAGGGCCCCCACCCAGCCCAGCGGCCCCGGCAGCGCCGCCAGCAGCCAGGCCGCGACCATCGCCCCGTTGCGCTGGAGGGCCTGGACGGGGGTGGCCGGCGCGCCCGTGCGGGCGTCGACCAGGGTGAGCCCCAGCAGCTGCTTGCCCGGGCTGGCGGCCCCCGCGCCGAGGTCGCGCAGTCCCCAGAACGCCGCAGCGATGAGGCTCGACAGCACCCCCGCCCCGAACAGCGTCGCGGGCCCGAGCAGGGTTCCCAGCAGCTCGAGGGTGCACAGGGCGAGCAGCTCGACCCCGGAGGCGCCGAGCCGGGTGGCGCGGCCCGCCGGCGGGGCCACCGCACGCTCGCGGTCGACAACGAGCCAGTCAGGGGGATCAGCGGGCACGATGGCTCCTGGGCAGGACACGCGAAAGCCGGCGTGGTTATGCGCGCAGCATGTATTCCATGACCGGCTACGGCAGAGGCGAAGCGACCAACGGTGATGTCACCGTGGTCGTGGAGCTGAAGACCGTCAACAACCGCTTTCGCGACATCAACCTGCGCCTCCCCCGTGAGTACCTCGTGCTCGAGCCGCGGATCCACGGCGCCATCAAGGCCCGGCTGCGCCGCGGCCGGGTCGAGGCCTTCGTCCGCCGCAGCGCGGCCGACAGCAACCAGACCGTGCGCCCCGACCCCATCCTCGCCGAGCACTACCTCAACGCCATGGCCGCCGTGGCGAAGCGGCTCCAGCGCGACCCCTCCGAGGTGCCCCTCGAGCTCATCCTCACCCAGCCCGGGGTGCTGACCCTCGCCGACGGCGAGCACGACGCCCTCAGCGAGTGGGACCTGCTCCACACGGCCCTCGAGGCCAGCCTCTCCGACCTCGTGGCCATGCGCGGCACCGAGGGCGAGGCGCTGCGGGCCGACCTCCACCGCCACGCGGACCAGCTGCTGCGGCTGCGGGCCGAGGTCGCCGACGCCGCCGACGGCATCAACGAGCGGCTCGTGGCCCGGCTCAATGCCCGGCTCGAGAAGCTGCTGGGCGACCGGGTCGACCCCTCCCGCCTCGCCCAAGAGGCCGCCATCCTGGCCGACAAGGCCGACGTCAGCGAAGAGCTGCTGCGCATCCAGTCCCACCTCGAGCAGTTCGTCGACGCCCTCGGGTCGACCAAGGCCGTGGGCCGCAAGCTCGAGTTCCTGGTCCAGGAGCTCAACCGCGAGGTCAACACCATCGGCAGCAAGTCGGCCGAGCACCCCATCTCGGCGCGGGTGGTCGAGATGAAGAGCGTCATCGAGCGGCTGCGCGAGCAGGCCGCCAACGTCGAGTAGGTGGCCCGGGTCCCGGCCCCGGCACTGGCGGACTGGGCCCCGGCGCGGGTGGCCGCCGTCGGGGCCCGTCTCGAGGCCCTGCTCGACCAGACCGACGCCGCGGCCCGCCTCGCGGCCGATCCCATCGCCTTCGCCCGGCGCTACACAGCCCGCGAAGACATCGAGGTGGCGGGCATCTTCGCCAGCGGCCTCGCATTCGGGCGCGTGGCGGCCTTCGCGCCGGTCATCGACGCCATCCTGGCCCAGGCCGACGCCCGGGGGGGGCCCGCGGCCTGGGTGCGGGGCTTCTCGGCCGCAGACGCCCGCCGCCTCGCTCCGCTCCAGTACCGGTGGATGCGGGGCCCCGACCTCGCCCTGCTCGCCCGCTGCCTCCAGGGGCTTCTGGCCGAGACCACCCTCGAGGCGGCCTTTCTGGCCCACGACGACCCGGCGTCGCCCACGGTCGCGCCGGCCCTCGACGGCCTGGTCTGCACCCTGCGCCGCCACGCCCTGGCCGCCGCGGGGGCGGACGACTGGGCCGCGCTGCCCCGGGGCTTCCGCTACTTCCTGCCCCGCCCCCGGGACGGCTCGGCCTGCAAGCGCTGGTGCATGCTGCTGCGCTGGCTCGTGCGGCGCCCGGGTCCCGGGGCGGCGGGCATCGACCTGGGGCTCTGGACGGGGGTCGCGCCGGCGCGGCTCGTGCTGCCCGTCGACACCCACGTCCACCGCATCACCCGCCTCATGGGGCTCACCCGGCGCAAGGACGCCTCCTGGCGCACCGCCCTGGAGCTGACCGCCGCCCTGCGCTGCTTCGCGCCGGCCGACCCCCTGCGCCACGACTTCGCCCTCGCCCACCTCGGCATCAGCGGCCACTGCCGGGGGCGCTTCGACGCCGCGGCCTGCCCCGCCTGCTCGCTGCGGCCCGTCTGTGCGGCTGCCGGGCCCGGGCCCGACGCCCGTGGATCACGTCCCTGAGGCCGTCACGGGCAGTTCTTCCAGCCCGCCGGGCGAACCGGTTAGCCACCGCGCCCCCCTTCCCCCGGCCCACCATGCCCATCGACCTCTCCGCCTGGACGGCCCCCGAGCGCGGCGCGCTCTTCGTCATCACCGGCGCCTCTGGCACCGGCAAGACCACGCTGGTGCGCGCGGCCCTCGCGGCGCTGCCCGACATCGGCTTCTCGGTCAGCGCCACCACCCGGGCCCCCCGGCGCGGCGAGGTGGACGGCAAGGACTACCACTTCGTCAGCAAGGCCCGCTTCCAGGAGATGGTCGACGCCGGCGAGATGCTGGAGTGGGCCGAGGTCTACGGCAACTTCTACGGCACGCCCGCCGCCCCCGTGCGCGCCGCCCTCGACACCGGCCACAGCATCCTGCTCGAGATCGATCTCCAGGGCGCGCGCCAGGTCCGCACGGCCATGCCCGAGATGATCGGCGTCTTCGTGCTGCCCCCTGACTTCTCGGTCATCGAGGCCCGCCTGCGCGGCCGGGCCACCGACTCGGAGGAGATCATCCAGCGCCGCATCGCCGACGCCTGGCTCCAGCTCCAGGGCGTGGCCGAGTTCGACTACCTCGTCGTCAACGACAACCTCCGCAGCGCCCACGACCGCTTCCAGGCCGTGCTGATCGCCGAGCTGCAGCGGGTGGCCCGCCACGGAGGCCTCGTGCGGCGCTTCGCGGGCACGCGGGACGACATCGAGGCCTGAGGCGACCTGCGCGCGCACAGCCCGCCGACCGGTTCTCGGGCCCCGCAGGCCCCGGCGGGTGGCGCTTGCGCTCCGCATCAGGGAACATGCGGCGCGAAAGACGTTTCACACCTGTGCCACCCCGCGCCCCCCTGGCGTGCCGGGGTGGACCGGCAGGTCGGGGGGAGCGCCGACCGGCGTCCCGCCCGCGACCCGCCCATCCCGAAGGGGTGCCCGTCCAACCCCCGGGCCCCGGAGGATCGCGACCATGACGAGCACTGGCGACGCCGTCCGGCTGGACGACATCATCGAACGGGTGCAGCGCTACGAGCCCAACGCCGACGTGGGCGTCATCGCCCAGGCCTACCTCTTCGGCGCCGCGGCCCACGCCGGCCAGCGCCGGAAGTCCGGCGAGGACTACTACATCCACCCCATCGCCGTGGCCGGCATCCTCGCCGAGCTGCGCATGGACGTCGACACCATCGCGGTCGGGCTGCTGCACGACACGATGGAGGACTGCCTCAGCGGCCGGGACGAGATCGCCGCGGAGTTCGGCGAGGACGTCGCCGAGATGGTCGACGGCGTCACCAAGATCGGCAAGCTCGAGTTCCGCACCAAGCACGAGGCCCAGGCCGAGAACTTCCGCAAGCTCGTGCTCGCCATGGCCAAGGACGTGCGGGTCATCCTGGTCAAGCTCGCCGACCGTCTCCACAACATGCGCACCATGGAGCACATGAAGGCCGACCGCCAGCGCGGCATCAGCCAGGAGACCCTCGACATCTACGCGCCCATCGCCAACCGGCTCGGGCTCTCGAAGCTCAAGATGGAGCTCGAAGACCTCTGCCTGCGCTACCTGCGGCCCGACGTCTACGGCAAGCTGAGCGACAAGCTGGCCCTGTCGGCCGAAGAGCGGAAGGCCTTCGTCGACGGCATGAGCACGACCATCCAGCAGCAGCTCGCCGAGCGCGGCCTCGCCGCCAACGTGAAGGGCCGCCCCAAGCACCTCACCTCGGTCTGGCGAAAGATGCGCTCGTCGGGCATCGAGTTCGAGCAGATCCACGACCTGCACGCCCTGCGCATCCTCGTGGACGACATCGGCCAGTGCTACACCGCCCTGGGCCTCGTCCACGCCCTCTACCGCCACGTGCCCGGCCGCCTCAAGGACTACATCGCGAACCCGAAGTCCAACGGCTACCAGTCGCTGCACTCGGTGATCCTCTGCGACGACGGCCGCCAGGTCGAGGTCCAGATCCGCACCCACCACATGCACCAGGTCGCCGAGTACGGCATCGCGGCCCACTGGCGCTACAAAGAGGGCCACCTCGACCTCTCCCGGGAGGACGTCAACAAGATCGCCCGGCTGCGCTCGCTCTTCGAGGCCGCCCAGGAGGTCGAGGACCCCGAGGAGTTCCTCGAGACCATCAAGGTCGACCTCTTCAACGAGGAGGTCTTCGCCTTCACCCCCACCGGCGACGTGCGCTTCTTCCCGACCGGCGCCACGGTGCTCGACTTCGCCTACGCCATCCACACGGCCGTGGGCAACACCTGCACGGGCGCGCTCGTCAACGGCCGCATGGTGCCCATCCGCACCGAGCTGCGCTCGGGCGACCGCATCGAGATCATCCGCAACAAGGACCAGAAGCCCAACCGCGACTGGCTCGACATCGCGAAGACCGGCCGGGCCCTGTCGAAGATCCGGCGGGCCCTGCGAGAGGGCGAGCGCAGCGAAGGCAAGCGCCTCGGCCGCGACCTGCTGGCCGGCGAGCTCCAGAAGCGCAGCCGCAAGCTGGAGCGGCTCGAGAAGGCCGGCGAGATCGACGCGGCCGCCCGCCACTTCGGCCACAAGGACGCCGAGCTGCTCTACCTGGCCATCGCCCAGGGCAACACGAGCGTGCGCAAGGTGCTCGCCCACCTGCTCCCGGCCGACGAGGTCGAGGAGCCGACCACCAGCGGCATCGCCGGCCTGCTCAACCGCTTCCGCCGGCGCAGCCAGTCGCCCGTGCTCATCTCCGGCGAGAGCGACGTGCTGGTCAACTATGCCAAGTGCTGCAGCCCCCTGCCTGGCGAGCCCGTGCGCGGCTACATCACCCAGGGCCGCGGCATCACGGTCCACCACGCCTCGTGCAAGCAGCTGCTCGCCCTCGACCCCGAGCGCCGCATCCGGGTCGACTGGTCGGCCGAGTCGGCCGGGCGCCACACCGGCGAGCTCCGCATCCTGACCAGCAACCAGGCGGGCATGCTCGCCGAGGTCGGCGGCATCTGCAAGACGCTCGACATCAACGTCTCGCGCATGGAGGCGCGCACCCTCGAAGAGGGCAACGCCGAGTTCACCCTCGCGGTGAACGTCTCGGACGTCACCGAGCTCACCCGCCTGATGCGCGCCCTCGAGAAGGTCGACGGCATCTACCGGGTGGACCGGGTGCGGGCGGGCTGAGGGGCGCGGGGGCGCTCAGTCCCCGTCCCACCACAGGGCGTTGGCCTCGCCGGGCCGGGCCTCCACCCGCACCCGCCGGCCCTCGACGTGGAGCCGGCCCTCGACCGCCTGGCGCAGCGCCAGCACATAGAGCTGGTGCTCCACCGCGAGAATGCGCGCCTTGAGGGCATCTTCATCGTCCTCTTCGCGCACGGGCACGACGCCCTGGGCGATGACCGGGCCCGTGTCGGTGCCCGCGTCGACGATGTGGACCGTCGCACCGGCGACCTTGGCCCCGTAGGCCAGGGCCTGGGCCTGGCCGTGGGTGCCGGGGAAGGCCGGCAGCAGGGCGGGGTGGATGTTGAGCACCCGCTGGGGGAAGGCGTCGAGGAAGACGGGGGTGACGATGCGCATGAAGCCCGCGAGGCAGACCCAGGCGACGCCGTGGGCGCGCAGGGTGGCGACCAGCTCGCCGTCGAAGTCGGCCCGCGCCTTGCCCCGGTGGGGCACCCAGACCGCGGGGATGCCGGCGGCCCGGGCCCGCTCCAGCCCCCGGGCGTAGCGGCGGTTCGACACCACCACGGCGATGCGGGCCGGGAAGTCGGGGGCGGCGCAGGCGTCGATGAGGGCCTGGAGGTTCGTGCCCGAGCCGCTGATGAGCACCCCGACCGCCACCCGCGCGCTCACACCAGCACCGCCTCGTGCGCAGGATCGACCACGACCTCGCCCACGATGGTCGCGCCGAGGGCGGCCGCGGCGGCGTCGGCCCGGTCGGGCGGCAGCACCAGCACCATGCCCAGCCCGCAGTTGAAGGTGCGGAGCATGTCGGCCTCGGAGAGGCCACCGAGGCGCTCGAGCAGGTCGAAGATGGGGGGCCGCTCCCACGACCCGCGGCGGAAGCGCGCGCCCAGCCCGGCCGGCAGCACCCGGGGCACGTTGCCCGGGATGCCGCCGCCCGTGATGTGGACGAGGCCCCGGGCGCCGTGCTCGCGCACCGCGGCGAGGGCCGGGGCGACGTAGATGACCGTGGGGGTGAGCAGCGCGTCGGCGAGGGGCTCGCCCAGGCCGTGGTGCTGGTCCCAGTCGAGGCCGTCGACCAGGGCACGCACGAGGGAGTAGCCGTTGCTGTGGACGCCCGAGGAGGGCAGCCCGAGCAGCACGTCGCCGGCCTGGATGGCGGTGCCGTCGACGATGCCGTCGCGCTCGACCACCGCCGTGCAGAAGCCGGCCAGGTCGTAGTGGCCCGGGCCGTACATGCCGGGCATCTCGGCGGTCTCGCCGCCGATGAGCGCACAGCCCGCCTGGGCACAGCCGTCGGCGATGCCCTCGACCACCTCGACCGCCACCGCCGGGGCGAGCTTGCCCGTCGCGAAGTAGTCGAGGAAGAAGAGCGGCTCGGCGCCGAGGGTGACCACGTCGTTGACGCACATGGCCACGAGGTCGATGCCGATGCTGCGGTGGCGGCCGAGGCGCTGGGCGACCAGCAGCTTCGTGCCCACGCCGTCGGTGCCGCTGACGAGGACGGGGTCGCGGTAGCCCTGGCCGAGGGCGAAGAGGCCGCCGAA
Organism: Myxococcota bacterium; assembly: GCA_964226865.1. GTDB lineage: Bacteria > Myxococcota_A > UBA796 > UBA796 > UBA2385 > CAXQUZ01. The sequence continues at coordinate 4,444 of CAXQUZ010000242.1, read as the reverse complement.
GCCACCGAGGGCGCCCATCACGCCCGGGCGCCGGGTGCGGTCGACGGCGCCGCGGATGCCCTCGACGACGGCGTCGCCGGCCTCGATGTCGACACCGGCGCGGGCGTAGGCGTCGGGAGTGTCAGCCCCCATCGGTGCCATCGGCCTTGGGGGTGAAGCAGGTCAGCACGAAGGGCGCGCTGGCGAGCCCGGCGGCATCGGAGACGATGACCGACCACTCGTACTCGGTGTCGAAGGCCGGGTTGCCACCCGTGCTCAGCATGCCGAGGTTGAGGTCGGCGCTGGTGGTGTTGCAGACCGCCTCCGAGGTCGTGCCGGCGACCGGGTCGAAGGGGGAGCTGTCGGCGAGCACGGAGCCGTCGATGGTCTCGTCGAAGTAGATCTCGGCGGTGTAGCTGTCGAGATCGCCGTCGGCGTCGGTCACCTCGAGCGACATCCGAAGCATCGGGTAGTCGCCGGAGTCGGAGGCCTGGAGGCCCATGTTCTCGCAGCTCATCGACACGATGACCGGGGCCTCGCCGCCGCACTCGGTGGTGCCGCCGCCGCCCTCGAGCTCTTCGCCGCCCGCACCGTCGTCGCCAGAGTCGCCGTCCTTGTCGCCGCAGCCCGCCGCTGCGAAGATGCCCGCGGCGAGCATGAAGAGCCCTGCGCGGGCCCCCGGGCGGGCCTCCCACTTCGTTCCGAGCGCCATGGCGCGCCTCCTGCGTCTGGATCGCGCCGGAAGTTAGCACGCCACCCCCCGGCCCGAAGCGCGGCCCCGGCGTTATCACCCACCCGTCCCGGCCCCGCCCCCCGGGCTCCCCCGGTCCCCTCCCCTCGGTGCCTGCCCCCTCCCCGGATGGCCGCGTGGCTGACAGCATCACCCCTCCCGGCGTCTACCGGGCCCTGCGGGGCCAGCTCGGCAGCATCCGCCGCGTCTACCTGCGGGGCAACCGCATCGTGCGCCGGGGCGACTTCGCCGAGCACGACGAGACCGTGCTGTTGCTCCACGGCTTCATGCAGACCCGGAACATCTGGGAGGTCATGGAGGACCGGCTGCGCCACGACGGCTTCGGAGTGCTCAGCTTCGACCTCGGCGGGCTGCTCTGGCGCTTCAACACCCGCAGCCCGAGCGACCTGGGCGAGATGGTGGCCGAGAAGATCGAGCGTCTCTGCGAGCGCAGCGGCCTCGACCGGGTCCACGTCATCGGCCACTCCAAGGGCGGCCTCATCGCCCGGGACTACATCCAGAACCACGGCGGCCACCGGCGGGTCAAGGGCCTCATCACCCTCGGCACCCCCCACCACGGCACCCCCACCGCCCTCATCGGGGTCGCCCTGATGGGCGCCGGCCTGTTCAGCCGCTCGCCCCTCGAGATGCTGCCCGGCAGCGGCTTCGTGCGCCGCCTCGCCGCCGACCACTTTCCCGCGAACGTCCCGCTCATCAGCATCTACAGCCGCCACGACCTCATCTGCCCGTGGTGGTGTTCCGTGCTGCGGCCGCGGCCCGGCGAGGGCTCGATGGAGAACATCGCCGTCAGCGGCATCGGCCACAGCGACCTCTGCACCGACCCGGGCGTCTACCACCTCGTGCGCACCGAGCTGCGGGCCATCGCGGCCCTCTGGAAGGAGCGCGGCGCCACCGGCGTGGCCCCCCGGGCCCTCGACCCGCTGGCCGACTGAAGGCCCGCGGGCGGCCGCCCAGCGCCCTCAGCCGCCCTCGGCCACGTCCATGCAGCAGCGGAAGCCGAGGGAGCTGTCGGCGTACTTGACCGACTCGTCGACGGCGAAGGCGCAGCGGGTGCCCCGGGCGGGCTTGCCGCGCATGCCGCCCTTGACGATGCGGCGGGTCTCCTTGTTGCCGGGCGAGCTCGCGGTCCACTCCCGCGGGCCACCGCTCATGCCCCAGACGCCGTAGCCGCTGACGCAGTCGGCAAAGTCGCCGATGCTGTAGTCGGCCTCGAGGCCCTCGCCGCAGGTCTCGGCCTTGAACAGGTCGCCGTAGGCGTAGATCCAGTTGTCGGGGCCCTTGCAGGCCTTCTCCCACTCGTTCTCGGTGCAGAGGCGCTTGCCCTGCTCGGTGCAGGCGGCCTCGGCCTGCTCGTAGGTGAAGCGCAGGTCGGGGCGCTTCTTGTCGGCCTCGTCGTGGACGTTGGGCGACTCGAAGCGGTCGATGAAGAAGCCCTTGGTCTCGACCTCGAAGGCGACCGGCTCGCTCATGCTGGCGACCGCCTTGCCCTCCTGGTTGAGGCGCCCCTTGAGGAAGGGACCGGGCGGGATGTAGAGCATCTCGGGGTGGTCCTTGACCATGGCCCGCAGCTCGGCCTCGGTGAGCACGCGGTTCTTGGCCTGGACCGAGGCCCGCAGCTGGTCGTCCTTGGCCTTGGCCGAGACGCCCGGGTCTTCGCGCTCGGCAGACGCGAGGTAGACGCCGATGGCGGCGATGAGCGCGACGCCCACGCCGACCCCGATGGCCACGTTGCGGATGCTCGGGCCCTGGGGCGCCTCGAAGCTGTCGTCGTTGAAGACGCGCTGGAGGTCGGTCGCCATGTCGCGGGCGGTCGGGTAGCGCTCGTCGGGGCTGTGGCCCAGGGCGACCTCGACGACGTTGTCGATGTGTTCGGGCAGGTCGCCGCGGAGCTGGGTGGGCGAGAGGTAGGTGCCCCGGGGGGGCTGGCCCACGAGCAGCTCGTAGAGCATCACGCCGATGGAGTAGACGTCGGAGCGGGGCGAGCCGATGTCGTCGAAGCCCCCGAGCTCGGGCGCCAGGTACTTGGCGTCGGCCCGCGAGATGTAGCTCTCGGCGAAGATGGTCGGGTTGACCACATCCGCGAAGCCCGCGCCGGTGACCAGCACCGTGCGCACCACGTTCTTGCCGCCCGGGCCCGTGCGCCGGCTCTGGATGAGCACGTTCTCGGGCTTGAGGTTGCGGTGGATGAGGTTCGCGGCGTGGAGGGCCTCGACGGCGTCGAGGATCTTGTTGGCGATCTGGCAGGCTTCTTGGAGGGTGAAGGAGCGCTGCTCGCTCTGGTACTCCTCGATGAGCTCCCGCAGGGACTGGGACTGGAAGTACTGCTGGGTGAAGAAGACCATGCCGTGGTGCTCGCCCAGCTCGCCCAGGCGCACGAGGCCCTCGTGGCGCACGGCCTTGATCTCGTCGAAGATCGACTCGAAGCGCGCGCGGTAGCGGGGGTTGGCCAGCAGCTTCGGGTGGAGGACCTTCAGCGCGAGGTGCTTGCCGCTGTCGAGGTTCTTCACGAGGTAGCTCGACCCGAGCATGCCGGAGCCGAGCTCCTTCTCCACCTCGTAGCGACCGCCGATCACGTCACCGCGGCTGAACCTCGCCTTGGGGTTGTCCGTCACATCGACTCCGCTGCTACACCAGGTTCCGTTCACCGCCGCCGGGCGCGGGGCCCGCCCGCAGCACCGGCCCCGCCGGCGCTCCCGTGGCCCCGGACCACCCGGCCCGCCCACCAGAGCCGGGCACAGGCACCGCGGCACCGGACCCCACGGGCCCGCCGCCCGCACTATCGCACAGACCGGCGCCCGGCTATCGCGCAGCGCCGTCCGGCGGGGGTGGAGACGCCGACCCCGGGCCCGCTTCCGACCGCTCGGTCGCGGCCGGAGGCTCGACGAAGAAGCGCAGCACGGCGAGGGCCTGGCGGCGCAGGTCGCGGGGATCGATGCGCGAGGCCACGAGGTAGTGGCCGACCATGGCCAGCAGCAGCCCTGTGCCCCCGAGGAAGAGGACCAGCCCCAAGACGACCGGGAGGGCCCACATCCCCAGCGACAGGGCCAGGGGCGCGAGCAGCACGGCCCCCCCGAGCACCAGCGCCCCCCCGCTCAGGGCGACGGCGACCCGCATGCCGGCCTGGCGCAGCTCTTCGCGCAGGGCCTCGGCGCCGGTGTCGGTGGTGCGGATGGAGAGGTTGCCCCGCTCGAGGTCGAGGAGCAGCTGGTTGAGCTGGAGGGGCACGTCCTGGAAGGCCATCTGGGCGTGCTGGAGCACCCGCAGGGCGTCGGTGCTGAGGCGCTCGGTGCTGAGGCGCTGGCCGACCAGCCTTTGGGCCCAGGGGCGCACCCGGTCGACGATGTCGACGTCGGGGAGCAGGTTCCGGGCGATGCCGTCGAGGATGCTGGCCGTGCGCACCAGGACGACGAACTCGGGCACGAGCTTGATGCGGAAGCGGGCGGCCGTGTCGACCAGCTCGACGAGGCTGGCGGTCTGGCCGAGCTCTTCGAGGGTGGCCCCGTGGTACTTGGCCATGAGCCGCTCGACGGCCCGCTTGAAGCCCTTGAGGTCGACCCGGCCCTCGGTGGCCCCCGCCCGGTAGAGGGTCAGGGCGACGGCCTCGGCGTCCCGGAAGACCAGGGCCACGAAGAGCGCCACCACCGTGTCTTGCATCTCGGCGCTCAGCCGCCCGGTGAGGCCGAAGTCGAGGAAGGCCAGCCGCCCGTCTGCGAG
>CAXQUZ010000241.1:0-9519 GCA_964226865.1 Myxococcota bacterium | reverse complement strand
CCCCCCTCCCCGCGCCCGCCGGCCGCGACCACCCTCCCGCTGGACCTCGCGCCCCCGTCCCGTCCCGACCCGGCGCCCCCGCGTCCCGACCCGGCGCCCCCGCGCGCCGCCCCCGCCCCACCGCCGGCCCGCCGGGCCCCGGCGCCCTCCCACCCGCCTCCGGAGCCGCCCATGGTCGAGCCCAAGAAGGGTGGTGTCTCCTTTCTGGCCATCGGCATCACCGTCGCCCTGCTCGCCATCGCCAGCTGTGGCGGCCTCACCTTCATGGGCATCGGCGGCGGCCTCTTCTTCATGGCCGACAAAGAGACCCAGCCCGAGCCCGCCAAGCCCACCACCAGCAAGAGCTCCGGCTCCAGCTCGGGCTCCAGCTCCCGCTCGGGCTCCAGCTCCCGCTCGGGCTCCAGCTCCCGCTCGGGCTCCAGTTCGGGCTCCAGCTCCCGCTCGGGCTCCAGCTCCCGCTCGGGCTCCGGCACCCGCCGCAGCAAGACCGGCGGCCGCCGGGGCAAGGTGCGGCCCCGGCGCGGGTCGCGCTGATGGCCCTGGCCCCCCACGACCACCCCCTCTTCGACGACGCCCGTCGCCCCTGGGGGCCCACCGTGGACGCCGCAGCGGTCGCCCGCTTCGAGGCGCTCTACGGGCTGCGGCTGCCGCCGGCCCTCGTCGCCGTGCTCCAGGGCTGCAACGGCGGCCGGCTGCGGCGGACCAGCCTCGGCCCCCTCGCCGGCCGGCGGCCCCTGCGCATGCGCGACCTCGCCGGCATCGGCTACGACGAGGGCCTCGAGGCCAGCGGCCGCATCTGTGAGGAGTGGGGCTACCCCCGGCCGTCGCTGGTGCTCAGCACCGAGGGCCCGGTCGCCGGGCAGCTCGACTACCGGCGCTGCGGCGCCCACGGCGACCCCTCGGTGGTCTTTGTCGACACCGACGAGGAGGTCGCCGGCCGCCCGCTCGAGTGGACGGTGGCCCCCAGCGCGGCGGCCCTCTTCGCCCAGCTCCGGCCCTGGCACCCCCGCACGGTGCTGGCCGTCGCCGATCCCGATCCCGAGGCTGTGATCGACCGGCTCATGGCCCAGCCCATCGGCGCCGCCGGCCCCGTGCGCGACGACCACGAGGGCGGCCGCAGCCTCAGCCTGCCCGGCTGGCGGGGCAGCGACGACAGCACCGCCCGGGTGCGGGTGCTGCCCTGGACCCGCCCGGACGGCGCCCGGCGCCTGCCCGAGCTGCCCGCCCGCTTCACCCTCGTCCAGAGCACCGTGGCCGCCGACGCCCTCGACCGCTGGCTCGACCAGGTGGGGCCCGCCCTGCCGCCCGGCTCGCGCCTCGTCCACCGCGGCGGCGCCTGAGCCCCGCGGCCCCCCTCAGGCCGTGGCGCGGGCCTCGGCCTGGTGCAGCGCCGCGGCGAGGGCCGGGGGCACCCGCTGGCGGGCCTCGTCGAGGGTGCAGCCCAGCACGACCCCGGCCGCCCGCTGGTGGCCGCCGCCGTTCGCGTCGAGGGACCGGGCCAGCGCGGCCACGTCGACCGTCGACCGGCTGCGCAGCGAGAGCTTGACCTGGCCGGGGGCCCGCTCGATGAGCAGGCAGCTCAGCTCGACGCCCCGCGTCAGCAACAAGATGTCGACCATGCCCTCGAGGTCGGCATACTCGGCTTGGTGGGCATGGCACTGGGCCAGCGAGACCGTCGCCCAGACCACCCGGCCGCGCTCGCTGGTCGTGGCGTCGCAGAGCACCTCGCCCAGCACCCCCATGCCGGCCCGGCGCCGCTCCCAGAGCACCCGCAGCGAGATCGCGCTGTGGTCGACCCCCGCCGCCAGCAGCCGCCCGGCCGCCGCGTGGGTGGCGGGGGTGGTGTTGGGGTGGCGGAAGCCGCCCGTGTCGAAGACGATGCCCGTGTAGAGCGCCTCGGCCATCGGCCGGTCGAGGGCGAGGCCCCAGGCATCGACGATGCCCAGCACCAGCTCACAGGTCGAGGCCGCGCCCGGGTCGACCCAGGCCAGCTCGTAGCCCCGGGGGCGGGTCGAGTGGTGGTGGTCGAGGATGACCCGGTGGCGGGCGGCGGCGAAGGCCGTCTCGACCGCGGGATGCAGCCGGTGGCGGTCGCCGTCCACGACGATGACCACGTCGTGATCGGGCAGCACCGCTCCGTCTGGGAGCATGGCCGCCGCGCCCTCGAGCCAGGCGTAGCGGAAGCCGGGCCGGCCCGAGACCGTGACCTCGGCGGCGCAGCGCTGGCGGATGGCCCCGGCCAGCGCGAGGCAGGCCCCGATGCTGTCGCCGTCGGGATCGCTGGGGCCCGTGAGCAGCACCCGGCGGGCGCCATCGAGCAGCCCCTGGAGGGCCCGGGCCATCTCGGCGAGACTGTGCACCACGACCGACACCCCGACCTCCAAGAAAACGGCCTGCGGCATAACGCCCGGACCGGCACCGGCAAGAAGCGTCCGTCCCCCCCGGCACTTTCCCTGCGCGCGCGCACCCCGGGGCGCCCGCTGGTGGGGCCCGCCCGCCGGGGATAGGCCCCCCGCTTCCCGAGGACACCATGGCCGATCGCGGATTCGAACCCCCCAAGGAAAACGACACCCTGCCGGGCTGCGGGCTCGCCGCCTACACCGTGCTGTTGGGCGTTGTCGGCGTCGTCGGGCTCGTGGGCATGCTCGCCTCGATGTATGCGATGGCCGTGTCGAACGCCCCCAAGGCGCCGGCCCCGCTCGTGGGCGGCCACGAGACCCCGGTCTGGGCCCTCGCCCCCATGCGCAAGGCGGGCCTCGTCGCCTTCGACGAGGTGCCCCTGGCCTTCCACGACGAGAGCGACTGGGGCGACGCCTCGGTGGCCTGCGCGCTCATGGAAGACCGGCTCGTGCGCATCGAGGACGAGCAGGGCGTGACCCTGGCCTACGGCGACATCCAGGCCGTCGAGGCCGAGGGCGACGAGGCCACGGGGGTGAAGGTCCACGCCCGGGCCGCCGATCAGACCGTCACCTGCAGCTTCAGGCCCAACGAGGGCGGCGAGAACATGACCCGCCAGCTCACCGCCGAGGTGAAGTCGGCCGCGGGCCGCTGAGGGCCCCGACCGCTCCGGCTCACTCCCCGGCGCTCGGCGCGGGCGCCGTCTCTTCCGGCGCCGCCTCCGCGGGCACCGTCTCGGCCGGCGCTGCCTCTTCGGGCACCGCCTCCGCGGGCACCGTCTCGTCCGGCACCGTCTCCGCGGGCACCGTCTCGGCCGGCGCCGCCTCCGCGGGCACCGTCTCGGCCGGCGGCACCACACCCGGCGCGAGGGCCAGCTCGAGCACGGCGGCCACACCGTAGTGGTCAGAGGGCACCATCTCGCGGCTGCCCAGGGCCACCGGGGCGTCGTAGACCCGCCCGGCCTCGACCACCCGCAGGCTGCCCTCGGGCGCCCGGGTGAAGACATAGTCGAGGCGCGCGGGGTACTCCTCGCCGATGTAGTTGTGGGCGTACTGGGGGTTGCAGTCGGTGCCCGTGAACACCGGCGGCATGGCCGCACAGACGCCGCCCAGGGGCACCTCGAGCCACTGCTCGGTGAAGGGCGGCAGGGCCTCCATCGCGGCCACGTCCCCGGCGAGCCCGCGCACCCCCTGGGCGTCGGTGAGCCCGCCGTAGTGGCGGATCAGCGGGTAGGTGAGGCTGTTGCGCCACCAGCCGGTCATGGGCTTGCCGTGGTAGATGCCGAAGCTGTCCTTCGGGTAGTAGGGGCCGGCGTTCAGGTCGATGCCCAGCACCACGGTCGTGTCGTCCGGCGAGGCCGCGAGGTCGAGGGCGAGCTGGCGGGCCTGGAGGGTGCGGACCTGCCAGAACTGGGGGAAGGCCTGGGGGTGGGCCGTGGCGATGCGCACGGGCCGGCCGGTCGGCGCGTGGGTGAAGGACCAGGTCAGGTAGCCGCGCTTGATGTTCGGCCCGGGCCAGCGCTCGATCTTGCGCTGGGCGTCGAACTGCACCTCGGTGCGGTCGCCGTCTTCGCCCACGAGCTCCTTCTTCACGAGCATCAGCAGCCCGTGCTGGACGTGGGCCTTCTTGCTGCCCGCGTACCAGACATAGCCGTACTTCTGGGCGGCCTGGGCGAAGCGGTCGACCTGGTCCCACTCCCAGACCTCCTGCAGCAGCAGCACGTCCCACTGGCCCGTCGAGAGCAGGGTCTCGGGCAGCCACGTGGCCCGGTGGGGCACCTCGGGCATCACCGCCTCACCGCCGAAGTACTGGCGGTCCAGCAGGCCCGTGTTGTAGGTCAAGACCTTGAGCTCGACGCCATTCTCGATGGCTGCGCTCTCGCCCGTGGCCTCGGCGGCGAACCAGGCGCTCGGGTCGGGGGGGCCCTTGAAGTCCCAGCGGCCGCTGCGCACGAGGGCCTCGACCGTGCGGGGCCCGTCGGGGGGCAGCTGCTCGGCGAGGTGGGCGAGGCCGGGGGTGGTGGCCAGCACGGCCTGGTCGGCCGGGACCGAGCCGAGGCGCGGGGCCTTGGCACAGCCGACGGCGAGGGGGAGCAACAGGGCCAGCGAGCGCACGGGAACCTCCAGACAGGCCCGGGGGCCCTATTCGCCCGGCGCGCCCGGGGCTTGCCCCTCCGGCAGGGCACCGGGAGCGGCGCCGCCCTCGGTGGGGCCCGGCGCGCCGTCCCCGCCCGCCGCGGCGGTGGCCTCCGCCTCACCACCGGCGAGAACCTGGAGCTGGGCGAGCTCGCTGCCCACCCGCGACAGGGCCTTGCCGAAGGCCTCCCAGTCGCCCTCGCGCCGGGCCACGTCCGCCGCCGTCCAGGCCTCGCTGGCCGAGCCGACCAGGGCCCGCCAGGACTGGCGATCGGAGGCCGCCGAGGGGCCCGTGCCGTCGTCTCGGGGCGCATCCGAGGCCGTGGGCACGGCCGCGTCGAAGACCGCCGCGAGGGCCCGGTCGAGGGTGGTCTCCATCGCGATGCGGTTCTCGTAGCTCACGATGACCCGCTTGAGCTCGGGCAGCTGGCCCTTCTCGGCCTGGAGGTAGACCGGCTCGACATACATCAGCGAGTCTTCGATGGGGATGACCAGCAGGTTGCCCCGCAGCACGTTGCTGCCGGCCTGGCTCCAGAGGGTCATCTGCTCGCTGATCTCGGGGGTCTGGTCGATGCGCGCCTCGATCTGGCGCGGGCCGTAGATGAGCTTCTGCTTGGGGAACTGGTACATGACCAGCTTGCCGTAGTGCTCGCCGTCCGAACGGGCCGCCATCCAGGCGATCATGTTGTCCTTGCCCGTGGGGACGAAGGGCACGAGCAGGATGAACTCGGCCTTCTCCTCGCCCGGCAGCTTCATGATCAGGTAGTAGGGCCGCATGGGCTGCTCGTCGCCGGCGTAGACCTCCTTCGGCGTGTCCCAGAGGTCTTCGGCGTTGTAGAAGACCGTGGGATCCTGCATGTGGTAGGTGCGGTACTTGAGGGCCTGCCAACGGAAGAAGTCGGCCGGGTAGCGGATGTGGTCCTGGAGGCTCGCGGGCATGGCCGAGAGCGGCTGGAAGGCACCGGGGAAGATCTCGCTGTAGACGCGGATGAGCGGGTCGTCCTCGTCGGCCACGTAGAACTGGACCGTGCCGTCGTAGGCGTCGACGGTCGCCTTGACCGCGTTGCGGATGTAGTTCACCCGCCGGCGGCCCGAGGCCGAGGTCAGCGCCGAGGCATAGGGGTAGTTGCCCGTCGTGGTGTAGGCGTCGATCATCCAGACCAGCCGGCCGTCCGCGACGACGAGGTAGGGGTCGGCGTCGAAGTCGAGGAAGGGCGCCACCCGCGAGACCCGGGCCTCGATGTTGCGCCGGAACAACACCTTGCTCTCGGGCGCAACATACTGGCTCAGCAGGATGTCGAGGCTCTGGAAGTAGACCGAGAGCAGGGTCTGGCTGAGCAGCCCGCCGAGCTCGACCCCGCCCTTGCCGTCGTACTCGGCATAGACGTTCTGGTCGCCCATCGGGTAGTCGAACTCCTTCTCGCCCGTGCCCGTGAGCACGTACTGGCCCGACAGCTCGCCGTAGTAGATCTCGGGACGGTCGACGGCGATGTCGACGGCCATGGCGGGGGGGATGTCCTTGGCCCAGAGCTCGGGCAGCCCCTCTTCGGTGACCACGTTGACTGGGCTCATCGTGAAGCCGTAGCCGTGGGTGTACTGGAGGTGGGCGTTGACCCAGGAGTCGGCCTGGCGGATGTTCATCGCGTTCATCTCGCGGGCCGCGAGCATGACCTGGCGGGGCACCCCGTCGATCATGTAGCGGTCGACGTCGACGTCCTGGAAGTCGTAGTAGGTGCGGATCTCCTGGAGCTGGCGGTAGGTGGTCAGCAGGGGACGGGTGTCCCAGATGCGGATGTTGTCGACCGTCAGCGGGTTGGCGCGCACGTCCTCCATGGTCAGCTTCGACTCGGCGGCGAAGGGCCGCACCTCGATGCGGTCGAGGGCGAAGGCCCGCCGGGTCGCGGCGATGTCGTGCTCGAGGAAGGCGCGCTCGAGGCCCAGCTCGTTGGGCTTGACGATGTAGTCCTGGACCGTGCGGGGCAACAGATCCGCCACCAACACCCGGGCGCCCATGTAGACGCCCAACACAACGAGCACGGGCTGCCAGCCCTTGCGCTTGATGCGGACCAGCAGCACGAGGGCCGAGAGCGCCGCGACCACCCCCATGAAGGCGTAGCCGGGCAGCCGGGCGTAGCGGTCGGCATAGCCGATGCCCTGGACGGCGCCGTGGCGCTGCATCAGCAGCTCGAAGCGGTCGAGCCACCAGCCCCCGGCGAAGGCCAGCAGCAGCAGGGCCAGCAGCACGACGAGCTGCTCGCGCCCGGCGTCGCCCAGGCGGGGGCGCTGGGGATCGTGGGTGGCGGCGTGGAGCAGGTGCCAGCCGGCCGTGACCAGCATGGTGACCGAGACGAGGCCCACCACCGAGACCTGGACGAGCTGGAGCAGGGGCAGGGTGAAGACGTAGAAGCCCACGTCGCGGCCGAAGACCGGGTCGACCGTGCCGAAGGGCTGCTGGTGGGACCAGGCCAGCAGGTCGAGCCAGGCACGCTGGGCGATCTGGGCGAACATCAGCGACACGAGGCCCACCGCAGCCACGGCGGCGACGCGCAGCATGGTCTGGATGCGGCCGGGCTGGAGCTGGACCTCGTCGTTGACGATGGCCAGCCGGTAGAGGTTCACCGGCGAGCGGCGCACGGCCACGGCGAGGTTGGCCCCGGTGAAGACGGCCGCCGTGAGGAAGCCCACGACAAAGAGCACCACCTGGGAGACCAGGCTCGTGCGGTAGACCTCGAGGTAGCCCAGGGCCTCGAACCAGGCCCAGTCGACGTAGACGTCGACCGCTGGGCGGAAGCCGAGCCAGGCAATGACGCTGACGACGGCCAGGACTCGCACCCAGAGGGGGATCTGGAGCTGCATGGAAGACACCTCGAGGGACGGACACGCGGGGAGAGGGGGCCATAACCCCGTGCCGGCCCGGCACCGACGCCCAGCGCCCGGTCGCCCCCGTCGGCCGGGTCAAGCTTTCTCCATGTTGCGGCGGCCCCGGGGGACGCAGACTGCGCCCCCCCCCAAGCCCGGACGCCAAGATGCACCTCCGAACTCGACTCCCCGTCCCCCTCGCCGCCCTGCTGGTCGCCGCCTGCACCGCCAAGGCCCCCGCCGACTCCGGCGCTCCGGCCGACGCCGACGCCGACACCGACACCGACACCGACACCGATGCGGACGCCGACGCCGACGCCGACACCGACGCCGACGCGGACGCAGACGCAGACGCAGACGCAGACGCAGACGCAGACGCGGACGGTGAGGTCACCCTGACGCTCACCATCGAGGAGTTCCTCTCGGGCGCCCCCGTCGCCGACACCCCCGTCCAGTTCGGCGACACCACCACCACCACCGACGCCAGCGGCGCGGCCGCCTTCTCGCTGCCGCCCCTCTCTCCGCTCCACCTCGAGCTCGCGCCCCCCGACTTCCCCCGGCTCGTGCTCGACCGCCCGAGCTCGACCGTCGACACCTGGTCGACCCTCCAGGCCCCCTCCCTCCGCACCCTCGCGCTGCTCGGCACGGCCCTCGGCATCCCCGTCGACCCCGAGAAGGCCGTGCTGGTCGTGACCGTGCTGACCCAGGACGAGAGCGGTGAGACCCCCCACCCGGGCAACGCCCGCCTCGCCGGCGCCACGGTGACCATCGAGGCCGCCCACGACGTCGCCCTGGCCACCGACAGCAGCGCCCCCCAGGGCCTCTCGGTGGGCAACACGACCCTCGAGGACTCCCTGCCCAACATCATCTTCGTCAACGTCGAGCCCGGCCTGGTGCGGCCCCGGATCACCACCCCGGCCGGCGAGGTCTGCGCCCACGGCCTCGAAGAGCTGGAGCTCGCGGCCGGCACAACCCACGCCTCGGCCCACTTCTGCCTGCCCCCCGGCTGAGCCCCCACCCGGGGCGCCGGGATGCTACGCCCCTCCCCCCACCCGGGAGCGCCCCCTTGGCCGACGATCCCGCTCCGCCCGCGGTCCCCGCCGCCCCGCCCGGGCCCGCCGCCCCGCCCGGGCCCGCCGCCCTGCCCGGGGTCGCGACCGGCGCGGCCGGGGCCCCCGACGCGGCGGCCTTCGCCGACCACACCCGCGCCCTGTCGACGACCTGGTGGCCCCGGCTGGGGCTGCTCGTGGCGGCGGCGGCGCTGCTCTGGTGGCCCCTCGACGCCTGGATCTACCCCCCGGGCAGCCCGGCCCGGACGGCACTGGCGGGCTTCCGGCCCGGGCTCGCCGCCGCCGACCTCGTCCTGGCCCTCGGCCTGCCCCGGGTGGCCCGCGCCCGTGCCCACGCCCACCTGCTCGCCGCCGCCGCCGTCCTCGCCAACCTGCTCGCCTGCGGCTGGGTGCTGGGCAGCGGGGCGGGCGCGCTCTCCTTCTCGATCCTGGCCCCCTTCGTGTCGGTGCCCCTGCTCGTGCCCCTGCCGGCGCGGATCTTGGCCACCGTCGCCTTCACGGCCGCCGTGCTCATCGGCTGGCTGGGCCACGCGGCCTCGCCCCCCGCGCTGGCGGCCATCAACGAGAACGGCCCACTGCTCGGCATTCTCGCCTTCGCCAGCCTGCTCTCCATCTCGATCGGCCACAGCTTCCGGGCACTGCTGCGCCACACCTTCGGCCTCGCCCGCCAGGTCGAGCGCCAGCGGGCGGCCCTCGCCGACCTCGCCACCCAGCTCGAGCACCGCCTCATGCAGAAGACCCAGGCCCTGCGCGCCCACCTCCACCAGGCCGAGGCCTGGCAGGCCGCCCGGCGCCAGGCCCTCGCCCGCGATCTCCACGACGACATCGGCCAGGAGCTCGTGTCGCTGCGGCTGCTGGTGGGCCTCGGGCGCCAGCTCCACGGCGGCCCGGCCCCCCTGCCCGACCCGGGGGTGGCCGAGACCCTCGACGAGCTCGACGCCCAGGTCGACCGGGTCCAGCAGAGCCTGCGCCGGCTGCTCATCTCGCTGCGCCCCCGGGCCCTCGACGACCAGGGCCTCGTGGGCGCCATTCAGAGCCTGCTCAGCGAGCTCGAGGCC
>CAXQUZ010000240.1:0-5863 GCA_964226865.1 Myxococcota bacterium | reverse complement strand
CTGGCCCTACACGACGCTCTTCCGATCTCTGCCGCTCGACGTCGACGTCGTGCGCCACCTCGTCCACACGGCCCCGCCCGCACTCGACGGTGCGCTGTCGCGGGTGCCCGCGGCGGTCGAAGAGGTGCTGCTGCTGCCGGTGGCCCTGGGCCTGCTCGAGCGGGGCGCCAGCGCGGCCGACCGCCCGCTCGCGGCGCTCGCGACCGCCCCCGAGGCCGAGACCCGCTTTGCCCTGGTGTTGGGCCTCGCCGAGCTCCCGGGTCCCGGTGCCGCCGCCCGGCTCCGCCAGCTCTCCGCCGACAGCGACCCCCTCGTCGGCGAGACGGCCGCCCTGGTGCTCGCCCACCGCGCCGGCCCGGCCCCGGGCGCCCTGCGCGCGGCCCTCGGCTCGGCGGAGCACGAGCTGCGCATCCTGGCCCTGGGGCTGCTGGCCGAGGCGGTCTGTGCGGCCCGGGAGGCCGAGGGCAGCCGGGCGCTCGAGCGGCTCTGGCCCGAGGCCGTCGAGACCGCCCTCGCCGCCGAGCGGGCCGACGAGCGGGCGGCGGGCCTCGCGCTGCTCGCCCGGGTGGGCAGCCCCCGCGATGCCGGGCGCGCCGCTCCCTTCCTCGCCGACGAAGACCCGGCCCTCCAGCTCGCGGCCGCCCAGGTGCTGATCGCGCTGGCGGGGCCGTCGTGACCTGGCTGCTCGCGCGCCTCCAGCGGCCCGCCCTCGCCGGCCGCCGGGTCGCCCTCCGTCTCTCGCTCCACGCCTCGGCGGGGGGGCCGGTCGCGCTCTGGGCCGAGGACCACGCTGCGGTCGAGTTCGACGAACATGGCGTGGCAGAGGTTGTTCTCGGGCTGCATGAGCCCCTGCCGGCCGCCGTCCTCTCCGACCGGCCGCGGTGGCTCGCCGCGGCCACAGCGGACGGGGCGCCCGCGGGCCCCCGCCGTCCCCTCGACACCCGCCCCCTCGCCCGGGATGCCCAGCTCCAGCGGCTCCGCACCGACCGCAGTGCCCCGCCGCCGGGCCTCGCCGCCGTGGCCGACGCCGTCGGGGCCCTGCGCGATCATGTCGACGCCCTGGCCGGGGCCGAGGGCGACCGCGGCGCGGCCCAGGACGCCCTGGCCGAGGGGCTCGCCGCCCTCGCGGCCCGGGTCGACGCCCTCGCAGCCCAGCACGACGGCCTCGCGGACGGGCTCGCCGACGTCGCGGGTCCCGGCGGCGAGCTCCACGACCACGAGCAGCGCCTCGGCCGCCTCGAGGCCCGCGCCCCGGGCCTGCAACAAGGCGCCGCCGCCCCGCGTAGGGCGGCCCCGCCGGTCCGCACGGTCCCGGCCTCCGCGCTGCTGTCCCCCCCCGCCGAGGTGCCCATGTCGGCCGAGCTGCCCCCGTCCCCCTGGTTCGACGTCGTCAAGGACGCCTTCCTCGACGGAGCCGCGAGCATCTTCGTGCTCCACGGCCTGGTCCACGACGTCCACCCCCACGAGGGCGAAGACGGCCTCCGCTGGGGTCCCCTGGCCGACGCGGTCTGTGCCCGTCTCCACGCCTCCCGCGACCTCGTGCTGCGCCACGACAGCTTCCACGGCCTGCGGCCGCACGGGGCCCGCGCCCGGCGCCACCTCGAGGCCCGCCCAGTGGCCCCCGGCCTCCAGCCCGCCCTCGCCCGCATCGGCCGCCAGCTCGCCGACCGGCGCCAGAGCACCGCGGTCGTCATCGACCACGCCGATCTGCTCTTCCCGGCCGCCCCGCCGGCGCTGCCCGACGAGCGCCTCGCCCGCAGCGCCCTGCGCCACTGGGCCGACGACCCGTCGCTGCGCGAGAGCAACAACATCCTGTTCCTCATCGTCGCCGAGCCCGCGCTGCTGCCGGCCGAGCTCCTGGCCCACCCCCGGGTCGCGACGGTCGAGGTCGGTCCCCACCGCGGCCCCGCCCTGCGGGCCTTCCTCCGCTCGGCCCACGGCGTCGACGTGCCGCTGGCCGACGCGGCGGTGCTCGACGGCCCGCTCCTCGCCCGGGTGGGCGCCCTGAGCCGGGTCGCGCGCGCGGCCGGAGAGCCGACCCCCGACGACTGGGCCGCCGCCCTCTCCCCCGCGGGCCTGCTCTCGACCGCCACCTGAGCCGCCCGCCGCCGACCGCCCCTCTCGCCTGCATCCCCCTCTCGGAGTGCGCATGTCCGCCGCCGTCCCCGCCACCCTCCCGTCCTGGGCCGAGGAGCTCAAGGCCCGCTTCCAGAACGGCAGCGCCGCCAGCTTCCTGCTCCACGGTGCGATCGACGATCTGCAGCCCTGGGAAGCGCCGGGGGCACCGGTCGCCTGGCTCGAGCCGGTCGCGTTCCTGGCGCGCTTCCTCGGCCAGTCCCGCACGGTCATCAGCTGGACGGCGGCCCAGGGCCTCGGCTTCTCGACGCCCGAGGGGGAGGCCGAGGTGCGCGCCCGTCTCGACCTCCGCCGCAAGGCCCTCGGCCAGGCCCCCCTGGGCAGCTGGCCTGCCGCGCCCAAGGCGGCCCTGGAGCTCATCCGGGCGGTGATGGGCGAGCGGGGCCTGCGGGTGGCGGTCGTCATCGACGGGGTCGAGGCCATGGCGCCGGCCGGCTCTGCGGGCCAGAGCGAGCTCACCCGCGGCATGCTCACGGCCCTGGTCTACGAGCCCACCCCCGCCGCCGACGCCGTGCTGGTGCTGACCACCGGTGCCCTCAGCGCGGTCGACCCCCAGCTCGCCGGCAGCTCCCGCCTCGCCCGGGTCCACGTGCCGCCGGCCGACTTCCGGGCCGTGCGGGCCCTGGTGGCCCAGACCCTCGCCGACGCGGACGAGGCCGAGGTCGCCCAGGTCGCCGCCGGGCTCTCCGGCCGCAGCCTCCGCGAGGTCCGGGTCGCCGTCGAGCGGCTCCTCCGCAGCCCTGGGGCGACCACCGCGGCCGATCTTGCCGAGGCCGTGGCCGCCGCCGCCCAGGGGCCCCGCCTGCCGACCTGGGCCGACGAGCTCCGCGAGCGCTATCTCGCCGGCGAGTCCGCCCTCTTCCTCGTCCACGGCAACGTGCGCGACCTCTACGCCTGGGAGGCCGAGGACGGCAGCCTCGAGTGGGTGAGCCTGCGCGAGTTCCTCGAGCGCTTCCTGTCCCGCCACAAGGACGTGGTGGCTTACTACAACGTCTCGGAGGGCCTCGAGTTCCCGAAGGCCGGCATGGAGGCCCGCTTCGTGGCCGCGGTCAACGGCGCCCCCGGGGCCGCCCGGCTGCTGCCCGGCCAGGAGCTCCCCCGCAGCCCCGAGGCGGTGCTGCCGCTGATGGAGTCCCTCATCACCCGCGCCGCCGGCACGGTGTCCTCCGCCGTCGTGCTCGACTATGTCGAGATGATCGTGCCGATGGCCGATCTGGGCTTCATGGGCGACGCCGACAAGGCCAACCTGGTGGCCATCCAGCGCTGGTCCAGCGACCCGGCCTTCCTCGACAGCGACAACGTCGTCGTGCTCTGCACCGAGACCCTCTCCGACGTGCACCGCCGGGTGGTGGGCTCGCCCCAGCTCGCGCCCATCCAGGTGCCCCTGCCGGACGAGGCCGTGCGGATGGCCTTCATCCAGAGCATCGACCACGCCGGCATCGCGATGGAGATGGACGACGCGGCCCTCGCCAAGGTGACCGCAGGCCTCACCCTCGTCCAGATCCGCGGCCTGTTCCGGCGGGCCCGCCAGTCCCGCGAAGAGATCACCTTCCGCACGGTCAGCCGGCGCAAGAAGTCGATCATCGAGCAGGAGTGCCACGGCCTCGTCGAGTTCGTCGATCCCGGCCACGACTTCAGCCACGTGGGCGGCATGGAGCGCCTCAAGACCGATCTCATGAAGGTCGCCGCCGCGATCAAGAAGGGCCACCGCACCCGGGTGCCGATGGGCATCATCTTCGTGGGGCCGATGGGCACGGGCAAGACCTTCATGGCCGAGGCCTTCGCGGCCGAGAGCGGCCTCACCTGCATCAAGTTCAAGAACTTCCGCGAGAAGTGGGTGGGCTCGACCGAGGGCAACCTCGAGAAGATCCTCCAGGTCGTCGACGGGCTCGGCTACGTGCTGCTGATCCTCGACGAGGCCGATCGCTCCATGGGCTCGGCCAGCGACGGCGACGGCGGCACCTCCAGCCGGGTGATCGCGCGGCTCAAGGAATTCATGAGCGACACCAGCCACCGGGGCCGGGTCGTCGTGCTCATGATGACCAACCGCCCCGACAAGCTCGACGCCGACCTCAAGCGCCCGGGCCGCTTCGACCTCAAGATCCCCTTCTTCTTCCCGGAGCAGCCCGCCGAGCGCAAGCTCGTGCTCGAGGCCCTCGGCCGCAAGAACAAGCTGTTGCTCGAAGAAGAGGCCGACCTCGACCCGGTGGTGGAGGGCACGGCCGGCTACTCCGGTGCCGAGCTGGAGAGCGTGCTCCTGGCGGCGGCCGGCCACGCGGCCGACGAGGACCGCAGCCGGATCTCCCAGGACGATCTCGACCAGGCGGTCACCGATGTGATCCCGAGCCGCGACACCCGCATGCTCGAGTTCATGGAGATGCTGGCCGTCTTCGAGAGCACCACCCGGCGCATGCTTCCCGACCGCTACCGCGAGCTGGGAACCGACGAGGTCCACCAGCGCCTCGACCAGCTCCGGGCCCTCCTGGGCCGCCGCGTCTGAAGACGCGGGCGTGCCGCGCCTTGACAGCTTCCCGTGTACCGCGTAGGAGGGGGCGGCTTCGGGTCCATGGCCCGGGACACCGCGATCTGTGTGTGGTGCGTGCACCGCCTGACCGGGCGAACCGGGACGGGTGCAGCGTCCCCGCCGCCCCTGCGGCCACTCTCTTTCTGCCGTGTCCAGTCTCCGGCGTTATAGCCGGCACCCGCTTCCTCGCATCGGGGCCTCAGCCTCCTGTGCCCGCGACGCGAACTGGCCTTCGGGCCGCATCCCTCTCGACGATTTCGGAGTCCCCATGTACGCCGTTGTGAAGACCGGCGGTCAGCAGTACCGCGTGGCCGCTGGCGATACCATCATCGTGAAGCGCCTGGACGCCGAGGTCGGCGCAGAGCTCTCCCTCGACGTGCTCATGCTCGGCGGCGGCGAAGACGCCCCCCGCGTGGGCGCCCCCCTCGTCGACGGCGCCCGCGTCCTCGCCGAAGTCGTCTCGCACGACAAGGGCGAGAAGCGCGACATCTTCAAGTACCGTCGCCGCCACCGCACCCGCCGTCACACGGGCTTCCGCCCGTCCGAGACCACCATCACCATCAAGGCCATCGAGGCCTGAGGAACGCACCATGGCTCACAAAAAGGGACAGGGCAGCACCCGCAACGGCCGCGACTCCAACCCGAAGTACCGGGGCCTGAAGCGTCACGACGGCCAGAACGTCAGCGCGGGAAGCATCCTGGTTCGCCAGCTCGGCACCCAGTTTCACCCCGGCGAGGGCGTCGGCCTCGGTCGCGACTACACCCTCTTCGCACTTCGCGACGGCGTGGTCCGCTACGAGCGCAAGCGCAACCGGCGCCACGTCTCGGTCTACCCGACCGAGGTCGAGGCCTGATCAGCGCGACGGCATCGGGTGAGGGCCACCGGTCCCGCCCGGGCTCGAAGTCCCGCCTGGTTCCGGTTGCGCCGGACAGGCGGGCTTTTCGCGTTTTGGCCGGCGACGCCGCCGGCCGGGATGCCCCCTCTCGGGGCGTCCGTCTCTCGGCAGATCCGCCGAGACACGGCAGAATGATGTGCACCCCAGCACGGTGACAGGGAAGAGAAGATGCGGTTCGTCGACGAAGCGACAATCCGGGTGGAGAGCGGCGGCGGCGGCAACGGATGTGTGTCCTTCCGGCGCGAGAAGTTCGTGCCGATGGGCGGTCCCGACGGCGGCAACGGCGGCCGGGGCGGCGACGTCATCC
>CAXQUZ010000239.1:0-10025 GCA_964226865.1 Myxococcota bacterium | reverse complement strand
CGTCGTCGCGGGTCGAGGAGGGCTTCTTGACGGCCCCGGCGACCACGGCGAGCTGGACGCCGGGCACCCGCTCGAGGCCCCCGGTGGGGTCGACGGCGGGCAGGGCGGGGGGCGCGAAGGCGAGGGGGGCGGTCATGCGCAGGCTCGCTGGTGGGCGGTGGCGATGCGCTGGACCAGCAGGCTCTGGCGGCAGGCACCGAGGGCCGGGCAGGCGGCACAGCCCCCCTGGGCCTTGGCCGACACGGCGGCCTCGAGCGCCGGGAAGCGCAGGTCGGGGGCGGCGGTCAGGCCCCGGGCGCGGGCCCAGGGGCGGTCGCTCACCTCGAGGAAGCCCCGGCGGGCGAAGAAGCCGGCCCGGTGGGTGAGGGCGACGATGAGCGCGCAGCCGCGGGCCCGGGCCTCGTCCACGGCGGCCGCCACGAGCTCCGAGCCGAGGCCCGTGCCGGGGCGGTCGGAGTAGAGCGAGCAGAGCTCGGCCACGCCGGGGGTCCAGTGCAGCACGGCCACGGCGCCGGCGAGGCGGCCGCTGGCGTCTTCAGCCACCAGCACATCCTCGGGTCGCAGCTGTCGCGGTCGCAGCTCGCCGCGGCCCCGGGGGGCGGCGAGCAGGGCGTCGAGCGCAGACATGTCCGCCGGGCGGGCGGTGCGGAGGGTGTGCATGCGGACTCCGAGGCGCGGGTCGGGTGCGCGGGGGCTCAGGGGAGCAGGGGAACGGTGGGGAGGCCCGTCAGCTCGGGAAGTCCGAGCATCAGGTTCAGGTTGTGGACGGCCTGGGCGCTGGCACCCTTGCCCAGGTTGTCGATGGCGCAGGTGGCGGTGACCACCCGGCGCTGGGCGTCGACGGCGACGTGGACGTGGGCCAGGGCCGTGCCCCGCACCTCCCCCGTCGCGGGGGCCGTGTCGCGCAGGCGCACGGCGGGACAGTCGCCCAGCCGGCCCTGGTAGATGCCGGAGATGGCGTCCAGGTCGGCGTTGTCGGTGACCCCCATGCAGACCGTGGCCAGCATGCCGCGGACCATGGGCACGAGGTGGGGGGTGAAGCTGACGGGCAGGCCGAGGGTCTGCTCCATCTCGGGGGTGTGGCGGTGGCTGCCGGCGAGGCCGTAGGCGACCACCGACTCCTGGACCTCGCAGTAGAGGTTGCGGGCCCCGGGCTTGCGGCCGGCGCCCGAGACGCCCGACACACAGGACGAGACGACCCAGCGGGCCAGGCCGGCCTCGACGAGGGGCAGGGCCGCGAGGGCCGTGGCCGTGGGGTAGCAGCCGGGGTTTGCCACCAGGCGGGCGCCCGGGATGCGATCGCCGTGGAGCTCGGGCAGGCCGTAGACGGCCGTGTCGAGCAGGGCGGGGATCGGGTGGGGGCGGCCGTAGGCGGCGGCGTAGGCGGCGGGGTCGCGCAGGCGGAAGTCCGCGCCGAGATCGATGACCCGGGTGCGGTCGAGCAGGCCCGGGTGGGCGGCCAGCCACGGGCCCGAGACGCCGTGGGGGAGCGCGAGGAAGATGAAGTCCAGATCGTCCATCTCGGCGAGCTCGTCCATGCTCGACACCCGGGGCAGGCCCGGGTGGCCCGCGAGGCCCGGCCAGAGCTGGGCTACGGTGCGGCCCGCGCTGCTGCCGCCGGCGAGGGCGGCCAGCTCGAGGTGGGGGTGGCCCAGCACGAGGCGCAGCAGCTCGACGCCTGCATAGCCGCTGACGCCGGCGATGCCGACCTTGTGGCGGGGCGGGGTGGGCTGGCTGGTGGGCAAAGTGGACACGGTCCGGCTCCTTCGGCGACAGCGGGCCGTATACAGTCGCGTGCATAAGTATGCAAGGAGGCAGGGGGGGCCGGCGCTGTGTGCATGTTGTGACAAGCGCGCCGGCCGGGGCCGGGCGCCCCGGGGGGCCGGGGGGCGGGCTGTCAGGTCCCGACCGGCGCCTGACACCGGGCAGCTCCCCCCCCGCCAGGGGGGTGCGCCTCCCCCTGCCAGGGGGCTACGGTCCCCGGTGCCCCGCACCCGCCTGGGATGCCCTCCGATGCAGCTGCCCCCTCCCGACGCCCTTGTCGCGGTCCGTCCGCCCGCGCCCACCGGCGGTCCCGAGCTCGCGGGGGGCTGGGCGGTCGAGGCCCGCTTCCAGCCCGACGGCCAGCCCGACGAGGCCGAGCTGGCCCAGGTGCTCGACGAGCTCTGGCGGGCGCGCCACCACCACCCCACCCTCTGGCGCGCCGTGCCCGGGGGCTGGCGACCGATGGGCGCGGGCGCAGGGGCGGCGGTCTCGCGGCTGCTCTTGTGGTGGGACCTGGGCCGCCCCGGCGTCGAGCAGCCCGGCGAGGCCGATCTCCAGGGCCGCCTCGGCGCCCTCGAGCGGGCCCTGCTCTCGGTGGCCCCCTGCAGCCTCCACCCCACCCTGCCGGTCGCCGTCGCGGCGGCCCGTGCCGCGGCCATCGCCCGGCTCCGGCGGGCCTGGGGCCAGCCCCTCGTCGTGCGCCTCATCGGGGGCCCCCGGGGCCTCGACGCCGCCGGCGCCTGGCTCCACCTCCGCGACCACGGCCTCCAGGCCGGGGCCGACGGCTGGCTCCGCTACGGTCTCGACGACCCGGCCCACCCGCCCGCCTTCACCATCGGCACCTCGGGCCCCCCGGGCCGGCTCGACCCGCCCCTGCTCATGGCGGGCGACCTGCGGCTGACGGATCTGGTGTTCCGCTTCCAGCCCGCCCTCTCCCGGGCGCCCCGTGCCCTCTGCGCGGCGGTGGTCGAGCTGGCGACGGCCCTGGCCGGGGCCCTCGAGGGCACCCTCGTCGACGCCGAGCTGGCCCCCCTCGACCCCGCCCGCCTCCAGGCCCACATCGCCCTCGTCGAGGCGGGGCTGCGGCGCAGCGGCCTCACCCCCGGCAACAGCGCAACCGTGCGGATCTTCGGGGCGCTCTGAGCGGCCGGAGGCTCAGCCCTGGAGCTGGGCCACGACGCCGCCGAGCACGAGGCCGAGCAGCCCCGCCCCGGCGAGGAGCAGCCGCTGGCGGCGCAGGGACCGGGGCGTCAGCGCCACCCCGAGGCGGGCCCGGGTGCGGCCGATGGCCCAGAGCAGCCCGAGGCTGAAGGCCACGAGCACCGGGGGCAACAGCAGGGCCCCCTGGGGCGGGGTCTCGCCGAAGAGCAGCTGGCGACCGATGCCGTGGGCGAAGAGGGCCCCGGCCATGAAGCACAGCCCGGTCGCGCCCACCGAGGGGGGCGGGTCGATCGGGGGCCGGGCGTCGGGCGGCCGGGCGTCGGGCGGTCGGGGCGGGGCGGTGTCCATCGGGGCCCGTGTTAGCCTGCCGCTGTCCCCCGTGGTGGAGAAAGCATGGTGCACCGGCCTCCCGCTGCGGCCCGCCGGCCCCGGTCCCGCGCGGTCCTGTCGCCCGCCAGAGTCGTCGGGAATGCACTGTCCGTCAGTGTCTTCGGCGTTTTTCTTCCGCTCGCGGGCTGCGACGACACCGAGTTCCACACCCGCGAGGTGGTGCACGCGCCGCCCTTCGACGAGGTGCGGGCCGTCTTCGACCGGGCCTGCATCGGCTGCCACGTGGGCGTCGCCGCCGAGGCGGGGCTCGACCTCTCGACCGATCCCTGTGGGGCCCTCGACGCGGCCGGTCTGGTCGTTCCCGGCGACGCCGAGCTGAGCCCCCTCTACCAGCGCATGCGCTCGACCTCGGCCCCCATGCCCCCGACCGGGCGGCTGGGCGAGGACGAGCTCTCCATCGTCTCGGCCTGGATCGACGGAGGCGCGGAGTGCAGCCCCGAATCGTGAGCCCGCCGGGGGCGGGAGGGCCGCCGTGGAGCTGACCAACGGGGCCCTGCTCTTCGGCTCCGGGCTGCTGGCGGGGGGCATCAACGCGCTGGCGGGCGGGGGCTCCTTCCTGACCCTCGCGGCCCTGGCCGTGGCGGCAGATCTGCCCGTGGGCGTCGCCAACGGCACCAACCGGGTGGCCGTGCTCGTCCAGTCGCTGGCCTCGCTGCTGGCCTTCGGCAAGGCCGGCCGGGCCGAGTGGGGGCTGGCGCTGCGGCTGGCGCCGGCCACGGTGCTCGGCGCCGGTCTCGGGGCCCAGCTCTCGCTCGAGCTGCCGCGCAGCGTGCTCGAGATGGTGGTGGGGGTGGCCATGCTCGGCATGATCGGGCTGGTGCTGCTGCGGCCGAAGCGCTTCCTCGAGGGCGCCGCCCGGGCCCCCCGGCTGGGGGTGGGCCTCGTCGACCTCGCCTTCTTCGCCATCGGGGTCTACGGCGGCTTCCTCCAGGCCGGCGTCGGGGTCTTCCTGCTCATCGCCCTGGTGGGCCTGGCGGGGCGGGATCTGGTGCGGGCGAACGTCGCGAAGGTCGTGCTGGCGCTTGTCTTCACGGTGCCGGCCCTGGGGGTCTTCCTCGCCCAGGGGGCCGTGGCCTGGGCGCCCGGTCTCGTGCTGGCGGCGGGGGCCGGGGTGGGCGGGGCACTCGGGGCCCGGGCGGCGGTCAAGGGCGGCAGCGGCCTCGTGCGGGTCGTGCTCATCGCCGTGTTGTTGGTGTCGGCGGCCCGCTTCCTCGGGAAGGCGGCCGGTCTCTGGGGCTGAGCGCAGGGGGCAGCGGTGGCAGCGTGGATGTCGGGGGGCGGTGGGGCCCGGATCGTGGCGGTGCTCGGGCTCGGGGTGGCCCTGGGCCTGGCGGCGGCGTGGTGGCCAGAGGCGGCCGGGCCGGGGGACGCGGGCCGCCAGGGCACGGCGGTCGCCGAGGCGGGAGGACGGGGGCAGGGCGCGGGGGCGCCCGCGGTGGAGGGGAGGCCGGGGCACGGGGGGCCCGCTGGGCGGTCCATGGATGAAGGGCTCCCTGGGGACGCGGGGCTGCCGACGGACGACGGGGCCCCCGTGGACGCGGCGCCTCCAATGGGCGCTCCGGTGGCCCAAGATGCTGATGAATCGGACGTCTTGGGCCCGCCCTCCGGGCCGCCGCCGCCGCCCCAGCCCGTCGCCCTCCACGGCACGACCCTGGTGCGGGTGGCCCCCGGGGGGCGGCCCGAGCAGTGGCGCCTCGGCGGCACCCCCCTGCTGTCGGGGCGGCCCCGGGCCCTCGCCGCCCCGGTCGTGGGCCGGGTGGCCGATCTCTGCACCGACGGCACGGTGCTCGCCCGGGCCGGCGGCGGCGACGTCGAGCTGCGCACGCTCGCCAGCGACCGCTTCGTCGAGCGGCTGCGCACGGGGCTGGGGCGGGTCGACCGGGTGCTCTGCCCGGGCGGGGGCGCGGTGGTGGCCGTGGCGCTCGGGCCGGAGGGCACGGCGGTCTGGTGGGACGGGGCCGGCCGCGAGCGGGGACGGCTCGCGCCCGTGCCGGGCATCGCGGCGGTGGCCCTGGACGGAGAGGCCCTGGTGGTGCTCGACGGCGCCGGGGCGCTGCGGGGCTGGGACGGCCGGCGGCGGGACGCACCCCGGCCGGCGGGGCTGTCGGCCGCGGCCGGGGCGCCCACGGGCCTCGCACCGGCGCTCGGCGGCCCGCCCTGGGTGCTCGGCGCCGGGGCCGCCTGTCCGGTGGGGGGCGCCTGTGTGCCCGCGCTCGGCGACCGGGGCCTCATCGCGGCCGGCCTCGGCTGGGCGGCGGTGGCCGGTCCCGATCGGGTCCAGCTGGTCGACGGGGTGGCCGGGGCCCTGCGCCACGAGCTGGCCGCGCGGCCCGTGGCCCTCTTCGCCCGCCAGGACGGTCTCCTCGTCGTCGAGCCCACGGGGCTGCGCCGCATCGACCCCGCCTCGGGCGCCGTGGTGGCCGCGGCGCCCTGGCCGGCGGACTGAGGCCCGGTCGCGCCGCGGCGGGCCGCTCAGCTTCCGGCCTCTTCCCACCGGCGCAGCCGGGCCCGGAGGGTCTTCCGGTCGATGCCCAGGATGCGGGCCGCCTGGCTGCGGTTGCCGTCCACCGCGCCCAGCACCCGCTGGACGTGGCGCCGCTCGACCTGGTCGAGGGTCGGGAAGCGCTGCTCGGGCGGCCGGTGGGCGGCGGGGGCCCCGGCCGCGGCACCGCCGGGCACCATCTCGGGGGCGAGGCGGCCGTCGGCGCTGAGGGTGGCGGCGGCCTCGATGGTGTTGCGCAGCTCGCGCACGTTGCCGGGCCAGTGCCAGGCCATCAGGGCGTCCTCGAAGTCGTCGCCCCAGGTCAGGGCCCGGCCCTGGGCGGCGGCCTGTTCCTGGACGAAGTGGTCGCCGAGCAGCAGCACGTCCTCG
Organism: Myxococcota bacterium; assembly: GCA_964226865.1. Classification (GTDB taxonomy): domain Bacteria; phylum Myxococcota_A; class UBA796; order UBA796; family UBA2385; genus CAXQUZ01. Next base: position 3,838 of record CAXQUZ010000239.1, on the reverse strand, counting down.
CCGCGCTCCCGGAGCGGCGGCACGACCAGGGTCACCACCTTGAGCCGGTAGAAGAGGTCTTCGCGGAAGCGCCCGGCGGCGACCTCGGCGGCCAGGTCGGCGTGGGTGGCGGCGACCAGCCGCACGTCGACGGGCACGGCCCGGTGCTCGCCGAGGGGGCGCACGGCCCGCTCCTCGAGCACCCGCAGCAGCCGCGCCTGGGCGGCGGGCGAGAGCTCGGCCACCTCGTCGAGGAAGAGGGTGCCCTTGTCGGCCGCCCGGAACAGCCCGGGCCGGTCCCGCTCGGCGCCCGTGAAGGCCCCCCGGGTGTGGCCGAAGAGCTCGGCCTCCATGAGGTGCTCCGAGATGGCGGCGCAGTTGACGGGCACCCAGGGCCCCTGGGAGCGGGGGCTGAGCTGGTGGAGGGCCCGGGCCACCCGCTCCTTGCCCGTGCCGCTCTCGCCGTGCAGCAGCACCGTCGTCGTCGTGCGCCCCACCCGCTCGACGAGGCTGAACAGCCGCTGCATCGGGGGCGAGGCGCCGAGCAGCCCGGCGAAGGGGGTGGTGGCGCAGGCGCGCTCCCGCAGCCGCCCGAGCTCGGAGCGCAGCCGCTGGTGGCGCAGGGCCCGCTCGACGGCGACCTCGAGCTCCTCCACCTCGAAGGGCTTGCGCAGGAAGTCCCAGGCACCGGCCCGGATGGCGTCGACCGCCGCGTCCACCGTGCCGAAGCCCGTCATCAGGATCACCGGCAGGTCCGGGGCCCGTCCCAGCACCTCCCGGCAGAGCACATCGCCGGTCATCCCCGGCATGCGGATGTCAGCGAGAACGACGTCCAGCGGCTCGTTGTCGATGATGTCGAGCGCGGCCTCTCCGCTGTCGGCGACGGTCGTGTGGTGGCCGAGAGAGCGCAGCTGGCGCCCCAGCATGCGCCGCATCGCCGCTTCGTCGTCCACGATCAGGATTCGTCCGGGCACGCCGCCTCCTCTGCCAGGGGCAGGTACACGCTGAAGCGGGCGCCGCCCAGTGCCGCCGACCCGGCGCTGATCTCGCCCCCGGCCTCCTCGACGAGGCCGCGCACGATGGAGAGGCCGAGCCCGAGGCCGTCTCCGGCGGCCTTGGTGGTGACGAAGGGCTGGAAGAGCCGGGCCTGGACCTCGGCCGAGAGGCCGGGGCCGGCGTCGTCGACCGTGAGACACAGGCGCCCGTCCGCCCGGCGCAGGGCCAGCTCGACCCGCCCGCCGCCCGGGACCTGGGCCTGGACGGCGTTGCGCACGAGGTTGGCCACCACCTGCTGCCACCAGCCCACCCGGAACTGCACGGTGGCCTCGTCGTGGTGCACGACCGCCACGGTGACCCCCGTGCCCCGGCTGAGGCCCGCGAGCACGGGCCGGGCGGCGTCCATGAGGGTGGCCGTGGGGAGGGGGTGGAGGGGCGCGTGGCCGGGGTGGGCCCGCTCGAGCAGGCTCTGGACCAGCCGGTCCATGCGGCGGGCCTGGTCGCGCACGTCCTCGGCCAGCTCCCGGGCCTCGGCGTCGAGGGTCGGGTCTTCGGCGAGCAGCCGGGCGGCGCCGCCCACCACGTGCAGGGGCGAGCCCAGCTCGTGGGCGATGCCGGCGGCGAGATCGCCCACGAGGCGCAGGCGGTCGGCGTGGCGGAGCCGCTCCAGGGCGTCGATGCGGCGCTCCTGTTCCTCGTGGGCCCGGGCCTGGGCGCGGCCCAGGTCGCCGGCCAGGTCTTCGATGGCCACGGCCAGCTCGCCGATCTCGTCCCGGGCGGGCGAGACGGGCTGGGGGGCCAGCTCGCCCCGGGCGAGGGTGCGGGTGCGGGCGACGAGGGCGTCGAGGCGCCGTCCCACGAGGCTGCGTCCGCCGAAGGCCGCGAGCAGCACGGCCATCAGGAACATGCCCCCGCCCCGCAGCAGGAGCGCCTGGCGGCCGGCGGCCTCGACCCGGGCCACCTCGGTCAGGGGCTCGGCGAGCACGAGGGTGGCGGGGGTGGTGCCGACCGAGACCGACAGCTCGGTCACGAGGCGGTCGCCGGGGACGGTGCCCTGGGAGGCGCCCGCGGGGGGGGCTCCGGGGCGCAGCGACATGGCGATCTCGCGCTCCGAGCTGCTGATCTCGGCGACGAGGGCCCGGGCCGTGGCGAGGTCCCCGTCGTCGAGGCGGGCCAGGGGCACGGCGACGGCCCGGCCCAGGATGCGGTGGTCGCGGCGCAGCTCGGCCGTGACCACCGCCGCCTCGCGGTGGATCCAGGCCAGCTCGACGCCGCCCCACATGAGCAGCACGACCGAGATGACCAGGGCGACGATCTTGAGGGCGACGCGCACGGGCTCGCACTCCGGCAGGGCTCACCAGGCCGGGATCGCCCGGCCGAGCAGGGTGGCGGTGAAGCCGAAGTGGCCGGCGGCGCCGCCGAGCACGAAGAGGTGCCACACGTCGTGGTGGCCGAAGACGCCGGGCCAGGGGTCGGGGCGGTGGGAGACGTAGACGAGGGCGCCGAGGCTGTAGGTGGCGCCGCCGCCGACGAGCCAGGCGAGCTGGGTGGCGTCGAGCTGGGGGAAGATGCGGTGGGCGGGCACGAGCACGATCCAGCCCAGCGCCATGTAGACGCCCACGCTGAGCCACTTCGGGCAGTCGACCCAGGCGAGCTTGAAGACGATGCCGGCGAGGGTGATGAGGCCGATGGTGGCCAGCATGCCGATGCGCCAGGCGCCGTCGAGCAGCCAGAGGCAGGCGGGCACGTAGGTGCCGGCGATGAGCAGGAAGATGCAGACGTGGTCGAGGCGCCGGAGCCAGACGTTGCCCCGGGGGCCCACGTCGAAGAAGTGGTAGAGGGTCGAGGCCAGGAAGAGCAGGGCGAGGCTGCCGCCGTAGGTGGCCATGCCGGCGCTGGCGATGGCGCCCTTGGCGCTGGCCACGAGGAAGACCAGCCCCCCCAGGGCGGCGAGGAAGCCGGCGAAGTGGGTGGCGGCGCTGGCGGGATCCTTGAAGAGGCGCGGGTGGCGCCAGGACGGGACGGCGGTTGCGGGCATGGGTCCTCCGTCCCCCCTCTGCCGCGCGGGGCCGCCCGGCGGGGCCCGATGACCGATTGTTGACGCGGGGTGGCCGCTTGGTGACCGGGGCCCGGCGGGCATGGAGAAAGCTTGAGCCGCCGGCCCCGTCGGCCGCGGCGCGCTAGGGCGCGGCCCCGGAGGTCCCATGCGTCTCGTCGTCTTCTTTGGTTGTTCCCTCGCTCTCGCCGCCTGTGCCGGCGACAAGTCCGCCGACTCCGGCACCGCCGCGGCGGGCACCGGGGGCGGGGAGGACGGCGCGGACGGGGACGGCGGCAGCGACGGCGAAGATGGCCTCGTGGAGGTCTTTCCCGATGGCACCAGCACCTGGTCGGGCACGGCCCGGATCGCGGGCGGGGACGTGCCCGTGTCGGCCGAGCTCACCCGCAGCGGCGCCGCCCTCACGGCGACCATCGCCCCGGAGCTCGGCGGCACGGCGCTGCGCTTCGCGGCCCGGGGCCGGGTCGATCTCGAGACGGGCCGGGTCTCGCTGGCGCCGGGCGACTGGCAGGGCGAGGACCCCGAGCTCGAGGTGGTGGGCCTCATGGCGACCTTCGACGCCGCGGCCGCGGTGCTCGAGGGCACCCTGCGGGACGCCGCCACCTGGGAAGACCCCGAGACCCAGGTGGGGGCCGCCCGCCTCAGCACCACCAGCGCGGCGATATACGGCGTCGGCCATGGGTTCCTCCCTCAGTCTTTCATAACCTACAGCGTCCCGGTACAAACGAAAACTGCGGCCGGAAGACTGCCGTTCTTCATATATTAATAAGCCCTTACTTGTTTCTCTGGCGACGCAAGGAAGCAATG
>CAXQUZ010000238.1:0-6206 GCA_964226865.1 Myxococcota bacterium | reverse complement strand
GCTCCTGCGCACGGCCCCCGCCGAGGCAGGGCTGCCGGCCGACGTCCGCATCGTCGACGAGGACGACGCCCAGGAGCTGCTCGCCGACCACTTTCCCGAGGGGGGCCCCCGCCAGGCCTTCTTCCGCCTCGCCGAGGCCGCCTCGGCCGCCCCCCTGGGGAGCTGCCGGGTCGACACCTGGCACAGCGGCGCCCTGCTCGCCGAGCCCTGGGCCCCGGCCTATGCCCAGGCCCTCCAGGACCGCGGCGCCGTCGACTTCTCGGGCCTCGTCTACCTGACCCGTGCCGTGCTCGGTGCCCCGGGCGAGGCGCAAGACCTCTGGCGCACCCGCTTCGACATGGTCCAGGTCGACGAGGTCCAAGACACCCACCTCAGCGAGTACGAGGTGCTGCGGGTGCTGGCGAGCCGGTCGACCAGCCTCTGCCTCGTGGGCGACCTCGACCAGACCATCTACTCCTGGCGCGGCCCGGCCCCCCAGGCCCTGCTGGCCCGCCTCGACGCCGACTTCCCTCCCGTGCGCACCCGCGCCCTCACCCGCTGCTTCCGGGCCACCAAGCGGGTGCTCGCCGTGGCCGACGCCCTCGCCACGGGCCTCGACGACCGCAGCAGCACCGTGGTCGCCGCCGCGGGCCGCCCCGAGGGCGAGCGCCCCGTGCTGCGCAGCTACGAGACGGCCGAGCTCGAGCGCCAGGGCGTGGCCACCACCGCCGCCGGGCTGCTGCGGGCGGGGGTCGCGCCCGAGCGGATCGCGGTGCTCGTGCGCACGAACAAGGCCATCGCCCAGCTCTCGGCCACCTTCACGAGCCGGGGCCTGCCCTGCACCACGGTCGAGCAGTTCAAGTTCTTCCGCCGCCAGGAGGTCAAGGACACCCTCGCCCTGGCCCGCCTCGTCGTCGACCGGCGCGACGAGCTGGCCGCCCGGCGGGTCGCGGGCCGGCTGGTGGTGGGGGTGGGCGCCAAGACCGTCCAGCGCATCGTCCAGCAGGGGCGCGCCTGTGGGCTGCGGCTCTCGGATCTGACCGACCCGGCCACGGTGGCCCACGGCGACCCCCTCTGGGCGCTGGCGGGCCAGGACGTGGTCGTGCTCGACACCGAGACCACGGGCTTCGATCCCCTCGAGGACGAGATCATCGAGCTGGGCGCCGTGCGGCTGCGCGGGGGCCGCTGGTCCGGCGACCCGGCCGACACCTTCTCCGCCCTGCTCCGCAACACCCGCCCCGTCGGCGCCTCCGAGGCCGTCCACCACATCTCCGACGCCCGGCTGCGCCAGCAGGGCCAGCCTCCCGCCACCGTGCTGGCCGACTTCGCCGCCTTCCTGGGCGACCTGCCCATCGCCGGCCACCACGTCGCCTTCGACCGCAAGATGATCGAGGGCCACAGCGCCCGGCTCGGCCAGCCCCTGCGGCTGCGGGTGCTCGTCGACACCCTCGACGCCGCCCGGCGCCTGCTGCCCGCGGGCCCCCACAAGCTGGGCGCGCTGCTCGCCCGCCTCGGCATCACGGGGGTCGAAAACAGCCACCGGGCCCTCGACGATGTGAAGGCCACCGTCGCGCTGCTCCACGCCCTGGCCGACCGCGCCCAGGCCGGGGCCCCCGACCGCCAGGCCCTCGTCGCACGCGAGGCCGGGGCCTTCGGGCGGCTGCGCACGGCCCTCGACCGCTGGGCCGGCCTGGGCCAGCGCCCCCACGCCCTCATCCAGACCATCGCCAAGGAGGCCATGGGCCCCAAGCTGCGCCGCGACCCCCAGCGCATCGCCCGCATGGCCCGCCTCAGCGAGCTCGTCGGTCGCATCCGTGCCATGGACCGCCCGGCCCTCGCCCCCGACCTCGCCCTCGCCGCCGTGCTCGAGCAGCTCGCCCTCAGCCGCGACGTCGATGCCCTCGAAGACAAGCCCGGCGTGCGGATCCTCACCATGCACCAGTCCAAGGGGCTCGAGTTCGACCACGTCATCGTGCCCGGGCTGCACGAGGGGGGGCTGCCCTCGTGGTGGGTCGCGCGCGCCGAGGACGAGGACGCCCTCCAAGAAGAGCTGCGGCTGCTCTATGTCGCCGTGACCCGCGCCCGCCAGGGGCTCCACCTGAGCTGGGCCGCCAAGGGCGACCGGGGCCACAGCCAGCGCCCGAGCCGCTTCCTCGCCGCCGTGCCCGAGCGGCTGCTGCCCCGCCGGAGCGGACCGCCCGCCCCCTGAGCACCGGACCGCCCGCCCCTGGGCTCCCGCTCAGGCCCCGACCACCGACACCACGCCGATCTGGATGAGCCAGAGGTAGAAGCCCACCCGCGGGATGCGCAGCAGCGACACCAGCAGGAAGGGCCGCAGCTCCATGCCCAGGGCGCCCGCCGCCCAGGCCGAGATGCTGTAGGGAATTGGCGACACGGCGCCGAGGGCCACGCCGAGGGGCCCCCACTTGCGCACCGCCGCGTGGGCGTCGCCCCCCTTGCGCGCCAGCCAGCGCTGGAAGCGATCGCTGCGCCCGATGCCCCGGCAGACGCTGTAGCCGAGGGTGCCCCCGCAGAGGCTGCCGGCGCTGGCCCAGGCCCAGACCTCGACGAAGGGCATGCCCCCGACGAGGGCCAGGCCGCTGAAGGTCTCTTGGGGGATGGGAATCCAGACCGCGTCGAGCACGAAGAAGGCGAGGCCCACCCCCGGCCCGCCCCAGGCGGCCACGAAGTCGCGGCCGGCGCCCACGAGCTGGTCTTCGAAGGCGACGACGAGAACAGCGACCAGCGCAACAAAGACGAGAATCCCGACCACAAGCTTGACCAGCAGGCTCTTCAGGCCGGGAGGGGCGCCCCCGTCGGTCAGGCCGGGCGCACCGGCCGGGAGCACCGGGTCGGCGGGCGGGCCCCCCTCGGGGGGCATCGGGTCGGGCGCGGTCGTCACCGGTGCCTCCGCGGTCGCGGCCGGGCCCCCCTCGCTGGGCACCCACCGGCGACGTAGCATGCCGCCGCCCCCTGTCACCCGCCGCCTGACACGACCATGGCACCGGCCCCCCGCCCGGGATGACACAATGCGCCTCCCTCCCACCCCGGCACGCCCACGATGATCGGCCCCTCTCCCGCGTGGCTGGCCCTGGCCCTCGCGCTCCCCACCGCCACGGGCCCCGCCGCGGCGGGTGCCCTCGATCGGTCGGTCCTGGCCACCCTCCAGTCCCCGGCGGGCTGGACCGAGCTGCGCACCGACAGCGACGGCCTCGTCGTGCGCAGCAAGCCCGCCACCGGCCGCACGGCCTTCCAGGGCGAGCTGCCCCTGCCCGCCTCGGTCGACCGCGACCGGCTCTGGCGGCTGCTCAGCGACATCGACGGCCACACCAAGCACGGCGACCAGCTCGCCGAGGCCAAGGTCTTCCTGCGCCAGGGCAAGGCCATGGAGTACTTCCAGGTCATGGTGCCCCCGCCGCTGATGCCCGGCTCCCAGCGCTACTGGTTCGGCCACACCGAGCTCGAAGACGCCGTCGGCGGCAACCCGGCCCACCGCCGGCGCTGCTGGAGCGGCCTGCCCCCGGGCGAGGCCGCGGCCGCGCGCGCCGGCGTGAAGGCCCGCCACCCCCGGGCCATCGAGGGGCCCATGACCCACGGCTGCTGGGAGCTGCGCCCGACCGCCCAGGGCCACAGCCTCGTCTACACCACCGTCAGCGACCCGGGCGGCTCGGTGCCCGACGTGGTGGCCCGCAGCTTGACCAGCCGCACCCTGCCCGACAACATGCGCAACTTCGTCCGCGCCGCCCAGCGCTGACCCCCGCCCGCTCCGGAGCCCCCATGCGCATGCCCGCCGCGGTCCGCCGCGCCGCCCTCGCCCTGCTCTGCCTCGCTGCCGGCCCGGCCTCTGCCGCCGAGAAGGCCGATGTGCGGGCCAGCCGCAGCGTCAACGCCGAGCCTCGCGCCATCTTCGAGTACCTGCTCGATCTGCGGAACCAAGACGCCCTCTGGCCCGAGGGCTGCACCAAGGGCATCGAGCTGGGCGAGACGGTCATGGGGGTCGGCGCGACCATGGCCATCACCTACAAGGTCGGCCTCTGGCGCCGCAGCCTCGACGCCCGCATCAGCCGGGCGCTGCCGGGCGAGCGCATCGACATCGACCACACGGGCAACCGCGGCTTCACGACGACCTGGACCCTCCAGCCCCAGCAGGGCACCACCCGTGTCACCGTCGACACATGGGTCACCGCCCCCCCGCGCCCCTTCGTGGGCGCCTACGAGAAGCGCATCCGGCCGGGCTGGACCGCCTGCCACGAGGGCGCCCTGGACCAGCTGGCGCGGGCCATGGCCCAGGAGGGTCGCCAGGACTGACCCGTCCAGGCCTCCCTCGCGATCGACGGGAATCCCCCGCCAATCGCGCTCATGTGTCACGGCTTGTTGTCCGATTCCGGACACATGGAAACACGAGACCTCATCCCCCGCCGCTTCCACACCCTGGTGCTCATGGGAGCGCTCCCCGTCGGCATCGCCGCGATGGGGACCGTCGTCCTGGGCACGGGCAACCTCATCACCCTCGCCGGCGAGAGCCGCGCGATGATGCACGAGCTCGAGGCCGGAACCCTCACGGTGGGGGCCCTCGAGGCCTACGCCACCCACTTCCACGACGTGGTCTGGGGGGTCATCGCCATCACCGTCGCCGCCCTGCCGCTCACCCTGGGCGGCCTGGTCTACGCGCTGCGCTCGGTGGGCCAGCGCCTCGATCGGGCCGGCGAGTACATCATGCAGCGCGCCAACGGGCTGCCCGCGGCGCCCCTCGACGACCCGAGCGGCTGCTCGGTGGGCCGCCTCGAAGAGAAGCTGATGACCGTGGCCGAGCACCTCGAAGAGCGCCAGATCGCCTTCGAGCACGAGGTCGCGAGCAACCGCTTCGACGCCGAGCTCCAGCGGGCCCTCGACCTCATCGACCGCGAGCACGAGGTCTTCGACGTGGCCACCCGCGCCCTGGTCCAGGCCCTGCCCGGCCAGAAGGCCGAGCTGCTGATGGCCGACTCGAGCAACGCCCACCTCCGCCGGGTGCTCCACACCCCCGATCTCGACGCGGTGGGCTGCGCGGTGGCCTCGCCCCGGGAGTGCGCCGCCGTCCGCCGGGGCCGCACCCTCACCTTCGCCTCCTCCGAGGCCCTCGACGCCTGCCCCAAGCTGCGCAGCCGCGAGTGTGGCCCCTGCAGCGCCGTCTGCTCGCCGGTCACGGTCATGGGCAAGACCATCGGCGTGCTCCACACCATCGGTCCCGACCAGCAGCCGCTCCACGACGACCACATCCGCTTCCTGCCCTCGATCGCCGCCCACGTCGGCGCCCGCCTCGGCATGATCCGCACCCTCGCCGACTCCCAGGCCGCGGCCCGCACGGACGGCCTCACGGGGCTGCTCAACCGCCGCAGCTTCGAGGACGAGGCGAGCATCGTGCTCCAGAACATCAGCCGCGGCCTCCTGGTCATGGCCGACATCGACCACTTCAAGCGCCTCAACGACACCTACGGCCACCAGGTGGGCGACCGCGCCATCCAGCTCTTCTCGAAGACCATCACCGAGGGCCTCCGCGACAAGGACGTCATCGGGCGCTACGGCGGCGAGGAGTTCATCGTGGTGCTGCCCGAGATCGACGTCGAGACCGGGGTGCGGGTGCTCCAGCGGCTGCGCGACGACCTCGCCGACCGCCTCGCCAACAGCAACATCCCCGCCTTCACCTGCAGCATGGGCGTGGCCCAGTTCCCGGTGGACGGCCACGAGCTGGCCGAGCTCACCAAGCTCGCCGACGGCGCCCTCTACACGGCCAAGCGCAACGGCCGCGACCGCATCGAGGTGGTCGGCCGGGTGGCCCGGGACGTGGCCCAGACGGTCAAGGAAGACAAGACGGGCTCCCTCGAGCACATCTACGCGATGGAGGCCTCCGAGCAGGTGGCCTGAGCCCCCGCCCGGACGCGCGCCCTCCGCCCTGGTCTGCTGGCCAGGGCGGTCGCCGTCTTGGGGGCCACCGCCGGCGCCCGGCGGTCGCTCAGTCCGCGCGGCGCCGGCCCGAGACCGCCCCGCCGAGGCCGATGAGGGCGCCCCAGAGCAGCACGAAGCCCGGCACGCCCCAGCTCCCGGCGGCGGTGCCCCCGTCGGTCTCGGTGCCCACGTCGACCCCGTCGTCGGCCCAGCCCGAGTCGTCGCCGCCGAACTCGACCCGGCCCTCGACGAGGTTGAGCACGTAGGGCCCCTCGTCGCTGCCGTAGCCGTCGAGCACGATG